>DATGLL010000086.1:0-4908 GCA_035294145.1 Candidatus Dormiibacterota bacterium | reverse complement strand
GTCGGGCGCGGTGCAGGCGTTCGTCCGGCGCTCGGAGCTGGAGCGGGTGATGGGCGACCGTGGCCCGCGGAGCCTGGCGGTCGCGTCGCTGCTCGGTGCCGCCTCTTCGTCCTGCTCCTACGCCGCCAGCGCCATGGCCAGGTCGCTCTTCCAGAAAGGCGCCGACTTCACCGCCGCCATGGCCTTCATGCTCGCCTCCACCAACCTGGTCATCGAGCTGGGCCTGGTGCTCTGGATCCCTCATCGGCGCCCGGGCTGTCAGCGGGCGTTCGAGAGGGCCCCGAGCTCTTCCTCGGGGAGCGGGCCGCCGGTGGAGCGTGAGCGGCCTTCCCACCTCCCTTCCTCGGGTTGGCCGCGACCCTTCCCTGCGATGTGGAGGAAAGAGACGGATCCCCTGTCCACCGGCACCGGTGATGGCCCGGGCCGGGGACTGGAGGGGTTCTGAAACGCGTGAGCTGGGGGAGTCTCCGGGGGAGGGAGCTGGCCTCGGCATGGGAGGTGACGATGATGCCCGGCCGACGTGGATCCCCCACCGCTCTCTCCGACGCCGAGGTGGGCCGAGGGAGGGACCGGGCCGCGGGGCGGACCGGGCAGGCCGTGGGCCCTCCCTGGCTGGGCTCAGTGGGTGGTGGGACGGACGCTCGTCTGACGGGGTCACCACCGGCGGCTGGCCAAGGAGCGCGAGAACCTGCCCTCCGGCCGGCAGGTTGGGCGCATCCAGCTCCAGCCGCGCCGGTGCCACCGCACGTGCAGCCGCTGCGGCCCGATCGTGACCCGCGGGTCCAGGCCAGCTGGGCCAGGGCCCAGATCCTCTGCGTCCCGGGTTCGCGACCCCTTCATGGCCTCCGGGTCGTCACCACCCAGCTTGGGCGGGCGACCGCAGCGGGGCCGGTCCGCCAGGGCATCCCGCCCCCCGGGCCAGCCGGTGAGTGGCCCGCCGGCGGTGGCCCAATCCGGGCCCAGGGGCACCGCAATCCGCGGTGCCGGCCGGCCCCGGCCTGCCAGGCGGATGCATCCCAGGTGCCGTGGCCGCCGTTGGGGAGGCGTCGGTTGCCCCAGCCGTCGCCGGCTCGAGGCCGAGCGCGGGACGACCGGGTAGCGCCTCAGGACGTCCACCACGACGGGATGCGTGAGGATCCGTGACCGCGAATGTGGCCGGCTCCGACAGCAGGATCGTCCTTTCCGGCGGAGAGCTCGAAGGCCCGGGCGGCGTGAGCGGCCGCAGGCGTGGCTTCGCTCGCCGCGGCCTGTTCTGCATCGTGGGCTGCCCTCGCTGCCCGGCGTGCCACCCACGCGTGGTCACGTAGCGCCCTGGTCCGTCCGGCTCCATCCGCGAATGCCTGCGCGGCGTCGATCACGACTCGTGGAGGCCGATCGTCAGGGCGTTCACCTTCGAAGATCGCCAGTGCAGGGCGCGCGCACGCCGCCGCGTGACCGACGATCAGCGTGGCCTTTCGGCACAGGAGACAGCACGGAGACGACGGGAGGGGCAAGGCAGGCGGCCTCAAGCCCAGGGCCGACACGAGGTTCAGCCGTTGTGTGGCCGGGCCAGCAGCCAGGTGACCCGGGTCGCGGATCGGGTCGAGGATGGCCTGGTCGGCCCGGTGGATGTCCTCGTTGCCGGAGGCGACCGGCCCGAGCCGGGCCCGATCGCGCCGGTCGCAGCCCCGGCCGTCCTCGGGACGGCGCCGCCCGGCGGGGACCGGCTCTCAGCTGGGGGTGGCGGGAGCGCTCGCCGGCTGGAGACGCCTCCTCATCAACAGCGCCGAGGCGAGAAGGAACACGGCACCCCCGGCGACGGCACCGATCATGAGGGGACGGCGGTCGCGACGCCGGGACCTGAACCTGGTCACCATCGAGATCACCTCCTGAACGCGCCCGGCCGAGGGCCGAGACGCCTGGACGCATCTGCTGAGGACAGGCTAGGGGTGGGGGAGGGAGCGCGGTCGCGATTCCGCAGCGAACCATGGACGAATTCCTCACCGCCCGGGCGCCAGCGCGTCTACACCGTGCCTCGGCCGGAGATGGAGGCGTTCATCGCAAGCGGCCCTCGCTCGGCGACCGGTCGCCGGCTCTGGATTGGGCCAGGCTCGGGTTCCGCGCCACCCGGTCGGTCAGCGGCGAGGAGATGGGGGCCCCCGGGTCCGAGAGCAGCACCGTCACCGGGCGGTCCAGGGCCGCGACCGGGTCCGGGTCGGGGAGGACCGGGGCTGGCCGGCAACGTATGGTCTGCTCCTCGAAGCGATTCTCCTAGAAGCTGACCTTCCATCCATCCCGGCCAGCACTCGGCAGGGCTCCGGGGCGATGCGAGCTCCCATGTCGTCCAGAGGCCGAGGCTCCCGGGCCCGGTCTCGAGGTGGATGCCCAGATACGGATGCCGGGAGGGGCGAAGGGCGCTCTCGGGCGGGGAGAGCAGGTCGAGCAACTGGGGCCCATTCAGGCCAGGTCGAGGGCGTCGAGCCCGAACGGCTGCACGGGTGGCGTTCCATCCGGACGTCGCACCGTCACCATCACCTCGGCCTGCCCCGGGTCGACGGCCGGGCGGCGGCACGCCGGGCACCGAGGCCGCTCAGGAGCTCGCTTACGTCTCGGACCAGATCCTCGTCGACCTCGGAAGGATCGACCCCCACCTGCCGTCCTCCCTGAGCGGCGAGCGCAGCCTCCACCTCCTCGGCCCCGAACCGCGCCAAGCGGTCCCGAGGCTCGACCACGATCGTGGTCACGGTCGGGTCACGCCGCAAGGCCAGGAACCTCCGACGCGTTCCGTTCAGGGCCGAGCCAACCTCGGTCAGAAGGCTCCCGACGGCGAGCCCCTCCTGGGCCACCCAAGCGGCAGCACGCGCCACCTGCCGGTCCAGATCGGAGCGTCGATCGGGAGCGGACACGCGAGCGGTCACGCCGGGGCGTCCCCCAGGATCAGGTGACCGACTCGCCGGGCCGGGCCGGGAAGCGTGCCCGACGAGAAGCAGCGGGAGGCGGTGACGGGAGGGATGCCTTGCTGGCGAGCCCACTGCTTCGAGTTGACGGGAGTGAATGGTGGTGTGTGGACACGTCAGCTGTCGTTACCCCCCGTACGCCCAGTGCAACCGCCGCCCCGGCCAGGCCTCGCCCAGGAGGGGGAAATGGGTGCGCCGGGGTCCATCTCCGCCAGCCGGTGGCAGCGGGCCAGGAGCAGGAGCCGATCGGGGAGGTCGACCAGCACGTACATGGCCCAGTGGGCCATGGGCGCGGCTCAGACCGATTGCGGCGTCACCTACGGCCAGCTGGCCGGGTCGATCTCCAGGGTGATGCCGGCCATGAGCCCGAAGCGCCGGCTGGAGCGGACCTGGCGGATCGTCCGCCGAGGGATGAACATCTAGCGCCCGACGCCTCGCCGGGGCCGCCTTGGCTCCAGGGCACCGGCGGGACCGGCACCCCGGCCACCCGCGCCACCGGCACCGACTGCGCCAGCCGGGTGACGGCGTCGAGCAGAGAGGCCAGCAGCAGGGGCAACCCCAGGTCGCCCATCCCCACCCACCAGAGGAGGAGAGCGCAGCCAGCCGCCAGCGCTGCTCCACCCGGCCCGGCGGTCAGGCGCAGGGCCGCCAGCCCTACCCAGGCCTTTTGGAGCCAGATCCCGTCGGGCTCGATCCGCACCAGCGGTCGCGCCTGGAGCGCCCCGAGGGCGACGCCGGCGCCGCTCAACAGCACCACGCACCCCAGCGGCACTGCCAGCAACGGCGCCCCGCCTCGCCACAGCGAGATGGTGAGGTAGAGGCCGAAGGCGATCACCAGCGCTCAGGTGGGGGAGTGTCTCCGGCGCCGCGACCCGGGGTGGTGGGCTCGATCGGAACCCGGGAGCTGCCGTCCCAGCGCCACCTCCGGTCGAGAGAGACGATGGAGGTGCCGTTCATGACGCGGCATGGTGACCGGAGGGTACGCACCGTCTTCGCACCGCCCGACATCTCTCCCGCTTCGATGGCGGCAAGGGCGTCGTGATGCGCCCCGACGCCCCGTGTCCGATCCGAGACCTCGCCGATCCTCGGGGAGCGGCTCGATCAAGTGGCCAGGGCCACACGATGCGAGCCCATCCCCACTCTGCACCTGGGCCAGCGCCGACCGGTGTGCCGACATCTGGGCCATAGGCGGCTCCTAGGGACGATACCCGAGCGCCCCAGCCCCGCCAATCGTCGTCAGGGGAGATGAGCCTGATCCGGCCGTCGCCGCCTGGGGCAGGCTGCGCCTCGCGGCCGGATCGGATGAGCGCAGGCCGTCCCGTCGGGTTTCCATGCGATAACCCCATACTGCTATGGGGTATTATCCGAGCGTGAGGCCAGACCGCCGGAAGGACGAGGAGTCCTCCCCGCCCGCTTGCACCGCATCGATGGACTGAGCCAGGTCGATGCCATCAAGGCGGCCGTCGACCGGGTGGGGCGGTTGCTCAAAGGCCGTGTCAGGAGCGGCGTGGTGAACGTCGTCGAGCGCGATCGAGGGTGAGAGGAGTCGATGAGCTGGCCAAGGTGGTGGAACGCTCCCCCAGGACCTGAGCCTCCCGAGGTCGGATTCGACGGGCTGGTCTGTCCGGTGGAGGACCGTCTTCCCAGCTGCGAGGCTGGGCCCCTGGGCCGGCTCGTCTTCGCGCTGCGAGAGCTAAGAGGTGTGGCAACCGATGTCCCTGTGAGGAGGAGCCATGGCACTTGAGGTGCTGGAGGCGATCGGCGCGAGCCTGCGGATGGCCTTCTTCATGTTCTGGGACACGCTGTGGCCGCTGATCCTCGGCTTCGGGCTGTCGGGCGCGGTGCAGGCGTTCGTCCGGCGCTCGGAGCTGGAGCGGGTGATGGGCGACCGTGGCCCGCGGAGCCTGGCGGTCGCGTCGCTGCTCGGTGCCGCCTCTTCGTCCTGCTCCTACGCCGCCAGCGCCATGGCCAG
>DATGLL010000085.1:0-2885 GCA_035294145.1 Candidatus Dormiibacterota bacterium | reverse complement strand
GGCTCAGTTGGAGCCTTCGTGAAGCGCAGAGCCGCGGTAAGACCCGGGCCTCCCGGGCACGCGGCGAGGAAGCGCGAAGCCCGCAAGGGCAACCCCGTGAGGGGTGCCGCGTGAGTGCTATTGCGTACTCGGCGGCAACGGCACAGTCGGTCGGGATCGCAGCGCCGGCCGAGGGATGGGTCCCGGAGATGGTTGGCGAAGGCAGCTGCGAGCCATCGTCGCACCGGCTTCGCCCGGAGGTTCACCTCGGCCAGCGAGGACGCGCGCACGTTGCCCAACCGCAGCCAGCGGCTGAACACGCAGGGCCACACCTCGCCCTCGGGGGAGATGGCCAGCTTGCCCTCCCCGCAGTGCCCGCAGAGCTGGTCGAGGTCGGAGACGGTGGTCCCGGCCCCGCGTCCGACCCGCCGCATCCGGTCCACCCGCACCTCTGCCACCCCCAGCCCCTTCAGCTCCGCCACCGCTCCCGCCCGGACCGGGATCCCCCGCCGCAGCGCCTCCCTCAGGTTCCTCGGCGTCCGCTGGTGGCTCCCTTGTCGGCCGGTGATGGCCTCGTGCTCCTGTGGCCTGGGCGAGTAGTACGAGGTGGCCAGCCGCACCCCGGGCCGCTCCAGCACCTCCCAGAGCCGAGGGGCGATCCCGACCAGGTTACTGTAGACCTCGACCGTCATCCCTCCCGCCAGGGCCCGCCCGACCAGGGCCGGCAGGCCGGGGTGCAGGGTCGGCTCTCCCCGATGAGCTGGACCGTGCCCACCCCCAGGGTCGCCGCCTGGTCGATCACCCGGCACCAGTCGCGCTCGGTCATGGTGCCGGGTGAGGCCTTCGGGCCGCTGGCGGCGTAGCAGTGCACACACTCCAGCTGACACCGGCCCGTGATCTCCGGCCAGATCAGGTTCAGGGGGGTGTCTCCTCCTCCCATGGGTCCACTCATGGCGGCATTCTAGGTTCTGATGTCCCGCTTCAAACCATCTGGATCGAGGTTGCATTCGGTGCAAATCGTGTTGTTGTCGGTGCAAATATGGATTGACTCATCCAGTCGAGAGTTGATTGCGTCCGGTGACGATAGGTCCGCGGCAGACGCTCAATCGACGAGCTTCCGTGACCACCTTCGGGCCGTCGTCAGGGCCGGCGCCGGGCGATGAGGCGCAGGCCCAGCGGGACCAGCTCGCCCCGCTCCAGCCGGGCCCGCTCCGCCGCCAGGAGCCGCCGCGTCACCGCCGCGCCCCGCTCCGAGGGCTCCAGCCACTGGCCCAGGTGCCGGTAGAGGTAGGGGCAGGGCTCGACCCCCACCACCTCGAACCGCTCCTCCACCAGGGCCAGCATCTCGGCTCCGCCGGGCAGGCCCCGCTCCGTGCCGTAGCGGGCCCGCCAGCGCTGGAGGGGATCGGCCCCGGCCGGCGCCTCCTCGTCGTCGGCCGGAGGGCGCAGCACCCCGGCCGCGGCCAGGATCGCCTCCAGGTCGAAGGCAAGGGCGGCGGTGGCGGCGTCGGCGCGCTCGCGGGCGAACTCCTCGACCACGACCAGTCCCCCCGGGGCCAGGAGCCGCTCCGTTCTGGCCAGGGCCGATCGCAGGTCGCCGAGGTGGTGGAGCGAGCGTACGAAGAGCACGACGTCGTAGGGACCGCCCTCGTGCTCGAGCAGGCCGACCGGGAGCGCGGCCACCCCCGCCGCCCTGGCCGCGGCCACCGCCTCCGGGTCGGGGTCGACCATGGTCACGGCGTGGCCCCGGGCCTGGAGGGCGGCGGCCAGCTCGCCCCGTCCGCCGCCGACCTCGAGCAGCCGGAGCGGGGCCGCCCCCAGGGCCCGGAGCACGAAGTCGAGGGTCTCCGCGACCACGACCTCGGCCGGCGTCACCTGCTCCTCCGGGACCCCCATGCTGGGATCGTCCCGCCGGACACGATCGCCGTCAACCGAGGCGTCGGGCCAGCTCGGCCAGGTCCGGCACCACCAGCTCGGGCTCCCCGCCGATCCCTTCCCGGGGCGCTCCGGAGCGGTTCACCCAGGCCACCCGGAGGCCGGCGGCGGCGGCCCCGGCCGCGTCCCAGCCGTTGGCGGAGACGAAGAGCAGGCGCTCGGGGGCGAGCCCCAGGCGGTTCGGGGCCAGCCGGTAGACGGCCGGTGCCGGCTTGAAGACCCGGACCTCGTGGGCGCTCATCACCTGCTGGAAACGATCCCGGACCCCGGCCGCCTCCAGCAGCGCATCCAGCGACTCCGGGTGGCCGTTGCTGAGCACCGCCAGGCGCCGCCGCCTGCCGATGATGTCCAGCGCCGCCCGTGCTTCGGGATAGAGCGGCAGCCGGAGCTGGGCCTCCATCACCTGCTCGACGCTCGCGTCCCGGACCCGGTGCCGGGCCAGGGCGTGCTCCGCCGCCGCCCGGGTCAGGTCCCGGAAGTCGCGGTAGGTGCCCATCAGGCTCACCAGCCAGCTGTACTGGAGTTGCTTCTCGCGCAGGGTGACCACCGCCTCGGCCGGCAGGCCGGGGATGCGGTTGACGTCGAACAGCGTGCCGTAGGCGTCGAAGACCACGGCCTCGATGCCGGTCATGGGAAATCCTCCTATGTCAAGCGAGCGAGGCTGCCGCGGGTGGGCCCGGGCGGCGCGCCGGGCCCGCCCCTCGCCAGAAGCGGCGCGCGAGCAGCAGGATGACCACCTCCAGCAGCATCCCATGGCCAGGACGAGGAGCTAGACCGCGATCACCGGCGATCCGGGACGCCGGTCGCCAGCAGCGCTTTAAATCGGGTGGGTGCGCAGGATGAGCGGCCAGGGATCGGCCATCTCGCCCACCGGCACCTCGATCAGCACCGGCTCCTCCACCTCCTGGGCCCGCCGCAGGGCTTCCGCCAGCCGATCGGGGTCGGTGGCCCCGAGCGCCCGCACGCCGAAC
>DATGLL010000084.1:0-19422 GCA_035294145.1 Candidatus Dormiibacterota bacterium | reverse complement strand
TCCGACCCAGACCTGGGACGCCCGCCTCACCTCGACCGCCGCCCTGTGGGTCATCTATACCGGCTACCTGCTGGTGCGAAGGTTCGCCCCCCCGGGCCGGACGGCCATGCGCCTGGCGGCGGTGGTGGGGGTGATCGGCTTCGTGGACGTGCCCGTGGTGTACTTCAGCGTCGAGTGGTGGCGGACCCTCCATCCCGGCCCGGTCCTGGCCACGCCGGGTGGGCCGGCCATGCCCGCCCCGATGGTGGTGGCGTACCTGGTGACCCAGGTTGCCGTGGGCTTCTTCTGCGGTGTCCTGGTGGCGATCCACTATCGGTTGCAGGCGCGTCGTGACGCGGCCGAGGCCCGGGCCGTGGCCGCCCAGCTTGAGTTCGCCTCGGCACCGGAGACGCGATGACCTACCTGATCCTCGCCTACGTGGTCGCAGCCGTGATCCTGGGCGGGTTCCTTGTCGGATCGTTGGCTCAGCTGCACCATCATCGCCACGAATAGCATCGATCCGGTCGTCGTCGTGGGGGCGGGAGCGGCCGCCCAGGCCGCCGTCATCGGCCTGCGCCGGGCTGGCTTCGACGGCCGGGTGGTGATGGTGGGCCGCGAGCCCCATCCGCCGTATCAGCGGCCTCCGCTGTCCAAGCAGTACCTGGTCGGGGATCTGCCGCGGTCGGCGATCTTCTTCCCCACCCCGGACGCCGAGCTCCGTCTTGGGGTGGAGGTGGTCGAGATCGATCCCGACCGGCATCACGTGCGCCTGGACACCGACGAGCAGCTCACCTATGGGCGGCTGCTGCTGGCTCCGGGCGCCCGGCCCCGGCGCCTGGCTGGCTACGAGGACCGTCACCACCTGCGCGAGCTCGACGACGCCGATCGACTGCGTGCCCTGCTCGAGGCCGGGGTGAAGCTCCACATTGTGGGGGCGGGGTTCATCGGCTGCGAGGTGGCGGCTGGGGCTCGAGCCCGTGGCCTGGAGGTGGTGGTGTACGAGTCACTCGAGCAGCCCCTCGTCCGGGTGCTAGGAGCCGAGGTCGGTGCCTGGTTGGCCGAGGTCCATCGCTCCCACGGCGTCGACCTGCGCACTGGGCTCTCGGCCCTGCCGCCGCTCCCGCCCGAGACCTTGGTGGCGGTCGGCGCGGAGCCCAACCAGGAGCTGGCCGCCGCGGCTGGGATCGATTGCCGGAACGGGATCCTGGTCGACGAGCTGGGTCGGACCAACCTCCCCGACGTGTACGCGGCCGGCGATGGCACCCGGTTCTGGAGCCCGCTCTACGAGGCGGCCATCCGGGTGGAGCACTTCCAGACCGCGATCCGCCACGGCGAGGCGACCGGACGATCCATCGCTGGCCAGGGTCGTCCCTTCGCCGAGGCTCCTTGGTTCTGGTCCGATCAGTACGACCTGAACCTCCAGTACGTGGGCGGTGCCCTGCCGTGGGACGCGACCTTGGTGCGGGGGCGAATGGGCGAGCCGCCGTTCACCGTCCTTTACCTGCGCGAGGGCCGTCTGGTGGCGGCAGCGGGGGTCAACGACGCCCGCACCATCGGGCAGCTCCGACGCCTGATCGAGGCCAGGGTCGAGGTGGACCCCGAGCAGCTCGCCGACCCGGCCATCGACCTCAAAGGTCTGGCGCCGCCGCGCTGATCCTGGGCAGCAGGTCGCCGAGCAGGCGGGCGGTGAGCCCCCAGATCGTGGCCTCGCCCACCGGGAAGTGGGGGCCGGGGAAGGGGCCCGGGCCCTGCCGCCAGGCATGGGGGTCGAGCAGGTCGGCCAGGCGCACCTCCAGCACTCCCACCAGCTCTCGCTGGTCGGGCTGGAAGCGGACCTCCTCCAGCGGCAGCCAGGCCACGAAGGGGACCACGCAGTAGTTGGTGACGGCGGCGTAGAGGGGGCTGCCGGCGCCCAGCGGGTGTAGCGCCGCGGCCGGGACGCCGATCTCCTCCTCCACCTCTCGGGCCGCGGCCTCCCAGGCCGCTTCCCCGGGCCGGACTCCTCCTCCCGGCAGCCCGATCTGGCCGGGGTGATCGGGGAGATCTGGCCTCCGGGCCACGAAAGGGATGTACCATACACCCTCGCGCTGGTAGAGGATCGCGGCCACCGCCGCCGGTCTCGCGCCTCTGCGGAACGTTCCCCAGCGTTCAAACGATACAAGTTGAGAGGAAAGACGGCGCAGGAAGGGGTCGGAGGGGTAACCGCCTGTTGCCTTCGACACCGAGAACCACTCTGAACGAAGGTAGGTGTGATGATCGACGAGACGAACTTAGCGATCGAAGAGCTGCAGGAGGCGATCCGGAGGGAGAACGAGCGCCGCTATGCGTTCTACCGCATGCTCAACGCCACCGACCGGGTCCTCTGGCGGCTCGAAGAGCTGAACCGGGACGGGGTCAAGATCATTCCTGAGGACATGAGGGAGCGCATGCGCGAATCCCTCTCCGAGCTGCCGCCATCCTGCCTCGAGGCCCTGCGTGACAGCCCCCTCGTCCAGGAGGTCCTGGACTCGATCTTCGAGGTCCAAGAGCGCCTCTTCCGCTGGCGTGATCCCCAGCGCGTTCCCGAGGACGAAGAAGAGCTGGAGCGGGTGGCCGTCTAGGCAGCCCCCCTGACCGGCGGCCGGTGGAGGGCGGCCGCCAGAGGGCAGCGCACGCTGCCCGATCCCGGAGCCGGAAGCTGCGAGCATCCGTTCCTCGCCGGCCGGCCAGGCTCGTCCCCTGTGGCCGGCCGGCGATATCTCTCGCGTGGTCGCTGGCGGCGTGGGCCAGCCATCATGTAGGAGGACATGAGCACCACATCGGATGTGGCCCTGGCGGAGTCGCGGACCCCGTCCGAGGTCGTCTCTCGGTACCTGGAGGCGATCTACTACCTGGAAGCCGAAGGAGAGCGGGCGCGCAGCGCGCGCCTGGCCGATTGGCTGGGGGTGACCCGGCCCACGGTGACCGTGGCCCTGCGCCGGATGATCAGGGACGGCATGGTGCGCATCAACAGCCGCAAGGAGATCGAACTCACCGAGCGAGGCCGTGAGGCGGCCGCCGCCATCGTCCGTCGTCATCGGGTGATGGAGCGGTGGCTGACCGACGGTCTCGGCCTGGATTGGGTGGTGGCCGACGAGGAGGCTGCCCGGCTCGAGCACGCGGTCTCCGACCTGGTCGAGCAACGTCTGTGGGAGGTCCTGGGACGACCCACCTGCTGCCCGCATGGGAACCCGATCCCCGGCCACGCTGATCTGGATCCCCGGGAGGTCCGGCTCTCGGCCCTCCGTCCGGGCGCCGTCGCCCAGGTCAGCCGCATCTCGGAGGTGGCCGAGCGGGAGGCGCCGGCGCTGTTGCGCTACCTCCAGGAGCGGAACCTGACCCCGGGTACGCGCCTTGCGGTGCTGGAGGTGGACGAGGTGGGAAGAACGCTCCGGGTGCGGATCGGGGACGAGCGCGACGCGACCTTGAGCCACGAGACCGCGAGCAAGGTCTGGGTGGTCACCTGAGGGCGGGGGGCCGAAAGCCGGGCCAGGGGCCTCGTCCTGGCCCTCGGGCGGCGTAGCATCGGCCGGGTGAGGTGCTGGATGCCACCCCGGCCGGACGATACCGGACGGGCACGCCCGGCATCGGCCCTCTCGCCAGGGGCCGGGCGCGAGTCGGGCCGGTTCCGATGGGGCGCCTTGCTCGGCGGGGACGCCGTCGGTGGGAGGGAGATCGCACCTCGGCTCGGTGGGGCCGCTGAGGAGCGTTGTCGAGGAGCTGCGAGATGACCGACAGGAGAGCTGAATCCCCCCCTGCGGAGACCGAAGATCGCGCCGGCGATCGGATCGTCCTGACGCCACCGGAGCCGGTGCCGAGCATCAGCCGGGAGCAGGCCGCTGCCTCGCTCCAGGTCGACGAGTCGACGGCGCGCCAGATCGAGCAGGCCGTCACCGCTTTCGTGGACTCGCTGACGCAGCTGGACGTGCACTCGCCCGAGTTCCAGCGCAAGGTCGACTCCGTGGTCCAGCTGGGGAACCAAGAGATCCGGCGCTCGGCCGAGGTCTCGAACCGGCTCCTGGAGCGACCGGCGGTGGCGATGGAGAAGGGGCCTCTGGGCCAGGGCTCCAACGTGTCCCGGTCCCTGCTCGCCCTGCGTCGTCAGATCGAGGAGCTCGACCCCCAGCGACAGGGTCTGGGAGGAGGCCGTCGGCTCTTCCGTGTCCTCCCCTTCGGCAACCGGATGCGCGATTACTTCCGCCGCTACCAGTCCGCCCAAAGCAGCCTCGATGCGATCATCCAGTCCCTCTACCACGGGCAGGAGGAGCTGCAACGGGACAACGCCGCCATCGACCAGGAGAAGGTCAACCTCTGGCAGATGAAGACGCGGCTTGAGCAGTACGCGTACATGGCGGCGAAGCTGGACGAGGCCCTGGAACAGAAGGTGCAGATGCTGCAGCTGAGCGATCCCGAGCGTGCGCGAGCCATCCAGGAGAACGTGCTCTTCTACGTCCGCCAGAAGCGGCAGGACATCCTGACCCAGCTGGCGGTGTCGATGCAGGGGTATCTGGCCCTCGACCTGATCCGCAAGAACAACCTGGAGCTGATCAAGGGGGTGGACCGTGCCACCACCACGACCATCTCGGCCTTGCGCACGGCGGTGATCGTGGCCCAGGCGCTGACCAGCCAGAAGCTGGTCCTGGATCAGATCACGGCCCTCAACACCACCACCGGCAACCTGATCGAGTCCACCTCCCAGATGCTGCGCCAGCAGACCGAGCAGGTCTACACGCAGGCCGCCGGCGCCACCGTGGAGGTACAGAAGCTGCAGGCCGCCTTCAACAACGTGTACGCGACCATCGACATGATCGACCGCTTCAAGGTCCAGGCCCTCGACGGCATGAGGCGCACGGTGGACGCGCTTTCCACGGAGGTGGAGAAGGCTCGGACCTACATCGAGCGGGCGCACGTGGCCGAGGTCGGGCAGGCCCAGGCCGCCTCGCTGACCAGCGAGCTCTCGCTGCCCTCGCCCGAGCGCAAGGGCTGATCCCGAGGCGGCCGTGCGACGGCGTCTCCGTTACCTCTGGAGCGCGAAGCACCTGGTTGGCACCACCTTGGGCCTGATTGGGCTGATGGTGGGTGCCATCCTCCACGTCCTGGGGACGCTCGGCCCGCTCTGGTGGGCGCCGGCGGTGGTGCTGTACGCGCTGGGGGCGCTGGTCACGCCCGGGCCCCGATCGTCCCAGCTCCGTCCGGTCGCGTACCATCCGGAGACGATCCGTCGGGCCTTGGATCGCGCCTACGCGAGCACCCACGGCCGGCTGCCGGTCGACATCCAAGCCAAGGTGGCCGAGATCCGCCGCGAGATCCTGGACTTGCTCCCTCACCTGGACGATTTCCCTCCCGGGTCCCAGGACCGCTTCGTGATCCAGCGCATGGCCGCCGACTACCTGCCGACCGCCCTCGACGCTTACCTCGCGCTTCCTCCGAAGTTGGACGACAGGTCGCTGCCCGACGGCCGGACTCCACTCCAGGCGCTCCGCGAGCAGCTCGACCTCCTCGACGCCAAGCTCGATGAGATCACCGAGGCCGTGTACCAGCGAGACTCGGACCGTCTTTTGGCGCACGGACGCTTTTTGGAGGAGCGCTTCGGGGGCGGGGAGCTTGGGCTTCCGGCCCGACGGTGAGCGGCAGGCGAGGATCGGGCGTTCTTCAAGTGTGGGCCGAAACGGCGTGGGGAACCTGCCGAGCCCGGGCTCCGACCGTGAGATCGTGCTGGGGGCCAGGTGGGCGGCCGGGCTTGCGTAGGATGACGTCCGAGGTAGGCAGGATGGTGATCATCTCCCTTGAGCCAGGCGACCGTTCGGCCCGACGGGGAGGATGACGATGATGGGCATGCTGGTCGTGATGGCGGCGGTCGTGATCGCGACCGCGATCCTGGGGTTGGCTGTGGCCCCGTGGCTGGTCTGGGTGTGCTTGGCCTACGGCTTCATGGCCCTGTTCATCCTCCCCCGCCGGCGGTCCCGTCGTCGACGTCTCCAGCGGCTGGGCATCGATCAGTGGCAGGACGTGTGGTGGACCCCGTCGCCCCCTGCGCCGTCATCGCCTCCGTCTCCGCCCCCAGCCCCGGAGCCGTCCCCGGCCCCGGCATCCCCGCCGGACCCGTTGGAACGGCTCCCCCTGGGGGCGCGGGTGATGGTGGAGCAGATCCGTCACAAGGCGGCCTTGCTGCTCCAGCACGCGGATCGCTTCCCGGTTGGGTCGAAGGACCTCTTCGTCCTCCGTCGCACCACCGAGGAGTACCTGCCGGCGACGCTGGATGCGTACCTGGCGCTGTCGCCGGAGTACGACGACCGCCCCGTGGCCCCCGATGGCCGTACTGGGCTGCAGGTGCTGCGCGATCAGCTCCGCCTGCTCGACGCCAAGCTGGACGAGATCGCCGATGACCTCCAGCGCCAGAACGTGGATCGGCTGCTGGCCAACGAGCGCTTCCTCGAGGAGCACTTCGGCCGCCGGAGCCACGGCGACGACCTCGGGCCCGCCTGAGACGACGCCGGCTACACTCTCCCCGCGTGAGGAGGCCCGCCTCGCGCTGCCTAAGGGCGGCCAGGGAGGGTGGCCTGGCTCCGGCCGCGATCGGCGCGGGGAGGTCGAGGGGTGGGCCGTGGTCGCCCCCCACGTCGACCCCGGGGGAGGGGTGAGATGCCCCTGCACGTCAGCCCCCACCCGGTCGTGAAGGACTGCCTGGCGGGCCTGCGTGACCGGCGCACGCCTCCGGAGGAGTTTCGGGCCCTGGCCCGGCGGCTGATCACCTTCCTCCTCTACGAGGCGACCATGGACCTTCCCACGCAGCTGGGCCGGGTGAGGACGCCCCTGGCGTCCGCCGAGGTGGCTCGGGTCGACGTCGAGGTGGTCGCGATCCCGGTGCTCCGAGCTGGGCTCGGTCTCCTGGGGCCGGTGCTGGAGCTGTTGCCGAAGGTCAGCGTCGGGTACGTGGGGCTGGAGCGCGACGAGCGCACCGCCGTGGCCCGGATCTACTACCAGAAGCTGCCTCCGCTCGAGGGGAGGATCCCGCTCCTGCTCGACCCCATGCTCGCCACCGGGGGCTCGGGGGTCCAGGCTCTCGACATCATCCGGCGAGCCGGTGGGCGAGGGACCAGGATGATCTCGGTGGTGGCCGCCCCCGAGGGCGTTCGTGCCCTGGAGGCCACCCATCCCGACGTGCACGTGTATGCGGCCGCCCTGGACGAGCGGCTGGATGACCGAGCCTTCATCGTCCCCGGGTTGGGCGACTTCGGCGACCGTCTGTTCGGCACCGGCTGAGGCATCTTCTACTGGGAGAAGCGAGGAGACGACATGGGTGAGATCGAACGCTACCGCGATCGGGTCGAGCAGGCCAGGCGAGAGCTGGCTGCCCTCCCCGCGATCGGTCCGGGCCTGCCCGGTCCCCCTGACCCGAGCAGCGGCGAGCGCTGGGATCGGAACCACGTCCTGGCCCACCTTGCTGAGATGCTCCCGTACTGGACCGAGCAGGCTCGGGCCGTGCTCAGGGGGCGGGCCGAGATGGGGCGCACCGAGGCCGACTGGCAGCGCCGCCGTCGGGCGCTGGAGTCGGCCCACGACCGCTCCGAGGCGGACCTGCGCGGCGAGGTGGAGGCCGGCCTTGAGGGGGTGCGTGCCCTTCTGGCGACGATGACCGAGGCGGACCTCGGCCGACGGCTGACCTTCCACGGGCACGCCGGCGACCGCGAGCTCACCTTGGGCGCGGCGCTGGAGGAGGTCCTCGTCGGTCACGTGGAGGCACATGTGCGGCAGCTGGCCGAGCTCACCCCGACCAGCTGACCTGGCCCTGGCATGGATGGGCATGCCCAGGACCGCGGTTCTATGATCGTGGGGATTGACGCATGAGTTCCCAGCCTCCGCGTGAGAGGCCACCCGACGGCAGGCCGCCGAGGGTCTCCGACACCCTCCGGGACTGGCGGTTCTGGGTCACGCTCGGCTTCCTGCTGCTCCTCAACTACCTGGTCGTCAACGTGGTGATGGCGCCGCAGCAGCCGACCCAGGTCACCATCCCTTACAGCACCTTCCTCCAGCAGGTCCAGAACGGGAACGTGGTCAGCGTCACCAGCCAGGGCGACTCGATCAGCGGCCAGACGCGCAAGCCAGTGACCGAGCCCGGGACCAAGACCTCCTCCACCTACTTCGTCACTGAGCGTCCGACCTTCGCCGGCAACGACCTGGTCCCGTTGCTGGAGCAGCACCACGTGACCTTCTCGGCCAAGCCGGTCGGTGGGAGTTCGGTGTGGACGCAGATCCTGCTCACCTTCGGCCCCGCCCTGCTGCTCATCGCCGGGCTCGTCTACCTGATGCGCCGAGCCCCAAGCGGGGCCAGCGGCTTGTTCGGCTTCGGCCAGAGCCGAGCCCGTCTCTACGACGCCGAGCGGCCCGCCACCACCTTCGACGACGTGGCCGGCATCGACGAGGCCAAGGCCGAGCTCCAGGAGGTGGTCGACTTCCTTCGCCACCCCCAGCGGTACACCCGCCTGGGCGGCACCGTCCCCAAGGGGGTGCTCTTGGTCGGCCCGCCCGGGACCGGCAAGACGCTGCTGGCCCGGGCGGTGGCCGGCGAGGCGCGGGTGCCGTTTTTCAGCGTGGCCGCCTCCGAGTTCGTGGAGATGATCGTGGGGGTCGGCGCCTCGCGGGTACGCGACCTCTTCCAGAAAGCCCGGCAGGCGGCTCCAGCCATCATCTTCATCGACGAGCTGGACGCCATCGGGCGGAGCCGGGCCGGCACCGTCCGCATCGGTGGCACCGACGAGCACGAGCAGACCCTGAACCAGATCTTGACCGAGATGGACGGGTTTGATCCGAGGGAGGGGGTGATCGTCCTGGCTGCCACCAACCGGGCCGATCTGCTGGACCCGGCCCTCCTTCGCCCCGGCCGTTTCGATCGCCGGGTGATGGTCCAGCCCCCTGATCGGGCCGGGCGGGCTGCGATCCTCGGCATCCACACCCGCCACGTGCCCTTGGCCCCGGACGTGGACCTGAACCGGCTGGCCCAAGAGACCCCGGGCCTGGTCGGCGCCGACCTGAAGAACCTGGTCAACGAAGCGGCGCTCCTGGCGGCCAGGAAGGACCGGGACGCGGTCACCATGGCCGACTTCTCCGACGCCCTGGAGAAGGTCTTGCTGGGAGCGGAGCGCAAGGTCATGCTCACCCCCGAGGATCGTGAGCGGGTCGCCTATCACGAGTCCGGGCACGCTTTGCTCGGGCTGCTGGTGCCGGGCGCGGACCCGGTGCGCAAGGTCACGATCGTGCCCCGGGGCCGGGCGCTCGGCGTCACCGTCCAGGCCCCGGTCGACGACCGCTTCAACTACTCCGAGGAGTACCTTCGGGCACGCATCATCGGCGCCCTCGGTGGCCGGGCGGCCGAGCAGCTGGTGTACGGGACGACCACCACCGGGGCGGAGAACGACCTCCAGCAGGTGACCTTGATCGCCCGGGACATGGTCCTGCGCTGGGGCATGAGTCCGAAGGTCGGACCGCTCAACCTCGCCGGCGAGGATCGGACGCCGGCTGCTCCCGCCGCCGCCTTCCAGAGACCGTTCAGCGAGGCCACCGCCGCCCTCATCGACGAGGAGATCCGGCGCATCGTGGAGGAGTGCCTGGAGGAGGCACGGCGGCTCCTGGCCGCCAACCGGCAGCGGCTGGACGCCCTGGCTCGGGCACTGCTGCGAGAGGAGTCGCTGGACGAGGCCGAGATCCTCGAGGTGACGGGGCTCCCGCCCAAGCCGGAGGCGGGTCGCCCGGCGCTGGCGGCCGAGGCAGGCTGAGCGCCGACGGGCTCAGGCCTCGAGTCCCCAGCGCACCAGCTCGGCGCGGGCGGCGTGGGCGGTGAGGTCGAAGCTGATCGGTGTCACCGAGACGTAGCCGTTGGCCACCGCCCAGCCGTCGGTCTCGGGGTCGTCATCGTCCACCTCGTAGGAGCCGGTGAGCCAGTAGTAGGGCTGCCGGCGGGGGTCCTCTCGCACCACGAACCCCTCCACGAAGCGGGAATCGCCTTGACGGGTGACCCTGAGCCCCCGGATCCGGCTGGCGGGCAGGTTGGGGACGTTGACGTTGAGCAGCACCCGGGGCGGGAGGCCGTGCTCGAGCACCTGGGCGGCGAGCCGGCGGCCGACGACGGCGGCGTACGTCCAGTCGGCGTTGCCGTGGGTGTCGAGCGAGATGGCCAGGGAGGGGATGCCGAGGATGCGCGCCTCGGTCGCGGCTGAGACGGTCCCCGAGTAGATGACGTTGGTCCCCATGTTCGAGCCCCGGTTGATGCCCGAGACGACCAGGTCGGGAGGGGGATCCAGGAGGGTGCGGACGGCGATCTTGACGCAGTCGGCCGGAGTGCCGTTGGTGGCGAAGCCCATGACTTCCTCCCCTCGCCGGAACTCCTGGACACGGAGCGGGGTCGTGACCGTGATGGCGTGACCAACGGCAGAGCGCTCCGCATCCGGGGCGACCACGATCACCTGGTCCAGACGTTTCAGCTCGTCGTACAACGCGTGGAGGCCGGGCGAGGTGATGCCGTCGTCGTTGGTGACCAGGATCAGGGTTGCCGTCCCCCTTCCCTGCCTTGAGGCGAGGTCGTGACGCTCAGGCGGACACCCGGAGGACGACCTTGCCGAACTGGTCGGCATGATCGAGCCGCTCCAAGGCCGCCTGCGCCTCGTCCAGCGGGTAGGTCGAGTCCACCACCGGCCGCAGCCCCCGGTCGATGGCCCGAAGAACGGCCTGGAACTCGCCCGCGGTGCCCATGGTGGAGCCGAGCAGGTCGGCATGGGCGAAGAACAGCCGGGGCATGTTGACCTCGGCCCGCACGCCGGTGGTGGAGCCGCAGAAAACGATCCGACCGCCCTTGCGCACGGAGCGGATCGACTCCTCGAGCGTGGCCGGGCCGACGTGCTCGAAGACCACGTCGACGCCGCCGTCGCTGGCCTCGCGCACCGGACCTGAGAAGCCGGCGGAGTCGAAGGTCAGCTCGGCGCCCAGCGCCTGGGCCCGTTGACGCTTGGCCTGGCTTCGGCTGGTGGCGAGCACACGGGCTCCTAGGTACCGACCGATGGCGATGGCGGCCGTCGCCACCCCAGCGCCCGCCCCCACCACCAGCATCGTCTCCCCGGGCTGGAGCCGGGCTCTGGTCACGATCATCCGCCAAGCGGTCAGGAAGGTGAGGGGGAAGGCCGCCGCCTCCTCCCAGGAGAGCGCCGCTGGCTTCGGGTACACGTTCTGGGCGGGCACGTGCACCAACTCGCAGGCGGTGCCGTCGGTGTGCTCCCCCAGGATGCCGAAGTCGGGGCACGCGACCTGCTGGCCGGCCCGGCAAGCGTCGCAACGCCAGCAACAGGAGACCGGGTAGATCACCACCTCGTCGCCGGGTCGCCAGCGTTCGTCGGTCGACTCGGCCACCACCCCCGCGCCGTCGGCGCAGAGCACCCGTGGAGGCTGCACCCGCTGGGCGCCTGACACGAGCCAGAGGTCGAGGTGGTTCAGAGCCGCCGCCCGCACAGAGATCGCCACCGATCCCGCCTCGGCCCGAGTCCGGGGCCGCTCCTCGATCGCCACCCCGCGAGGCCCGACCGCCTCCCGGAAGACCACGCAACGTCCCTCGCTGAGCACCTTCACGCTCCGTAATGGTAGGGGGCGGACGGTGGCTGACGCCCTCGACATCCTATGATGGGAGCGCGATGGAGATGGGGCTCATCATCATCGGATTCCTGTACATCGCCTTGAGCATCGGCGCCATCCTGAACCTCTTCCTTCGCTCGCAGCCCCGCCGCCAGGGACGGGCCTGAGGGGGAGCGCGGACGGGCCGCCCGGCCCTGCCCGGCGGCGCTGAGCTGGCTCGAGACCGGCGCTGGGCGCGCCCTGGTGCGTCGTGCTCGCAGCCCTAGAATCGGGGGCGTTGATCAGAGAGGGCATCGCCGGGAAGAGGCTGCTGGTCACCGGTAGCACCGGCTTCCTGGGCAAGTCGATCGTCGAGAAGTGCCTTCGCGCTGTCCCCGAGGTAGGTCACATCGACCTCGCCATCCGCGGGACGGCCAGGCGGCCGGCCCAGGATCGGTTGGCTCGTGAGGTCCTCGCCAGCCCTGCCTTCCGGCGGCTCGAGGAGGAGCTCGGCTCGGAGGCCTTCGGACGGCTGGTGGCGGAGAAGCTGGGCGTGGTCGAGCTGGACCTGGGACGCGAGGACCTCGGCCTCGCATCCCCCCCAGATGCGCTGGGCCGCTACGACGTCGTGATCCACTCAGCGGCCGCGGTCGAGTTCGACAACCCTGCCGACCTCTCGGCCCAGACCAACCTTCTCGGGGCTGCGCGTCTGGTCCAGGCGTTGGCCGAGAGCGGCGGGCAGCCCCATCTGGTGCACGTCTCAACGGCCTTCGTTGGGGGCATGGTGCGGGGGCTGGTGCGCGAGGAGCTTCCGCTCGACCCGGGCCTGAACTGGCGGCACGAGGCCGCGGTGCTGGGCAACCTGCGAGCCGCGGTCGAGGAGGAGAGCCGGCGGCCGGAGGTGCTCGATCAGCTGCGGCGCCGAGCCCGTGGCCGGGTGGGGCCGGCTGGTGTCCCGACCCAGGCTCGGGCGGTGGAGCGGCTGCGCGAGCGCTGGGTTCGGGACCGGCTGGTCGAGCGTGGGCGGGCCCATGCCCGGGCCCTGGGCTTCACTGACATCTACTCCTTCACCAAGGCCATGGCCGAGCACGCGGTGGTGGAGCTCCATGGCGAGCTGCCGCTCTCGATCGTGCGCCCCAGCATCATCGAGAGCGCCCTGGCCGAGCCCTTCCCCGGCTGGCTCGAGGGGTTCCGGATGGCAGAGCCGGTCATCCTGGCCTTCGCCCGGGCCGCGCTCCCGAACTTCTCCGGGCTCCCCGACGCGGTGCTCGACATCGTCCCCGCCGACCTGGTCGTGAACGCGGTGCTGGCGGTGGCGTCGTCACCGCCGCCGGCAGGGAGCCATCGCATCTACCACATCGCCTCGGGCAGTCGGAACCCGCTCCGCCTCCGCGAGCTGCACGACCTCTGCACCGCCTACTTCCGGGAGCACCCGTTGCGCGATCGTTGGGGACAAGCCATCGGCACCCCGACCTGGACCTTCCCCAGCCGGGGGGAGCTGGTGGCCCGAGGCCAGCTGGCGCTGCGCCTGGTGGAGGCGGCCCAGCGGATCGTCGAGTTCCTACCCCTGGGGGTGACGGCCACCCGCTGGTCGGATCGGCTCAACCAGGAACGGGGACGGCTGGAGCGGGTGCTCAACCTCTCAGAGCTCTACGGGGTCTACGTCGAGGTGGACAGCATCTTCGACACCCAGAACCTGATGGCGCTCTGGGAGCGAATGCCCGAGGAGGAGCGGTCGAGCTTCCCCTTCGACCCTGCCGGGTACGAGTGGGAGGACTACTTCCACCGTGTCCATCTCCCGACGGTGATCCGCATGGCTCGCGCCGACACCGGCCCACGGCGAGGACGAGCGCCGACCGGCAGCACCGTCCCTCGGGTCGAGCCCAACACTGCCTTGGTGGCGCTGCGACGCCGCGCCGGCCGGGGCGACGTGCTGGCCGTCTTCGACGTGGACGGCACGCTGGTGCAGACCAACGTGATCGAGTACTTCCTGTGGATGCGGCTCCGGGACCAGCCCCTGGACGCCTGGCCCCGCTTCCTGGCCACGATGGCGTCCCGGGCGCCGCGCTGGTTGTACCTGGAGCGGCGCTCGCGGGCGGAGTTCCAGCGCGCCTTCTACCGGGAGTACGAGGGGCTGGAGCTGGAACGGATGCGACAGCTGGGCCGAGAGGCGCTGGACGCGATCACGCTGCGTCGGGTGTTCCCCGAGGGGATGCGCCGCATCCGAGCCCACAAGCGGGCAGGCCACCGGGTGCTACTTCTGACCGGCGCCCTGGACGTGGTCGTGGAGCCGCTGGCCGAGCTCTTGGAGGTGGACGTCGACTGCGCGCACCTCTTGGTGAGGGATGGCCGCCTCACCGGTGACCTGCAAGCTCCGCCCGCCGCGGGCGAGGCGCGAGCCACGTTGTTGCAGACGTACGCTGCCCGTCATGGCCTCGATCTGACCGAGAGCTTCGCCTACGCCGACGCCATCTCCGACCTGCCCATGCTGGAGGTGGTCGGCATCCCGGTCGTGGTCAACCCGGACGCCCGGCTCTCCCAGGTGGCCGACCAGCGCGGGTGGCGGGTGGAGCGGTGGGAGATGGCTCCGGGGAACTGGCACCTCCCGCTCCCTGGCCTCCGGTCACGCGAGGAGCTGGAGCGGACGTGGCGATGAGCGACCGGAACCGCCCCTCCTCTCCCTCCGCGCATGATCCCCGGTCGGCATGGTCGTGGGTCCCCAGGGGAGGCGGCCGCAGCTGAGATGCTGGCGGTTCAGTTCGTGCGCTCGCTGCCCGGCTACGCTCTGGTGAGGGCCAGCCGGGGGCATCCCGCGGTGGCGACCGGCGACCTCTCGATGCTGCACCTCGGGGACGTCGAGGAGCCGCAGGTGCCCGGGCCGGGATGGGTGCGGGTCCGCCCACGTCTCAGCGGGATCTGCGGCTCCGACCTCTCCGCCATCACCGGGCATGCCTCCCGCTACCTGGACCTGCTCACCAGCTATCCGTTCGTCCCCGGCCATGAGGTGGTGGGAGTGCTGGACGACGGCACCCGGGTGGTCGTGGAGCCAGCCTTGGGGTGCTGCGCCCGCGGCCTGAGCCCGGCCTGCCGATCCTGCGCGGAGGGGAGGCCCGGCGGATGCGAGCGGGTGACCGAGGGGGTGGTCGGCCCGGGCCTGCAGATCGGCTACTGCGCGGACACCGGTGGGGGCTGGGGGGAGGTGCTGGTTGCCCACGAGAGCCAGCTCCACCCGGTTCCGGCCGGGCTGCCCGACGAGGCGGCGGTGCTGATCGAGCCGCTGGCCTGCTGCGTCCACGCCGTCCTGCAGGGCCGGGCCAGTCCCGACGACGTGGTCGTGGTGCAGGGCGCGGGCACCATCGGTCTCCTCACCGTGGCCGCCGTGCGTCGGCTCACGCCGCCTCGACGCCTGATCTGCGTGGCCAAGCACCCCGTCCAGCGTGAGCACGCCGTGCGGTTGGGCGCGGACCAGGTGGTGACCCCGGATCGCCTCTTCCAACGTCTCCGCTTCGCGACCGGCGCTCGCCGCCTGGGCAACCCCGATCGGCCACTGCTGCTGGGTGGGGTGGACCTCGCCTTCGAGTGCACGGGCAGCGGGCGGGGCCTGGACGATGCGGTTCGCTTCACCCGCGCCGGAGGCCGCATCGTCTGCGTTGGGATGCCGGGGCGCGAGGAGGTGGATTGGGCGCCGATCTGGCAGCGAGAGCTGAACGTGACCGGCTCCTACGCCTACGGGACGGAGCGGGACGGGCGTCGCACCTTCGAGCTCGCCTTGGAGATCGCGCCTGAGCTGGGGCTGGAACGGTTGACCGGGCCGCTCTTCCCACTTGGCGAGTACCGACGGGCGGTGGCCTACGCGCACTCGGCGGGGCGGTTGGGGGCGGTGAAGGTCGCCTTCGATCTGCGGAGCCTGGCAGGCCCGGATTGACGCCCTCGGGAGGTGGAGCCGGCGGCGAGGCCCAGGGCCTCGTCCGGCAGCCTTGCGGAAAGCCCCGGAGCCGCTGGGGCGGAGGTGGTCGTTGGCCCTGCGCCGGAGCGGGTGGGGGACGTTCCTGCACGGACGGCGCCAGCCGACGCCGGGCCCGGGCGCTGATCGGTGCCGCCCGGACGTGGTGGACTCCCACAATCTGCGAGACTTGAGAGCTTGGACGTCGAATGGGTAGACCTGGTGCCGTCATCGAAGTCGACCGCAACACGCCCCCGACCCTGTTCCACTTCGGGGAAGGTGTGCGTCTGGAGCGACTGCCGCTCGGGAGCCGCGTCGTGTACCCGCCCGACCCGTTGCCGCCGATCGCGCACCCGGAACGGGCCATCCGTCGAGCCCTGGCGCATCCGCTCGACGACGATCCCCTAAGGTCGCTGCTGCGGCCGGGCATGCGGCTGACCATCGCCTTCGACGACCTCTCGCTGCCATTGCCGCCCATGGTGCAGCCGGACGTCCGTCAGCTGGTGTTGGAGGAGGTCATCGAACTGGCGGCGGAGGCGGGGGTGGAGGACGTCCATCTCATCGTCGCCAACTCCTTGCATCGCCGGATGACCGCCGAGGAGATCCGCCACGTGGTGGGCGATCGGGTCTTCACCACCTTCTACCCGGATCGCCTCTACAACCACGACGCCGAGGACCCCGAGGGCAACGTCTTCCTGGGCACGACCGCGATGGGTGAGGAGGTGACGCTGAACCGGCGGGCGGCAGAGTCCGACCTGGTCGTCTACGTCAACCTGACCTTGGTGCCCATGGACGGTGGCCACAAGTCGCTGGCCACCGGGCTTGGCAGCTACCGCAGCGTGCGCGCTCACCACACCGTCCACACCCTGCGCAACTCCCGCTCCTACATGCACCCGCCCGACTCCGCCCTCCACCATGCCTGCGTGCGCCAAGGGCAGCTGATCGAGGACGCGGTACGCTGCTTCCACATCGAGACCGCGGTCAACAACCACTGTTTCCCGGCCCTGGTCAACTTCATGCAGAAGCGAGAGACGGACTGGACGGGGACGGATCAGGCCGCCTACCTCGCCCTCAAGCAGCTCACCGACCTGGCCCCGCCCAGCGTGAAGCGCGCCATGTTCCACTCCATGCGTGCCCCCTACGGCCTGACTGCCGTGCATGCTGGCCAGGTCGACGCCGTGCACGAGCGAACGCTGGCGGCGGTCGAGCGGCAGATGGTGGTCGAGGTGGAGGGGCAAACCGACATCGTCACCTTCGGGGTGCCCTACCTCGGGCCCTACAACGTCAACGCCAGCATGAACCCGGTGCTGGTCGTGTGCATGGGCCTGGGCTACCTCTTCAACCTGTACCGAGGCCGGCCGGTGGTACGGCCCGGAGGGGTGGTGATCCTGTTCCACCCCTGCCGCTACGAGTTCGACTCCGTCCAGCACCCGAGCTACATCGACTTCTACGACGAGGTCCTGGCTGACACCACCGACCCGGCTGAGATCGAGGCCAGGTACGAGCGATGCTTCGCCGAGGATCCCTGGTATCGGCAGCTCTACCGTCGCTCCTATGCGTACCATGGGGTGCACCCCTTCTACGCGTGGTATTGGGCGGCACACGCCATGGAGTACGTGGGCGACGTGATCGTGGTGGGCGGGGAGCGGGAGACCGTGCGTCGCTTGGGCTTCAAGTGCGCCAGCACCTTGGCCGATGCCTTGGAGATGGCGGAGCAGACGGTGGGCCGCCATCCCAGCATCACCCATCTCCGCTTCCCGCCGTTGCTGCTGGCCGACGTGCGATGAGGTTCGAGCTCCTCCGTGACCTGGAGCTGCTCCGCCGCGGCTGGTACTGGGGCCAGGTGCGGCCGGAGTGGCCGGAACCGAGGGAGGTGACCCCCGGCTCGCCCAGCCTCGAGTGGGCCCGCAGCGAGCCGGTGCGTGCCCTGCGCTGGCTGGCGCAGCGGGGCCTGTCCCTGCCCTTCACCCGGCTCATGACCCGGCCGCTTGTCGAGGGCGCGGTCTGGCTGCGGGACCAGGACCGATCGATGATCCTGGCCTCCAACCATGTCAGCCATGCGGATACGCATGTCCTCCTGGCGGCACTCCCCGATCACGTCCGGGAGCGGACCGTGGTCGGGGCCGCGGCCGACTACTGGTACCGCCGTCCGTGGCTGGGCCGACTGATCAGCTTCTGGTTGAACACCTTCCCCTTCGCCCGCTCGGGCGGCGCCCAAGGGGTGCTCCACAGCTCCAGCCAGCTCCTCCGCTCCGGCTGGCATCTCCTCCTCTACCCAGAGGGGACGCGTTCCCCCGACGGGCGGTTGCAGGAGTTCAAACCTGGGGTGGGTCACCTTGCTGGTGAGGCCCGGGTGCCGGTGGTCCCCATCCACGTCCAGGGCACCCACCGGGTCATGCCCAAGGGCCGTCGGGTCCCGCTGCCGGCGCCGGTGCGGGTGCGGATCGGCAAGCCCATCCAGCCCGAGCCGGGGGAGACCTCAAGGGGCTTCGCCCGACGGGTTGAGCGGATGGTCCGGGAGTTGGGCAATGGCTCCCGGTCCCCCGAGGTGGTGGGGAGCTGGATCGAGCGATGGCGGGCGACGGCGCCCGGCGGACGCTCGCGCCCCTGGGCGGAGAGGACGGAGCCGCGCGATGGCGAGTGACGGCGGGGGGAGAGCCCTGAGCCGGGACGGTAGCAGGTCGGCGACCGAGGGTGGACGCGCATCGCTGATCCTGAGCTGATTCCGCTGTTCCCGCTCCACGCGGTCCTCTTCCCCGGTGGCGTGCAGTCCCTCCACGTCTTCGAGGAGCGGTACCGCCTCCTGATCGCTGAGGGAAGGGATTTCGGGGTGGTGCTCATCCGGCTCGGCAGCGAGGTGGGGCCGGGCCGAGCACGGGAGCTGCACGAGGTGGGCACCATCGCCGCCCTGGAACGGGTGACGCCGCTGCCCGGAGGGCGCTTCCACGTCCTGGTCAGGGGGACGATCAGGTTCCGGCTGCTCTCGGTCGACGCGACCAGCCATCCCTACCTGATGGGGTGGGTCCAGCGCCTCCCCGACCCGCCCGTGGGTGAGAGCCCGCGCCTGGTCGGGCTGCTGACCCGGTACCTGCGCGCGCACGGGGTGGAGGGCGGCCCCGAGCTCGTCGACAGGCTCGGGCGGCGGACGATATGGCTGGCGGGCTCGGTCTTGCAAGCCGAGCTGCCCCGGCGTCAGCGCCTGCTGGAGACCGGTGACCCGGCCCTGGCCGAGGAGCTGCTTGCCGAGGAGCTGGCCCGGATGAGCCGTCTCGGGCGGCTGGGAACGCCGCCCACGCGCCCCCCCTCGCCGAACTGACCTCGCCGCTGCGCTCGGGACGGCCGGTGGCCCATGGGCGGGGGCCGGGCCCCACCGGATCTGCCGTCAAGGCGGGGTACGGGTTTCGAACTCGCACCACGCGGCCTTGCCGTCACGCTGATGGCGTGCCCACCTATGGTCATCGCTGTCCTCTGGCTCAGCCTCGGAGAGCTTCGCCGAGCGCTGGACGCCGTTGGTGGTCAGGGAACTGCTGGCGGCCACGAGCACTTCAACCAGATCCGCCGCGGGCCGCACCGCGCCTCACCCGGTGTGCTGCGGCAGCGGCTACGCCGCTTGCGGCAGGTGGGCGTCGTGGAGGGCCGGCTCAACCCGGGGACAGGATCGGGCGACCGCCTGACCGAAGCCGGGGTGGCGCTGGGTGAGGTGGTGATGGGCCTCGGGGTCTGGGGCGCGCTGGTTGGAGCTGAAACCGTTGCCGCCGAGTACGCAATAGCACTCACGCGGCACCCCTCACGGGGTTGCCCTTGCGGGCTTCGCGCTTCCTCGCCGCGTGCCCGGGAGGCCCGGGTCTTACCGCGGCTCTGCGCTTCACGAAGGCTCCAACTGAGCC
>DATGLL010000083.1:0-3325 GCA_035294145.1 Candidatus Dormiibacterota bacterium | reverse complement strand
CTCGGCCAGGACCACGCGCAGGCCGGCCTCGGCGATGAGCCCGACCCCCCAGGTGGCGGTGATGATCCGGAAGGTCCTCGGGGCGGTGGGCATAGTCCACAGCTCGTCGTACGCGGCCATCTTGGCCGGCTCGTTTCCCGCCGAGAGGGCGCGGCCTATGTAGAACATCACCGGCCGTCGAGCGAGGAGGGAAGCCAGGCAGGCCAGTCCGAACAGGGCGGTGAACGCCGAGTCGCGCACCTTGAGCACGAAGGCGCTGCCGCCGAGAATGACCGAGGCGACGATCCCAGCGGCGAAGCCGAAAAGCACTATGCATCCGATCGGGTCCATGCTCCTCCTCCTCGCCCACTGGAGAGCCACCCACGCCGCAGCCGGGGCGCCGGCGATCATGAGCGCCGGCGCGTCGCCGTTCACGTGGGAGCGGACGAGGTAGTACACGGCCAGCGGGACCAGCCCCCCGCCGATGGCGCCTGGCCCGATCGCCCGCAGGGAGGGCGCGCCGGGCTCCCATCGTGAGCCGTCCTCGCCGGGCGGCGAAGCGGCAGGCGCCCGGGAGGCGGATGCAGCCGTGTCGGGGCCGGAGGCGCGGGGAGGTGTGGTCATGGCCTCGCCGGCTGGCGGCCGAGGGGTACGTCGCCCTCGCCTCGCCCCGACGGCCACAGGCCCAGGACCTGCCACAGGCGCCGGTAGGGACCTGACGCCAGGCCCAGCTCGGCAAACAGCCGGCGCAGCTTGGCCATCGACGCCAGCATCTCGGCTCGGTGGGCCGGGTTGTGGAGGAACGCCTCTTTGATGACCGAGCGAGGGATCGCGTGGCGACGGACCAGCTGCCGGGACGGGCGCAGCATCATTTGAGCCATGCCGGAGAGGATCAGGGGAGCACCGACCGCCAGCGCGGCCCGGCGGAACGGCCCGAGGCGGGGGACTGTGTTCTCGAGGTAGTGGCGGGCGAAGGAGAGATGGCGGGCCTCCTCAGTCACGTGGATCCGCATGATCCTCTCCAGGAGGGGATGGATGCTCCGAGCGCTGCGCAGCTCGCGGCGCTGCACGTAGTCGATGGGGTCCTCGCCGCCCAGGACGAAGACGAAGAAGAGCGCCGGGAAGCGCCGCCCCAGGCTGACGATCCAGCGGGTTATCGACCGGTCGACCCGACCAAGCCCCCGTGCGTCGAAGCCGCTTCGGTTGACGAACTCCTGGAACATGAGCGAGTGCTGGGCCTCCTCGATTACCTCATGGTATGCGTACCGGAACTCGGGCGAACCGTTGGGCAGGCCGGCGGCGAACTCGAGGAGGCCCCGCTTGAGCACCCCCTCAAACACCAGGCCGATCTTCATCTTCGAGGCCACCGTCTCGAGCCCGAGCCTCGCCCGCTGGGCCTGGGGGAGCGACCGGTACCACTCGGTGGCCCCGAGGGCGTCGTCTGGGGACAGCTCCCAGCGGGGGTCGCCCGCGTCGATCCGATAGTCGTCGTCGTCCCACGGTACGTCGACGTAGGCCTCGAAGTGCTTGAGCACCGACTGGCGGTTGAGCCGTTCGACCAGGGAGGCGAAGGCGTCGGGCGCTTCCGGTTCCTCTTCGGGCACGACGGCCCGATCCGTGGACGTCCTCAAGGTGCCACTCACGCTGGACCACCTCCCATGGTGACTCGTCGGTCACCTCATGGTGACCCATCAGTCACCGCGTGTCAAGCGGGTGGTAGGATCTAGCTTGTTGCGAGGAGCCCGATTTGTCTGACAAAGGGCAGGGCCGTAGCGCCGGCAGGCCGAATCTGACGGCCAGGAACGGCGGCTGTTCGCCCGGTAGGAGAATCCGCCTCAGCCGCGAAGCCCGGAGGGACCAGATCCTGCGCTCCGCCGCCGCCGTGTTCGGTCGGCTCGGCTACGAGGACGCCCGCATGGAAGATGTGGCCAAGGAGGCGGGCATAGCCAAAGGTCTTCTCTACAAGCATTTCCCCTCCAAGGACTCCCTGTTCCGGGCGCTGGTGGACCGGCAGGGCAGTGTCTACGCCGCCGAGCTTCGGACGGCTCTGTCCGGGGGCGAGCTGGTGGGGGACCCGGCCGGTGCCCTGCGTGCCGGCCTGGAGTTCTGGCTGCAACGGGTGCGCGACCAAGAGGCCAGCTTCAACCTGACCGACCCGGGGGTGCACGATGCTTACGAGGGTCTGCGTGAGTCGTTGCGTCAGGTGATAGCCGATGCTGTGCGGACCGTGGCACCGGGGTCTCCCGAGCCCTATCCTCGGCTCGTCGCCGCCCTGGTGCAGGGTTCGGCCGAGAGCCTGGGGCTCGTGTGGCGGGACCTTCGCGAGCCGATGGACCAGGGGGAGGCTTTGGAGCTGCTGAGCGAGTTCTGCTGGGGAGGCCTGTCCCGACTCTACGAGTCGGGCAGGTACCTAAGGTCGGTCTCCGGCCGGGGTTGAGCCCCAGCGCGCTGCCGGCGGCCATGGTGATGACGAAATTCGGCAGAGCAGGCTGAGCGACCGCGGGGACTGTCAGCGGCCGGTTCCTGACGCCGAGGCCCGTTCGTCCCGGGTATTGCCGGGCGGCACGACCTCCTCACCGGGGAAGACAACGAGCCGGTGACGGCGCCGCCCGGTGAGCCAGGAGAAAACGACGCCGAGCCCGACGAGGACGGCGATGGTCTGGTCGATCCCGCTTCCGATGGCCTTCGGACCGTAGAAGAAGAAGAGCACCAGGAGGGACCCCATGATCAGCGACGAGAACGCCGCTCCCGCCAGCAGCCAGCGGTGCTCGTGGGGGCGGATCTGCACATCGGGGAGCCTGCGGTGGCCCCGGGTGAGGAAGACGACGGCGGTGATGGAGTCGAGAAAGAACTCGGCCAGGAGGAAGAACCCGGCTGCGGAGAGCACGAGGTCGAAGAAGGAGCCCAGCGACGTGAAGAAGGTCTGCAGGCTGACCACGCCCAGGGTGAGAAGCAGGACAGAGACGGTCGCCAAGTGGGGCGCTCCCCGCCGGTTCGTCTTGGCGAAGCCGCCGGGGATGAGATTCTCGCGGCCCATCGCGTACAGGGCGCGTGTGAGGATGTACGTGGTGAGCCAGAGACCACCGGCTGTAGAGGCGATGATCGGGATGAGGATCGCCCAGTGCTCGCCTGGCAGGAGTCGGTTCGCCCAGATGGCCAGGGGATCCGAGTCGTTCGGTGACGCCAGCAGCCTCATCGGGGTCTCGGCGAACATGAGCGGGTACAGCACGGCGTAGAAACCGAGGGCGAGGAAGGCGCCGATCAGGCCGCTCTTGCCCGGATCCGAGCGCGGACGCCGCGACTCCTCGGCGGCGTAGGAGTCGATCTCCCAGCCGTCGAGGACCGT
>DATGLL010000082.1:0-7072 GCA_035294145.1 Candidatus Dormiibacterota bacterium | reverse complement strand
GACCAACTCGCCGGGCCGGGACGGGGAGCTTGCCCGACGGGAACCAGCGGTAGGCGGTCACGGGGTGGATGCCTTGCTCGCGCGCCCACTGCTTCAAGTTCATGGAAGTGGATTGTAGTGTATGGGCGCGTCAGCTGTTGTCAACCCCAGCCCCTCCAGCCACTCCATCACCCGGCTGAGGGCGAAGGGCTGTCGGCCGGTGTAGTGGTGGTCGGCGTCGGGGATGGAGACGTGCGCAAGCCGGGGTCGACGGCGGCGTAGCTCCTCGATGGCTGCAGGAAGCCCGATGAAGGGCAGATCCTGGGCCACCTCGCGCTCGCCGGTGAGCACCAAGACGGGGATCTCCACCTGGTCGAGCAGCCTCACCACGTCGTAGGGCTCCTCCGGACCGTACTTGTCCAGGTAGGTGGCCGCGCTGCAGAGGAACGGCGTGGGCAGGGTGACCGACACCAACGCATCCGGGCGCCCGGAGGCGACCAGCAGGCGGGCCTCCTCGAGCTGACGTCGGATGGCCTCGGCGTGGGCGGTGTGCGCCGTGAGCAGTGAGTGGGCCAGCCGGGGTGGCGAGGCGAGCACGGCGGCGGCCACCCGGCGGTCGTCGCTCCGAGCCAGGTAGTAGGCGGTCTTCACCGCTCCCAGGCTGTGTCCCCACACCACGAGCGGGGCGCGGTCCCCCTGCGCCAGGTAGTCCAGCCAGGCGGACCAGTCGTAGCGGCACTCATCCACCCGCTCGAAGGCGGCGCCAAGGTAGCGGGGGGAGGCCGAGCCGGGAGCATCGCCACGGCTGACCACGTCGTGGCCCCGGTTGTTGGCCCGCAACGTCGTCCAGCCTCTCGCCACCATCTGCTCAGCGAAGTAGGCGAAGAACGGCTGGTAGAAGCTGCTGCTGTTGCCGTGCATCATCAGCACCGCGCCACGTGGGCGCTTGGGCTCCTGGAGCAGGCCGTGGAGCGTGACGCCGTCGGCGGTGGAGACCTGGACCAGCTCGGTACGGGCGATCTCCTCCTTCGAGCCCGGCACGCCGCGAGATGCCCCGTCGATCATGGCGCCGACGCCGGGGTGGGGTCGAGGCGGAGCAGCCGGCGGGCGTTCCCCTCGTAGATGCGCTGTCGGTCCAGCTCGCTCAGGCCCAGCGCCTCGATGTTGGCGATGGTGGCCCGGATGTAGCCCGGCCCCTTCTCGGGGTCGAAGGGTGAGTCGGAGGCGAAGAGGACGTGCTCGGGGCCGAAGAAGTCGATCACGCAACGGACGGCGTGGCCGGCGCCGAACAGGGCGGTGTCGGCGTAGAACATCTTGAAGTACTCGATCGGCCTCCTGGAGAGGGGGTAGTGCTCGACGTCCTCTTTCTGGTCGGGCGGGGTGCGGCTGCCAAGCTGGTCCCATCCGGGCCCGACCCGGCCGGCGAAATGCGGCACCAGGCTGCCACCGTGGTGGATCAGGACCTTGAGGTTGGGATAGCGCTCGAGCACGCCCGAGAAGACCAAGCGTCCCATGAAGATCGCGGTGTCGTACTCCCAGCCGAACACCCACCAGAGCTCGTACTTGGATCGACGCTCGGTGGGGTAGTCCGCCCAGGACGCGTTGCGGGAGGGGTGGACCCAGATCATCCGGTCGAGCTCCGCCATCCGGGCGTAGATGGGGTCGAACCTGGGCTCGTCGAGGGGATGGCCGTTGACGTGGGTGTAGATCTGGACCCCGAGGGCGCCGAGCTGGGTGCAGGCGTGGTCGATCTCCCTCACCGCGCCCTCGACGTCGTTCATGGGGAGGGAGGCCACGAAGCCCACGAACCGGTCGGGATGGCGGCGGACCAGGTCAGCCATCTCCTCGTTGCCCAGGCGGGCGAACTCCCGGGAGACCGGCGGATCACCGAGGTCCTCAGCTGGCGGGGCCGGCAAGCTGATGATCTGACGGTAGTCCTCCCCGAACTCGTCCATCTGGCGAAACCGTAGGTCGAGGTCGACCAGGGAGGGGATGCCGGCGATCCTGGTGCGGATGTTGGCCGCCGCGGCGGTCTCGCCCAGCGCGGCCAGCCGTTCGGCGTACCTCCTGGGCATGAGATGACAGAAGACGTCGATCTTCATCTCGTGATTATGCTCGATTGGTGGATCAACATCGGTCATGTCCCGCGATGCGGTCGTGCGATGGGGAGCGAAGGGAGGCGAGGGCGCGATCGCGCCTCGCCGTGTCGGTTGGCGGGTTGCCGTTCCCCGTCTATACTGGTGCCGCCCGCTGGGCGCCCGGCGGGCGAGGTGAGGCTCGGATGCACCGATCTCAGCCCGGTGGTGGTCGGCTGGCCTGGTGATGCCCGGTGTACGTGCGCGTTGAGGTCCGGGGCGGGCGCCTGGACCTGGTCGAGCCCGACGATTTCCATCGCTTCCATGTGCGGTTCGTGGACGCGCCCGACGCGGCGGCGGCGATCGAGGCCCTCCAGCCTGTGGGGCGCCTGGATGGTGAGGTGGCCTGGGTCCGCGTGGAGGCCCTCCGGGAGCTGGCCGGCGAGCATCGAACCCCGCAGTGGGAGGCAGGGTTGGCCCGCATGCTCGACTTCGCCGCTGGCCATGGGTGGTTGAGCGCCGACGGCCGCGAGATCCGGGCCCACTGTGAATGGGGGACGTAGGCCAAAAGGGCGCCATCGGAGCGTTGGAGGGGGATGTGGTCCCAGGGAAGATCTCCTCATGAAAGCTGCGCTCTTCAGCCCGGTTCCCTACCTCGGTGATGCCCCGACGACCTGGCCGGTGCCCGTCGACTCCTACTCGGCGGAGATGGCCATGGCCTCCGTCCAGCTCGCGCTCGAGCAGTTCCGGCTCGCCGATGAGCTCGGCTTCGATTGGGTGACCGTGGCCGAGCATCACTATGCTCCGCTCTCCCTGACCCCCAACCCGATGGTGATGGCAGGGGCGTTGACCCAATGCGTGCGCCGGGCGCGCATCGCGTTGCTGGGTCCGACGCTCCCCATCCTCAACCCCGTTCGTGTCGCTGAGGAGGTGGCCATGCTTGACACCTTGAGCGGCGGACGGGTGATCGCAGGGATGTTGCGGGGTACCTCCAACGAGTACGTCACCTATGACGTCAACCCAGCCGAGTCGCGCGAGCGGTTCGAGGAGGCGCTGCACCTCATCGTCCGGGCCTGGACCGAGCCCCAGCCCTTTGGCTGGCTGGGGCGGTACTACGAGTACCGCTCGATCTCGATCTGGCCCCGCCCCGTCCAGCGGCCGCACCCACCCATCTACATGTCAGCCTCGAGCCCTGAGGCGGGGGAGTTCGCGGCCCGCCATCGTCTCGGGGTTGGGTTCGCCTTCACCACCGTCCCTCTGGCCGCCGAGGCGGTCCGCCACTACCGGGAGCGAGCGGCCGAGACGGGATGGGAGCCGGCGGACGATCAGGTTCTCTACCGGGTCGCGGCCCACCTGGCCGAGACCGACGAGCAGGCGATCCGGGATCTGGAGGCGAAGGGCCCCCGTCCTTCCTACAGCCGGAGCAACCGGGCCATTGATGATGCCTCGGCCGGCGCTGGCTACTACGGTCGTGACACGGCGCGACAGCGAGGGCGGCTGCGACGTCATGGGCTTCGGGAGCGCATCGAGCTGGGGCAGCTCCTGGCTGGAAGCCCGGATACGGTTCTGGGCCAGGCCCGGGCGATCCACGAGGCGCTCCGACCGGGGATCCTGGAGGTGGTGTTCGAGTCGGTGACGCGGGAGAAAACCTTGCGCGCGATCGAGCTGTTCGGCACCCACGTGCTCCCGCGCTTGAGGGAGCTCTGAGGATGGTGGGGACCACGTTCGACGAGCGGTTCGTGGAGGTGGGCAACCTCCGGGTCCGCTATCTGGAGGCGGGGGCAGGTACCCCCCTGGTGGTGCTGCACGGGGCCGGCGGGCTGCGCGTCAGCGGGGCGCATCATCTGCTGGCTGCTCGGCGGCGGGTGATCCTGGTGGAGATCCCCGGCTTCGGCGCCTCCGCCTTGGACCATGGCGCCGCCTCGCTCCGAGAGCTCGCCCAGACCATCGCCTCCGCAACCGAGCGCCTGCGCCTCGGACGCTTCGACCTGATGGGCAACTCGTTCGGTGGCAAGCTCGCGCTCTGGCTGGCGGTGGAGCGGCCCGAGCTGCTCTGTGGCCTGGTCCTCGTTGCCCCAGCCGCGATCCGTCCCGAGGGCCGGCCGCCGTTGCCGGATGATCCCCAGGAGCTCCACCAGCTGCTCTTCGCTCATCCCGATCGGCAGCCGATGGCTCCGCCTCTCGATGCCGAGGTGGCGATCCGGCAGCGCGAGCTGGTGGCGCGCCTGATCGGCCCCTCGCGCGAGGCGGAGCTGGAAGCCCGCCTCGTCGCCTTGGAGGTGCCGGTCCTGGTCCTCTTTGGCACCCAGGACCGCGTCGTCCCGCCGGAGATGGGGCGTCTCTACCCCGCCCTCATCCCCCGCTGCCACCTGGTGTTCGTGTACGACGCCGGCCATCTCCCCGATGCGGAACGTCCCCAGGCCGTCGCGACCCTGGTCGACGACTTCCTCGAGCGCCACGAGAGCTTCCTGGTGCGCCGGAGGTCCGGCCTCGTCCACCCCTGAGGCCGTCCGTCTCGGCGCTGGCGATTTCCGCTCTCCGGAATGTCATTGGAGCCATTTCCGGCTTGATGGACAATGCCCCGCCCCGGCGGTATGCTGGGGCAGGATCGCATGGGCAACCGGGCCTGAGGGGTGGCTGCCTTCCGGGCTCGAGGTGGACCAAGAGGGAGGGAGACCGCCGGTGAGGGTGTTCGTCTTCGACCTGCTGCCGTACCCGGTGAACCTGGACCACCTCAAGGTGGGCCAGGAGCTTCCGTGGCCGCTCCCCGGCCGTCACTTCGACCCCGAGGTCGGGGCACGGGCCTACGCCGAGCACCTAGAGGCGTGGGAGGAGCTGGACCGCCTAGGGTACGACGGCGTCGGCTTCAACGAGCACCACACCTCGCCCTACGGGCTCATGAACTCGCCCAACCTCATGGCCGCCGCCGCCTCGCAGCGAACCAGGCGCCTCAAGCTCCTCATCTACGGGAACGCGTTGCCCATCCACGACCCGCTCCGGCTGGCCGAGGAGCTGGCCATGCTCGATTGCATGTCCGGCGGCCGGATCATCGCCGGGTTCGTTCGGGGGATCCCTCGTGAGTACCGGGTCTACGGGGTCCCGATGCCTGAGTCCCGAGCCCGCTTCCTCGAGGCCTTCGAGATCGTCCGGGGGCTGTGGACCGAGGAGGTCTTCTCGTACAAGGGACGCTTTTGGAGCTATGAGGACGTGGCCATCTGGCCACGGCCGGTCCAGCGTCCGCATCCTCCGATCTGGATCCCGGTCACCACCAGCAAGGAGACCATCGAGTGGGCAGCGGAGCGCGACCTCCCCATCACCCCCGGCCTGACCGGCGGAGGTCTTCGTGAGGACATCGTGCGCTACTACGCCCGTTGCCTTGCCAGCCACGGCCGCCGCATCACCCCCGGCCACCTGATCCTCAGCGTCGACGCCTATGTGGCCGACAGCAAGGCCCAGGCGGTGCGCGAGGCCGGGCCTCACCTGCTGTACTTCAATCGGACCCTCTTCAGCCACGGGAACATCACCGAGGCCAGCCTTCAGCGTGACGCTGGTTACCTGAGCGCGACGGCCCTGGACTACGTCCGGCCGGAGAACCTGCCCGCGGCCATGCGTGCCCGCGAGGAATATCGTGAGATGACCATGGAGCGGGTGGCCCAACTGGCCGAGGAGCGCCCCTGGGGGACGGCCGAGGAGGTGCGGGAACGGATCATCGCCGAGGCCGAGAGCGTGGGGGCCAACACGGTCCTGGTGCACCTGAACCGCGGTGACATGCCCCACGAGATGTTCCTGGAGCAGATCCGGCGCTTTGCCAGGGAGGTGCTTCCGGCGCTGCAGGCGCATGAGGTGAGGAGCGTCCCGGTCGCCGCCGACCTCACCCCCGAGCGGATCTGAGGGCGGGTCGCTCGAGGGCTGGTCGTGTCCATCCCGGTCGGGGCAACCAGGGCGGTGGGAGGGGCCATGGGGCGTCCTCGTGGCACGCTCGTGGGAGGAGGGTTCGGTCGTGGGATCGCGCGCTAGGGTCGCCATCGTCACTGGGGGAGGCAGCGGGATCGGGCGCGCGGTCGCGCTCGCCCTTGCCCGAGAGGGCTTCTCGGTGGTGGTCGCAGGGCGTCGGCGGGAGGCGCTGGAGGCCACCGTCGCCGAGGGGGCCCGGCTCGGCGCCGACCTCTTGGCGGTGCCCGCCGACGTCACCGACCCGGTCGCGGTCAGAGCCCTCTTCGCGCGCACCCGAGAGACCTTCGGCCGATTGGACCTGTTGTTCAACAACGCTGGCCAGGGGGCACCGGCGGTGCCGCTGGAGGATCTGACCTACGAACAGTGGCGGGCGGTGGTGGATACCAACCTGACCGGTGCCTTCCTGTGCACCCAGGAGGCGTTCAAGATCATGAAGAGCCAGGTGCCGAGAGGGGGCCGCATCATCAACAACGGTTCCATCTCCGCCCATGCACCTCGCCCCGACTCGGCGCCCTACACCGCCAGCAAGCACGGGATCACGGGCTTGACGAAGTCGACCTCGCTCGATGGTCGTCGTTACGACATTGCTTGCGGTCAGATCGACATCGGCAACGCCGCCACCGACATGACGCTGCGGATGGCCCAGGGCGTGCCCCAGGCCAACGGGACCCTGGCCCCGGAGCCAACCATCGACCTCGAGCACGTGGCTCGAGCGGTGGTGTACATGGCAACCCTCCCGCTTGATGCCAACGTCCAGTTCATGACCGTGATGGCGACCAAGATGCCCTTCGTGGGCCGCGGGTGACCCCGTCCCACCGACGGCCGAGGATGGCGGTGGCTGGCCGCGATCGCGTCGCTCGCGCTTGTCGCCTTCGGCCGCAACGCCAGGCGCTCGCCCGTGCTGACGGGTCGGCCGAGGGGACAGGGGTTGACAACAGCTGACGCGCCTATACACTACAATCCACTTCCATGAACTTGAAGCAGTGGGCGCGCGAGCAAGGCATCCACCCCGTGACCGCCTACCGCTGGTTCCAGTCGGGCAAGCTCCCCGTCCCGGCCCGGCG
>DATGLL010000081.1:0-18585 GCA_035294145.1 Candidatus Dormiibacterota bacterium | reverse complement strand
GACCAACTCGCCGGGCCGGGACGGGGAGCTTGCCCGACGGGAACCAGCGGTAGGCGGTCACGGGGTGGATGCCTTGCTCGCGCGCCCACTGCTTCAAGTTCATGGAAGTGGATTGTAGTGTATGGGCGCGTCAGCTGTTGTTAACCCCCCCATCGAGATGAGGGGGAAGGGCCTGAGGGGGCTGATCTCCAGGCGGCCGCCGCGCTCGGTTGCCTTCTCGGCGGCCCGAGCCGCTGCTGCCTCTCCGACCGGCCATGGCCCGGGCCTGCCGCCCCTGCCCTGGGCCCGACCAGGCTCGGATCGCCGATCCGCTGGACGACGCCGGTGGGGCGATGGGGCTCGCTCGGGCGGGCGCCGGCCACGATGCCCAGCCCTCCCCTGGCCACCCCCCGGCGGTAGGATGACTGGCTGATGGTGGCCGTGAGGCGTCGCATCGAGCGCGAGGGACCCCCCGGCGACGCGGGGGTGGTCGAGGCGCCCGAGCCGGAGCTCGCCCCTGCCTGACCTGACGCTGGCCACCGGCCGCCGCTCGTCCCCATCCCCCGGCGACGGTCGTGTGCGCGCGCTCGGAGGGGCTGGGGACCTCACCGGAGAGGTCCGAGGGGTGGCCGGGCCCGGAGCGGGGGCACCTTGACGGCGGCCCGATGCCGAGTGCGGAGCATCCCCTGAGCGGGAAGGACGGTGCCGTGGTCGACGTCGTGGTCGTCGGCGCCGGCATCGCTGGCCTGCTGGTGGCGGCCTACGCGCGCCGGCGGGGCCTGCGCACGCTGGTGGTGGAGCGGCGGCGTATCCCCGGCGGGCGCTTCAGCGGCGAGCTGGTGGAGGGGGCGCAGCTGTCCACGGGGGCGCTCCACCTCATCCCCCACGGCAGCCGTGGCCCGCTGGCCCGTGCCCTGCGCGAGCTCGGGATCGAGCAGCCGATCGTGGACTCGTCGGTCATCTGCTCGGTGTGGTCGCCGCGCGGCCACGTCATCTGCACCCGGCCGTACCACCTGTTCACCCGGGTCCTCCCCTTCCGTGAGGTCCCCACCGCGCTTCGCTTCTTCTTCCACCTGCTCCGAGATCGCCGCTCGGCGGGAAGCGTCGAGGAGTGGCTGCGCCGAAGGCGCATCCAGGGGACGATGGCCGAGCTGGTTCGGTGCTGCGTGGACTTCGCGCTCTCGCTCCCGCTCGACCGGCTCGCCTGGCGTGACTTCCGCGCCATCGTCGGCTCCTTCTGGCGCCACGGGGGGCCGGGGCTGCCCCGCGGCGGCTGTCGGGCCCTGGCCGATCGGCTCTGTGACCACGTCCGGGCGGCCGGCGTCGACGTCCTCCTCCACACGGAGGTGGAGGCGGTCGAGCCCCTGGTCGGGGACTCGTCCCCGGGCTGGCTGGTCCGCTGTCGTGACCGTGGTCGCGGCACGATCACGGTGGTCCGGGCCGGCCAGGTGGTGGGGACGGCCGGCCAGGACACGCCGGGGCTGCCGGAGGGGGGGAGGGGGGCGGGGGAGCTCGCCTGCGGCTTCAAGCTGCAGCTCCTGCTCCCCTTCTCCCTGGTCCCGCACGACGGGGTGATGTTCTGCATCGGCACCCGACGGCTCTCCGGCCTGGCCCAGCTGACCAACGCCGACCCCTCGCTCGCCCCGCCGGGGCGGCATCTGGTCAACACCTTCCATGCCTGCCCCCCCGACGCCGACCCCGCCCTGGAGCGGCGCGAGGCGCTCTCCGACCTGGCCACGATCGCCGGCCGCGAGATCGAGGAGTCCTGGGTGCTGTCGGCCGCCATCTACCGCTCCGCCTGGCCGGTCAACCGGCGGGCCCAGGGCCGGGAGCTCTCCGCCGTGGCCGGCCCTGGCTTCTTCCTGGCCGGGGACGCCTGCAAGCCGCCCGGCCTGATCATGGTCGAGGGGGCGGCCGAGAGCGCACGCCAGGTGGCGCTCCGCCTGAGGGCGGGCGGGGGCCGAGGCCCGGCCCCCTCGTGGCCGTGAGCCGCCTCGAGGCGGGGCCCGCCGGTGGTCTACACTGACCGCCGGCCATGCTCAACCCCCGAGCCTTCCGCCTCACCACCCCGGCGGAGCTGGAGGCGCTGGAGCGAGGGGAGGCGCCCGACCAGCCGTCGCTCGCGCCGCCGGTCGCGACCCAGGCCTGCAGCGAGGAGGCGGAGGCGGCCCTGCTCCGTGGCCTGCCCCTCGCCCCGACCTGCCGCCTGGCGCGCGCCCCGCTGCCCCCGGGCTAGGGCGCCATGAGGGCCTGGATCGCCCTGCTCCTGGTGGCCCTGACCGGGGTGATGGCCCTCGCTGGCTACGCCTGGGCCAACCTGCGCGACCTGCCGGCCCCGGGTGACACCGCCGCCCTCATCCGGGGGATCGACGTCTACGCCCGCGACGGCACCCTGCTCGCCCAGCGCGACCCGAACGGCGAGTTCCACGTCTACCTGCCGCTGAGCCAGATGGGACGGTACGGGCCCGCGGCCACCCTGGCCGCCGAGGACCGTGGCTTCTACCAGCACGGCCCCGTGGATGGCCCGGCCCTCCTGCGGGCGGCGGTGACCGACGCGGTCAACGGCCGGATCGTGGAGGGCGGGAGCACGATCACCCAGCAGCTGGTCAAGCTGGAGCTGCTCGGCCCCCAGCAGACCGTCTCCCGGAAGCTCAAGGAGGCCTTCTTGGCCTGGGCCATGGAGCGCCGGTACACCAAGGACCAGATCCTGGAGATGTACCTGAACCGGGTCTACTACGGGCACGGCGCCTACGGCCTGGGGGCGGCCGTGGAGACCTACTTCGGCCGCGATCGGCGGCCGGCCGACCTCACCCCCGCCCAGGCGGCCTTCCTGGCCGGCCTCCTGCAGGCGCCCAACGGCCTCGACCCGGTGACGAACTACGCGGGGGCGCGGGCGCGCGAGCTCTACGTGCTCCAGGGGATGGAGCAGATGGGGGTGCTGAGCCCGGCCCAGGAGCAGCAGGCCGAGCGCGAGGACATCCGGGCCGAGCTCAAGCTGGGCCCGGCGTCGCTGCCGACCATCGCCCCCCACTTCGTCCAGTACGTGCTGAGCCAGGCCGAGCAGCTGGTGGGGGCGGCCGTGTTCCAGCAGGGCGGGCTCGAGATCCACACCACCCTCGATCCCTCCCTCCAGGCCCTTGCCGAGCGCTCGGTGTCCGACGGCGTCCGGGCGCTGGCCCGTTACCGGGTCAACAACGGGGACCTGCTCGCGGTCCGGCCCTCGACCGGTGAGGTGCTGGCCTGGGTCGGCTCCGCCGACCCCACCGACGACGCCATCGGCGGCCAGGTGGACGTGGTGCGGGCCGAGCGCCAGCCGGGCTCCTCCTTCAAGCCGTACGTCTACGAGGCCGCCCTCCGGGACCGCACGATCACGCTCTGCACCGTGCTCCAGGACCGCCCCATGGACTTCGGCGGCTACCGCCCGGTCGACTGGGACGGCCGCTTCCTCGGGCCGATGACGGCGGCTCGGGCGCTGGTGCTCTCGCGCAACGTCCCCGCCGTGGAGGTCGGCCAGGCCGAGGGCATCGCCAACGTCATCCGGCTGGCGAGGGCGATGGGCATCGACTCGCCCCTGAAGGACGAGCTGGACACCGCGATCGGGGGGAGCGAGGTGACCATGCTGGAGCAGGTCCAGGGGTACTCCGTCTTCGCCGACCAGGGGGTGAAGGTGCCGCTGGTGGCCATCACCAGCATCGACGACCTCCACGGCGACCCCCTCTACCAGGTCCAGCCGGGGCAGCAGCCGGGCCGGGCACGGGTGCTGACGCCGGCCGAGGCCTACCTGATCACCGACACGCTCAAGCGGTACCAGGACCAGTGGGACCTGGGCTGGAACCGGCAGATGGCGAGCAAGTCCGGCACCAGCGGGGGCTCCCAGGTCGGGGTGAACGGCGACGCCTGGATGATGGCCTACAACCCCGACATCGTGGTGGGCGCCTGGGCGGGGAACACCGGCCCCAACGGCCAGGGCGGGACGATCTCGGCCTTCGGCGTGAACGTGGGCCAGACCGTGGTCGCCGAGTTCCTCAACCACCTCCCGGCCGGCTACCGGGACTGGTACACGCGGCCCTCCGGCCTGGTGGCGCGGGACGGCACCCTCTTCCTGCCCGGCACCCAGCAACGCTCGTGCCGGCCCTCGGCGGCCGCCGCCACCCCCGCCCTTGCCTCCGCCTCCCCTCCGGGGCGGCCGGCCGAGCACGGCCACCGGCATCGCTAGGCGCCTCCCCTCGCCCCCGAGGCGGGTGGGCGTCAGCGGGGCCAGGGGGGCGGGAGGGGCGGCCCCTCCCGGGGGCTCCGCCAGGAGGGGGATCCCGAGGCGGCGCGGCGGGCGCGGACGGTGAGCACGGCCAGGGCCACCCAGGTCAGCAGCGGGATCCAGGTCGAGGGGTGGAGGAGCCGGTCGGCGCTGAAGGCCAGGGTCGCCCCCACGTTCAGGCCGAGCCCGGCCAGCACCACCGCCTTGGCGTGGGGCGTCCCCCGCCAGAGCTCGAAGGCGCCGGCGATGCCGATCAGGCTGGCGAGCAGGTGGAGCGACTCCTCGACGTCGGCGGTGAGCAGGCGCCAGGGGGCGACGAGGATGTCCACGGCGAAGCTCAGCGTGGCGCCGAGGAGGCCCAAGGTGGCCAGGGCCCCGAGCACCAGCGCCAGGGGGCGGGCGGTGACCCGAGGGAGCCTCCCCGCGACGGCCCTCGCGCCCGGCCGCGGTGGCCGCGCCTCCCTGGCCCACCCTGGCCCGGTCGGCTCCTGGGATCCCCATCCTCCTGCCCCGGGGCGCTGGGCCCAGGGGTCGTGCGGTGACCGCCACTCACCCATGCTCGTGCCCCTGCCGGATGACCGATGGACGCGCCGTGCGCCGGCCACGACCTGCCGCCGGGCCGGCCGACCTCCACTTGAGGCGGAGAAGTCGATCATACTTCAGGCTCTCAGCCTTCTCTTCATCTCGGCCGCGTCGTGATCGCGGACCCCGACAAGCAGACCCGTGAGGGAGTGGACATGATCCCGGACGACTCGATGATGTTGACCGCAGAGACGGAGGTCGCCGCTGGGGGCGGCAACGGCGGCCGCCGCCTCCTCTCCGGCGACGGTGCCTGGTGGTGGAACGGGCGTCGGTGGGTGCCGGCCACCACGGAGGATGGCCTGTGGAGGTGGGACGGCAGCCGCTGGCGGGCGACCGTCGACCTCGAGGGGAAGCGCCCCGAGGACCTCGCCACCACCCTGGCCCTGCTTGCCGAGGACCGGTACGCGGAGGCGGGCCGGATCCTGTCGGAGCGGCCGGAGGAGTGGCAGCCGGAGGGACCGTCGCGGGAGCTGGTTGAGCACGCCCGGGAGCTCAAGGGCCGGCTGGAGCGCCTCGAGGACGGCCTGAGCCCGGCGGATGGGGCGCGCGGGCTGCGCCGCCGCCTGGTCTCGGGCGAGGACCGGCGGCAGCTCGAGGAGGAGCGGGACGCCGTGGCCGCCGAGCTCCGCACCCTTCTGGTCCGCCTCGGCCGCATCGCCCCCCAGCCCAGCATCAAGGAGGCCGATGACCTGCTCGGCGCGGCCCGGCTGCTCGACGAGCGGGCGGCGATGATGACCGCGGGGCTCGCGGAGGTGGACGAGGCGGAGCGGATGCGAGCCGACGCGGCGGCGGCGGCCCAGCGGGAGCTGGCGGCGGCCGAGGAGTCCCGGCTGCGCGCTCTGCAGGAGGCCCGACGGGCGGTGGAGGCGGCCGAGTCCGCCCATGCCTGGGCGGTTGCCGAGGCCCGGGCGCGCCTACGGACGGTGCTCACCCCTGGGCCTGGGGAGCTGAAGGCGGGGCTGGGGCCGTTGCGCCTGTTCGCCAACGTGCTCGAGACGCCGACCGGCCGCCTGCCCGCGGCCGGCACCGCGGCCTTCGTCGACACCGCGCCCGCGCTCTGGTCGGAGCACCGGGACGCGCTGGCCGACCTCGTCCTGCTCGAGGCCCCCGAGTCGGAGACCTTCCTTGACGCGCTGACCGAGGGCAGCAGCGCCCTCTTCCTGCTCGTCGTGGGGCCCACCGGCACCGCCCTGTGGCCCTGCCCGCCGGGCCAGGAGAAGGCGGCGCAGCGCTTCGCGACCGTGGTCACCGAGCACGCCCGCGATGCGCAACGGGTCAAGGACGACCGCGACGCCAAGGCCAAGCGGGCGGAGCAGGAGCTGGAGGCGATCACCCGGGATCGCTCCCCGATCGAGGCCGCCGAGGCCGAGCTGGCCCGGGTCGAGGCCGATCCCGCCCTCCTGGGCGCGATCGACGAGGCTCGGGAGCGGCTGAACCGTGCCCGGGCCGACACGCCCGAGCTGATCGAGGCTCGCCGCAAGGTGATGGAGCTGGCGCGCCGCCTGGTGGCGCCGCCGGAGCCGCTCCGGGCCGCCAACTGACCCGTGTCGGGGGAGCCGGCCGGCTCCCCCGACGCGCCCCCCTCTCCCCTCAGGGAAGGAGCGCCGTCCTCCGCGGCGCCTGGTGCGGGTCCGGGTCGCGCTCCTGGAGCCGCCCACGCGCCCGTTTCAGCAGCTCCATCAGCGCCGGCGCGGCGAGGCCGGCGGCGACCGCGCCCAGCGCCGCCGGGGCGGGGGCTGGGACCAGGTGCAGGAGGCCGGCCACGGGGCCGACGAGCTGGAGCAGCAGGGTCAGGGCGAGGGCACAGGCCGCCCAGATCGGCATGGCGGGGTTGACCGCGAGGTCGCCCACCGAGAGCGGCCGCCGCTCCCAGCCCATGACCAGGCCCAGGAGGGAGTGTCCCACCAGCCAGCAGGCCAGGGCCAGCATCCTGGCGCTCCCCAGGCCGAGGTGGGGCAGGGCCGCCAGGTAGGTCGTGGCCGTGGCCGCGGCCAGGGCCAGGCCCCCGCTCAGGGTGCCGGCGATCATGGGCAGGTCGAGGAGGGGGGCCTTGGGGTCGCGGGGCCGCCGGCGCATCTCGTCCGACTCCGCCGGCTGGTGGACGAAGGCGAAGGAGGCCCCGAGGTCGACGAAGAGCTCCAGCAGCACCAGCTCCACGGGCAGGAAGGGAAGGGGACGGCCGATGACCGCGGCCAGGGCCGAGACCGTGACCAGGGCCAGCTTCACCGCCAGGTAGTAGCGGATGGCCTTGCGCAGGTTCTCGTACAGGCGACGCCCCTCGGCCGTGGCCCGGGCCAGGGTGGCGAAGCTGTCGTCGCTGAGGACCAGGTCGGCCGACTCCCGGGCCACGTCGCTGCCGCTCCGGCCCATCGCCACCCCGATCGCCGCCGCCTCCAGGGCGGGGGCGTCGTTGACCCCGTCCCCGGTCACGGCCACGACCTGGCCGGCCGCCACCGCCGCCCGGACGATCCGAAGCTTGTCGTCGGGTCGGGCTCGGGCCACCACGCATCCCTGCAGGGCCCGGGCCGCCAGCTCCTCGTCGCCCCAGCCCTTGGTCTGGGCGGCGATGAAGGTGGAGCCGCCCAGGCCGGCGGCGCGCGCGATCGCGGCCGCGGTCGCTGGCTGGTCCCCGGTCACCATCGTGATCGCCACCCCCGCCCCTTGCAGGTCGCGCACGGCGCGGGGCACCTCGGGCCGGAGCGGGTCGCTGAAGGCCAGGAGGCCCTCGAAGACCAGCTCGCGCTCGAGCCGGGAGGGCCCCCCCGAGGGGCGGCCCACGATCACCCGGGAGGCCACCGCCAGCACCCTCGCCCCGCCCGCGGTGAGCTCGGTGGCGGCGGCGATCACCTCGTCCTTGAGCTGGCCGTCGAGGGGGCGGATGCCGTCGGCGGAGCGCCAGTAGGCGGCTCGGACCATGACCGCCTCCGGCGCCCCCTTGACGCCCAGGACCAGCTGGCCCTCGACCTCGGCCATGCCGGAGGCGAGCCGGCGGGCGCTGTCGAAGCTGAAGCGGACGGCCGGCTCGGGCCAGCCCGGCCTGGCCGCCCGGCACACCGCCATGTCGATCGGGTCGGCCAGCCGGGTGTCCTGCCCGGTCTGCGCCTCGCTCGCCAGCCTGGCCAGCTGCCGCACCCGGTCGAGCTCGGCCTCGCTGGCGTCGAGCCCCTCCAGGGTCTGCGAGGCGGTGACCACCTGGGTCAGGCTGATCCGGTTCTCGGTCAGGGTCCCGGTCTTGTCGGTGCAGATGAGGGTGGTGGCCCCCAGCGTCTCGGTGGCGCTGAGCCGACGCACGATCGCCCCCTGGGCGGCGAGCCGGAGCGACCCCAGCCCCAAGACCGCCACCACCAGCACCGGCAGCTCGGCGGGCACGCTGGCGAAGGCCAGGGTGAGCCCGGTGAGCAGGAGGTCGCGGAGCGGCTGCGCCCCCGTGAGCCATCCCAGCGCCGGGATCACCAGGCTGGCGAGGGCGGCCACCACCAGCAGCCGTCGGGCCAGCTCCGACATCTGACGCTGCAGCGGCGTCTTCTGCGCCTCGGCCTCGCCGACCAGGGAGGCGACCCGACCGAGGGTCGAGTCCTGGCCGACCGCGGTCACCATCGCCACGGCGTGGCCGCGGAGGACGTGGGTGCCGGCCCGCAGCTCGGCCAGCCCCCCGGCCCGGAGGTCGTACTCGACCGGCTGTGACTCGCCCGTGACCAGCGACTCGTCGACCAGCAGCTCCTCGGCCTCGACCAGGCGGGCGTCGGCGGGCACACGGGAGCCGGCCGTGAGCAGGATGACGTCGTCGCGGACCAGCTCGTCGGGCGGGACCTCCTGCAACCGGCCATCCCGCCAGACCAGCGCCCGGGGGGCCGAGAGCCGGGAGAGGGAGGCGATGGCGCGGTCGGCGCGGAGCTGGACCCAGGCCTCGGCCGCCATCACGGCGGTGACCACGGCCAGCATCACGGCGGCGTCACGGAACTCGCCCAGGGCGAGGTAGACGGCGCTGACCAAAAGGAGCAGGACCGTCAGCCGCTCGGACAGGGAGGTGCGCAGGAACTTGCGCAGCCGCCAGGCCACCGGCCGGGCGACGCGGTTCCCGCCGGGGGGGCGACGGGCGGCCACCTCGGCGCTGGTCAGCCCCCGACGCCGGCCGCTCTGCGTGCCAGCACCCCGCGCCTCACCCCTCGCCGGCGCCACGGACCTCCACCTCCTCACCCCAGGGCGCCCTCTCGGGGCCCCGACGTCCGCCGTCATGCTCCGCCGGCTCAGCCGCTTCGTCTCCTCGGTGCTCCAGAGTGAGGCGCCCCCCCACGTCGAACGCGCACGCGCCCCCACGCGAAGCGCCATGGCCGGCAACGTCGCGCACCGCATTGTAGAACCAAACCTCCATAGCGGTGGGGGCGCCGGCGCGACGGTCGCTCCACGAGGGGAGGGAGAGACCGGGAGGTGGCAGGCTCGGCGTTTGACTTGCCACTGGCCCTTGACAGCGACGCCCGACGTCTTAGGATGATTGACCAGGTCGTACTGAGATACGGGGGATTTCGGGAAGCTGGTACCACAGGGAAGCTGGGGAGGACGTCCTCAGCGAGGTGTCTTGCTGCGGGTCGCAGGGCGTGGGGTCGTGCCGGGTCGCAGCCCGAGCCTGACGGTGCGCGAGGAGAGGGCAGGCTCCGCGTGGGGGGAGCGACCGACAGGGGAAGTTGACATATACTTGTCAGCGGCCGCCCGTGGGGGCGAGGGGATGGCCGGCTCCGGCCCTGGCGGTGTCTCGGTCGACGCGTCGGTGCCGGGAACGGAAGTGGATGTGAGCTATGCGTGGTGGGGGTAAATCGGGAGTGGCACAACTCTACGCGCAATCGTGCGACGAGCCCATCGGGCCGAACCTGTTGCGTCATCTCCGCAAAGAGCGGCGGATGTCGCAGGCCGAGGTCGCGCGGAGCGTGGGGCTCTCCCGTCAGTCGGTGAACGCGATCGAGAACGGGAAGTGCCAGCCGCGGCTGGTGGTCGCGTATCGCCTGGCGCGCCTCTTCGGGCACTCCATCGAGAGCGTCTTCCAGCTGGAGGAGCTGGATCGGTCCGAGAGCTTGGGGACGCGCAAGATGGAGGTGCTCTCCTGAGCTGACCACGACATCGTCCGCGTGGTGGGGGATGAGGGGCCCGTCCCCGCAGGGGGCGGGCTCCCTTACGTTGTGGCTGGCCGTGTGCCGAGGCCGGGGGCCATCCCCAGCGGCCCCTCCCCGACCCCGGGGGTCGGACGGGGCCTCAGGCTCCGTGGAGGCTGATCACCGCCTCGCTCGAGCGTGCGCCCCGCTGCTGGCCGATCTCGGCCGCGGCCCGCCAGTAGACGATCGAGCGCTCCAGCTCCCCGCGCTCCTGGAGCGCCTGCGCGTACTCCATGAGGCATTCGCGCTGCCACTCCGGTCGCTCGAGCTCGCCGAGGATCGCGATCGCCTGCTGGAACGACCGATCGGCGGCCTCGAGGGCGCCCCGTCGCAGATGCACCCGTCCCTGCAGCCGCCGGGCCATGGCCTCCACCTGGCGCTCCCCGCCCGCGGCCGCGATCGCGTGCGCCTCCTTGAGCAGGGCCTCGGCCTGGTCCAGCTCCCCCCGAGCGATGTGGACCTCGGCCAGCGGGCAGAGCACGATCGCCCGTCCCCAGTGGTCGAGGCCCCGCTGCTCGCACAGCTCCAGCGAGCGTCGCAGGTGGGCCTCCGCGGCCTCGAGCTCCCCCTGGCGAAGGAGGAGGTAGCCCAGGTTGGCCTCGATCCGCACCAGGCTGCGCTCGTCCCGGTCCATGGCGTACAGGGCGAAGGCCCGTCGCGCCTGCGCCAGGGCCGCCGGGAAGTCCCCCATCTGCTGGTAGGCGACGCTGAGGCCGTCGTGCATCATGGCGATGTGGCGGGGGTTGGGCGCCGCCGCCGAGAGCTCCAGCCCCTCCTCGTAGCACCTGGCCGCCCTCCGCCAGTCGCCCTGCTGGTAGTGGATCGACCCCAGGTGGAGGAGGATGCGGACCTGGAGGGCGGGGACGGGGGGGCGCAGCCGCTCGCAGCGCTCAAGCGCCTCCACGGCCCGAGGCAGCGCCCGGGGGTCGTCGAGAAGGAAGAGCGCCGTGGCCTCCTGGTCGAGGGCCTCGGTGAGCAGGAGCGGGTCGCCGATCTCCTCGAACCGCTGCCGGGCGGCACGCACGTGGGGGAGGGCGGGGCGACCCTCGTGCCGGCGCACGTAGGCGCTGCCCACCAGGAGGTGCACCTCCGCCTCCAGCGCCGGTGGCAGGTCGCGCTCCAGGAGGCGCTCGCCCAGGTCGATCGCGGCCGGGAAGTCCTCGGTCGCCACCAGCCGCTCCAGCTCCTCCCGTCGGGCACGGACCTCCTCCTCGACCGGGTCGGTGGCCAAGAAGTAGGAGACGGGGCGGCCCGTCCGGCGGGCGATCAGCTCCAGGGTCCGCAGGGAGGGCTGCATCTTGCCGGCCTCGACCAGGTGGATGGCCGCCCGGGTGACCTCGCCGGCCGCGACCTGGGCCAGGCTCAGGCCCGCCTCCTGGCGCGCCTTCCGAACCAGCTCCGGCCGCACCTTGATCCCCTTGCGGCGTCCTCGCCTGGCGTAGGAAGGGCCGGACATCAGGTGATCACTATATAGCCTCCCGGCCCCCCGATCGCCCCGACGGGCCGCGACCCGCTCAGCAGCAGGGGGGGAAGGCGCTCCAGCTCCCGCCCAGGGTGACGAGCAGGGCGAGCACCAGCAGGACGCGCAGGACACGCAGGCGTGAGGGCTTCATGGGCAGCCTCCTGTCGAGCGAACGCTGTATAGTGACGTCGAGCCCATCATGCCTAGCCGGGCCGGCGGAGGCCCGGTTCGAGATGGCGATCGTCGTCGCCGCTCGGGGGCGAGCCGAGTTCAGGGATGGTCGGGGGGGATCGAGCCCCTGGCTCGCTCGCGCTCGTGGAGGGCGGCGGTCAGCAGGCGGGCGCCATGGCGAAGCGCGCTGATCACGATGCGCACCCCCTCCCGGCTGGCCTCGGAGAGTTCCAGGGTGGCCGCCAGTCGCTCCAGCCGCCGGGACAGCGACATCAGCTCGTTGGCCAGGTCGGGGGCGGTGCCCGCCCTCTCCGCCTCGGGGCCGCTGGTGAAGAAGTCGATCGGCTTCCCGGTCCGCTCCGCGATCATCTCCAGGACGGGCCGCGAGGGGCGGGCCAGCCCCTGCTCCAGCTGGTGGATGAAAGCCCGAGAGACGTCGTCGCCGGCCAGCTCGGCCAGGCTCAGGCCGCGCTCGAGGCGGGCCTGGCGGACCCGGCCGGGGATGATCGGGACGCCGGGCCCGCGGCGACCCCGGCGCTTCACCTCAGGGGCCTCCGGCGACCTCGAGGCCGTGGTCGTGGACGGTGGGGGGGTGCTGCCAAGGGGTGGGATGCCTGTCCAGGTGGGGGATGCCGGCGGCCGTCGACGCCGACCTACCTCCCGGTACGCGGGGCCCGGGGGGACGGATCATCGGTCGCCAGGCGAGCGGGAGGCAGGTCTCGGCCGCGGATTCCGGTAGGCTCGACGGCGGGATGTCGCCTTCGCTCAATCGGACGGTGGCGCTCATGCCCGTGGCCGTGGCGCTCAACATCGCGCTGGGGACTACGGTCCAGCAGGCGCTTCGGCTGCCCATCTACATGGACTCCCTGGGGACGGTGCTGACCGGGGTGCTGGCCGGCCCGGTGGCCGGGATGGTGACCGGTGCCCTCACCAACCTGATCTGGGCCTACGTGCTGCCCGCTCCCCTGGCCGCGCCCACCGCCGGCCCCTTCGCGGTCACGGCCGCGGTGATCGGCCTGCTGGCCGGGGGGTGGGGGCGCCTGGGGCTCTTCCGGTCCCGGCCGGTGCGCGACCTGCGCTCCCTGGGGGCGGCCCTGGGGGCGGCGGTGGCGGTCGGGGTGGTGGTGGCCTACACCTTCAGCCGAGCCTACGCGAGCCCGCGCGCCTTCGCCACCACCACCGGCTTCGACGTCCGCGCCTTCGCCAGCTCCGAGGTGGCCTTCGCGATCGTGGTCACGGCCTTCGTCGCCCTGGCCGCCTGGGCGCTCTTCGTCCGCCGGGACGCCGGGGCGATGCTGGCCCTGGTCGCGGGGCTGGCCACCGGGCTGGTGGCGGCGCTGGTCTCGGCCCCCATCGCCGCCTTCGTCTTCGGGGGGGTGACCGGGTTCGGCGGGGACCTGGTCATCGCCGCCTTTCGGGCAGCCGGGGCCAGCCTCTACCAGGCCACCCTCGAGCAGGGGCTGCTGTCCGACCCCCTGGACAAGATGATCGTCTGCCTGCTCGCCTTCCTGGTGCTGTCCAGCCTGCCTCGCCGGGTGGTGGCACGGTTCCCCAATGGGGAGCGCCTGATCGGCTCCCGCTGAGCCGTGGGCGCGACCCGGAGGGAGGACGGCGTGCCCGCTGCGGAGGCCCCGGGCCGTCCCCTCGGGGGCGTCGTGGCCCGGTGGCCGAGCCCGGCCACCCGCCTGGCCCTGGCGGTGAGCGGGGCGGGGCTGGGGCTGGCCTGGGGCGGCTGGGTGGCCATCGCCGTGGCGCTTGGGGGGGCGATCTTGGCCCTGGTCGCCGGGAGGGGGCGCCGGCTGGCGCTGGCGGGGCTGGGGCTGCTGCCGGTGGCCCTCTCGAGCCTGGCCCTGAACGCGCTCCTCCCCGCCGGCGCGGAGGGGGTGGGGACGGCCCTGGACGCGCTCGCCCGGCTGCTGGCGGTGACGCTCCCGATGACCCTCCTGTTCGCGGCCACCCCCCTGGCCGACCTGCTCGCGGACCTGGAGGCCCGGGGGCTCGACCGGCGCGCGGTCTTCGTGCTGGGGGCGGCGCTGGCCGCCGTCCCCCGGGCCCAGGAGCGGGCCCGGGAGGTGGTCGAGGCCCAGCGGGCCCGGGGCCTGGACACGGAGGGGACGTGGCCGCGGCGCCTGCGGGGCCTGCTGCCCCTGGTCGGGCCGCTGGTGATCGGGAGCCTGATCGAGATCGAGGAGCGGGCGCTGGCCCTGGAGGTTCGCGCCTTCGCCGCCCCCGGGCGCCGGACCCCGCTCCGACGCTTCCCCGAGGGCCCCCTGCAGCGGCCCGCCCGGTGGGCGCTGGCCGGCCTGCTGACGGCGGGGGTGGCGGCCCGGGTGGCGCTGCGGCTGGCCGGGCTCGCCCCCCCGGCCTGGCTGCGACCCTGGTGAGCGGTGCTCGTCCTGGATCGGGTCACCTACCGGTACCCGGGAAGCGGTCGCTGGGCCCTGCCCCCGACCTCGCTCGAGGTGAGGGCCGGCCAGGTGGTGGGCGTCCGCGGCCCCAACGAGTCGGGCAAGACCACCCTCTGCCTGGTCGCCTCCGGCCTGGCCCCGGTGGCGATCGGCGGCGAGCTCAAGGGGCGGGCGCTGATCGACGGCCGGTCGACCCTGGAGCTGCGCACGCACGAGCTCGCCCAGCGCTGCGGCCTGCTCTTCGACAACCCGTCGGCCCAGCTCACCGGCCTCCACCGCACGGTGGCGGAGGAGGTGGCCTTCGGGCCCTGCAACCTGGGCCTTCCCCCTGGGACGGTGGTGGAGCGCACGGAGGCGGCGTTGCGGCTCCTGGGCATCGAGCACTTGGCCCATCGCGACCCTGCCCGCCTCTCCGGCGGCGAGACCCAGCTGGTGGCCCTGGCCGGCCTGGTGGCGCTCCGTCCTCCCTACCTGGCCCTGGACGAGCCGGTCTCGCGTCTGGACCCGGAGCGAAGCGCCCAGGTGGCCACGGCCATCGAGCGCCTGGCGGCGGCCGGGGTCGGGGTGCTGGTGACCGAGCACGACGAGGAGCTCCTGGCCCGGGTCTGCGACCTGGTCCTCGACCTGGGCGGGGGTGGCTGAGGTGGGAGGGGGGGAGGTCCCCTGGATCCGGCTGGAGGAGGTCAGCCATCGCTACCCGGACGGGACCCTGGCCCTGGACCGGGTCTCGCTCCAGGTGCCGCCGGGCGAGGCGGTGGCCCTCACCGGCCCCACCGGCTCGGGCAAGTCGACCCTGGTTCGCCACCTCAACGGCCTGCTCCGGCCCACCCGGGGGCGGGTCCTGGTCGGCGATCGCGACGCCGCCGGGCTGCGCGTGGCCGAGCTGGCCAGGCTGGTCGGGCTCGCCCTCCAAGAGCCTGACCGCCAGCTCTTCTGCCGGAGCGTGCGGGCCGAGGTGGCCTTCGGGGGGCGGGAGGCGGCGGCGGTGGACGAGGCCCTGGACCTGCTCGGCCTCGCCCGACTCCAAGAGGTCCACCCCTACGACCTCGGCTACTCCCGGCGCAAGCTGGTGGCGATCGCGGCGGTCCTGGCCATGCGCACCCCGGTGGTGGTCCTGGACGAGCCGACCACGGGCCAGGACCGGGCCGGCGTGGGCCGGTTGCTCGAGGTCGCGGCGCGCCTCCGCGCCCAGGGCCGGACCCTGATCGTGGTCAGCCACGATCGCCGCTTCGTGGCCGCCACCTGCGACCGGGAGCTGCGGCTGGTGGGGGGGCGCCTGGCCTGAGGCCTGGGCGAGGGGCCGGGGCGGGGGCTCGCTCCAGCTCCTTTACGGATCCCTTCACCATCCCTTTACAGCCGTCGCCCTAGCCTGGGCCGCGCTGGGGCGTGACCCGTGGTAGGGATCGCCCGAGGTCTTCGTCGAGCGACAGGGGAAGGAGGCCATAGGCAGCATGGGGACCGGTTCAGACGGATCGGGGGAGCCAACCGTCACCCTCCCGGACGGGCGGACGATGACCTTGAGCCAGTACCAGCAGTACGTCCACAGCCTGCCCTCGGATGAGCTCGTGACCGTGGAGCGGAACGGGCAGGTCACGACCATGACCGTCGCCCAGTACCAGCAGGAGGTGGACCAGGTGGTCCGGAGCTACGTCGGCCAGGTGGAGACCACCATGTCGACCTCGATCCTCTCCCTGCAGGGGCTGGCGGACGAGCTCTGGTCGCAGTCCGGGGAGGTCAACGGGGTGCTCTCCCGGCTTCAGAGCCAGCTCGCGGACCTCGAGTCTGCGTTCGGGACCGACCAGGTGGGCACGGCCTTGAAGGGCAGCTGGGGCCGGGCCTGGACGCAGCTCAGCCAGGCGCTCGGGACGCTGGCCAAGAACCTGAGCACGGTCGGAGACGGCCTGAGCCATGCCGCCGACACCGTCTTCCAGGCCGAGCAGGCCAACCTGAGGGGCTTTGGGATCACCGTGCGGGACCCGCGCGCCCCGGTGGGGAGTCGGCGCGGGTTCACTCCCCTTTGAGGCGGAGGGGCGACCGTGGCCGGCGGGATGGGCATCGCCGCGCACCCGACCTCTCCCACCGACGCGGGGGCGTTGCGGCAGCACGCCGCCTTCCTGCGCCAGGCCGCCAGCCAGCTGGAGGGGATCGGGCAGACCGCCGATGCCCAGGTCCGGCAGTACACGAGCGGCTGGCAGGGGCCTTGGAAGCAGGACTTCCTATCCCTCTGGCTCAACCACTTCTCGCTCGACCGTGCCGCCTACGCGCGCCTCATCACCAGCCTGGGGCCACGGGCGACCCGTCTCTACGAGGCGACCTACGGGATCAGCCCTGACGCCGGCTCGCCGCTCTCCCAATTCCAGGCGGTGATCGACGGCTGCAACCAGCTCGCCGCCGCCCTGGAGCAGGCGGCCCATGCGGTCGACCAGCAGGAGGCGCAGTCGACCGAGCTGGTGCTGGACCTGAGCCTGGCCGTGATCGCCACTGTGGCCACCGTCGCCACCTTCGGGGCGCTGGCCCCGGCGGGCGCTGCCATCGACCTGGCCACGCTTGGGCTCATGACCGGGGCCGCGGCCTGGATCGGCCTGGTGACGGCGGGGACGACCTCGATCGTCAACCAGATCGTCCAGGACACGGTGGGGGACGGGATGAGCTTCGGCGCCGCCTGGAGCCATCTCAACTGGCAAGAGGTGGGCGGGGCCGCCCTGGAGGGGGGGATCATCTCCGGTCTCGGGACCCTGGTCGGGGTGGGCCTGCTGAGCCTGGTGCCCGAGTTCGGCTCCCTGCCCGCGCTGGCCCGGGTCGCCCTTGGCGCTGCCGCCGGGGGCGGGGGGGCGGCGATTGGGGACGTGGTCGGGGAGCTGGTGGTGGAGAGGCAGGTGAACGTGGGCGACGTCCTCAGGGACGGGCTGATCTCGGCCGCCCTGGGCGGGGGCTTCGAGGCGCTGGGGATCGGTCCCCGTCCCTCCCCGGGCCTTGAGCCGGGGTCGGGCCAGCCCCTGGTCGAGATCCGGCTCCCTGGCACGGGGCCGGAGGGCGGGCTCACCGGCCGCGTCATCCAGGACGGCGAGGGAAGCCTCACCATCAAGCTGCTCGATCCCCAGGGCAACCCTCTCGGCACGGCCGAGCTCTCGATCCTTGACCGCACCCTGAGCCTGGAAGGGCGGACCTTCTCCCTGCCGCCGGGGACGGAGATCCGGGTCGCCACCGCCGAGGGGGGGAGGCTCCTCGTCCTCCCGGAGCAGGGGCCGCCTCGGGTCCTGAGCTGGGCGGTGAGCGATGGTCGTGCCACCCTCCCCGTGGACCCGCGGCAGGTCCCGGCCAGCTTGGGGCTGGAGGCCGGGCCCGACGGCCAGCTGGTGGTGCCACGGGGATGGCGGATCGAGGCCGACCTCAGCGCCGGGACGGTGGGGGTGCGGTCGCCCGAGGGGACGGCCGCGGTCTTCAGCGCCGACTCCGAGGGCCGGCTCAGGTTCCTGGTCGGGGCCCAGCCAGGGGCCGACGGGCCGGCGGTGACCCTCCGCACCGATCCTGCCCCCACCGGTGGCGTCGCAGCGGGCCGCAGCCCCTCCTGGCTCCAGGAGGCGGAGCGGGTGGCGGCGGCGAGGTGGTCGCAGTGGTCGCCCCCCGAGGACGGGCCCGCCTCCTCGACGGTCGGGCCGCCCGGGACCGCGCCCGGGGGCGACCCGGCCTCGGTGGGGCCCCATGGAGAGCTGCCGGGTGGGGCTGGGGGCGGCGATGGTCTTGGGCCGCTGGCCCCTCCCCCCTCCGACCAGGGCCGGGCGTCGCCTCCGAGCGCCCCGGTGGTGGTCCTGGACCGGCCCGAGGTGGGAGGCGCCGCTGCCGAGACGCCGCCGCCCGAGGGCGGAGGCCAGGGGGGCACCGTGCCCCCGGCCATCGACTCGGCCGTCGCCGATCCCCGGGTTCCGCCCACGGCCTTGGCGCCGGAGGGGGTGAGCCCGGCCGGGACCCTGGGCCCCGCCCTCGCCCCGGTGGCATCGTCCCTCTGGTCGGGGGTGGTGCCGGGGAGGCCAATGCCGCCTTCCTCCCCAGCGCCGCCGGGCGGGGTGCCTGACGCGATCCCTGGGGCGCCGCCCTCTCGGTTGCCCGTGCCAGGGGTGACGCCGGCCTGGCCGGAGCCATCACCGTCACCGGTCGCCCCCGGGTCGCTCAGCGAGGTCCCGAGCCCCCTCGTGACCTGGCCTCGGCCGCCGCTGGAGGTGCCACGACCGAACGTCCCCGAGGTGCCGCCCGCCGTGGGGGGAGGGGAGATCCCCTCGCCGGTGGCGTCGCTCCCGGCGCCACCGGTCGAGGTCCCCGGGCCCTTCCCCGGTGCGCCCACCAGTGCCCCGACGCCGCTCCCCGTCCCATGGCGGCCCTCCCCCCTCTCGCCGAGTCGTCCGGCTCCGGGCCAGCCCCACGTCCTCCCGGCCGAGCCGGTGCCGGGCGAGCCGGTGCCGGTGGCGCCTCCTCCCGCCCCGCTCCCCCTCCGGCCGGCCCCGGGCCAGCCCCCCGTCCTCCCGGTCGAGCCGGTGCCGGGCGAGCCGGTGCCGGTGGCGCCTCCTCCCGCCCCGCTCCCCCTCCGGC
>DATGLL010000080.1:0-5782 GCA_035294145.1 Candidatus Dormiibacterota bacterium | reverse complement strand
CCCGGTCGGTGCGGAGGGTGTCGGCGAGGACGAAGGCGTCGAAGCGGTCGTCCTTGTTGCCGGCCGAGCCGTAGCGGGAGCGCAGGTGCTTGAGCTGGTTGGGGCTGATGACGACGACGGTCAGGCCGGCCTCGAGGAGCGCCTCTACGACCGGGCCGTCGGGCCGTTCGATGGCGACCTCGTTGGCGCCCGTCTTGGCCAGCCGCCGGACGAGGTCGCGGAGCCCGGCGGCAGGAAGGGCGTTCTTCGTCGCATGCTGCATATCAGCCTCCTCGCTGCTGGTCCCAGTGGGGAGGCCCCCGATTCGTGGTGCCGGGACGCGGCTGCCAGTTCGCTCACTGTTCGGCGCTCGGAGGCGCTCAGCCCTATCGACGGTCGGCGCGTCCCGGGTAACCACCCGGGCCTCGCAGAACTCATCGTGGACTTCACGGCGTCGAGCGAGCAGGGCGATGGCCCGGTGGCACCGCGGGGCATCGGCGACTTCGTTCTCGTCGCCGACATCCATAGGGTGCACCGGTGAGCACCGCTCCGGCCCGGGGCGACCACCGGCCATCACCCGTCAGGTCGGGCGCTGGATCGTCGCCCTGGCCAAGCTGCCCTACTCCTTTGGGGAGATCTGCCGCACGATGGGGGTGAGTTACTCCGTTCTCAAGGCTGCTCGGCGGCGGTATCCAGGGTTCCTGGCCGCCCTTGCGTACGCGCGAACCTGTCGCCTCGTGCGGGTGGCCGAGGCCCGCGATCAGGAGATCCGGGTCGCGGTCGTGCCCGGACAGCCTGCGGACGATCGCTGCCGCGGCGAAGGCGAGGCCATTGGCGAAGAGCGTGAGCCGACCCGTACCCGTCATCGAGCCAAGCGCACGCACGGTTCGGCCGGGCCAACACCCCTTGCCTGAAGGGATGGCAAGGAACGGGATGCGCGCGACCGATGCGGACCTCGAGCGCCGCGATGCGTGCTGCGGCGGCCGCTCGGTCCCATGCGGAGTCACTCGCATCACGGCTCGCATCCTGCCCACGTGCCTGCTGGAGGCAGAGCATCTCGGCCCGAACCAGCACCCCGCTCCCTCGGCGGGGTCCGTCCTCCCCGCTGGGCTGGTCCTCGAGCCCTAGCTCCTCGACGCTGACCTCGAGCTCTCGGGCGAGGGCTCGCGCATGACAGCGATGCGGGTGCGCGAATGCCGGTGATGGGGGTCGATTAAGGTGCGAGATCGTGCTCTCGGAGCCTTCTGGCCTCCTCGTCGGCAGCTCGGGCCTCCTGTGGGCGGTCGAGCTCAGTGAGGCGTTTGGAGAGGGTTCCCAGGGCGATGATGAGTTGAGGTCGGAACGCCTTGGGCCAGCGATCGGCGAGCCAGCGGTAGAGCTCGACCGCCTCCTGGCTGGCTTGGAGGGCCTCCTCCCGCCGGCCCAGCTCGGCGAGGCGGATGGAGAGGTTGTTGAGGGACCCGGCGAGGTAGGGGCGGAAGGCGTCGGGACGTTGCTCGGCCAGGGGGCGGTAGAGTTCGACCGCCTCCTGGCTGGCTTGGAGGGCTTCCTCCCGCCGGCCCAGCTCGGCGAGGCGGATGGAGAGGTTGTTGAGGGACAGGGCGAGGTCGGGGCGGAAGGCGTCGGGATGCTGCTCGGCCAAGGGGCGGCGGAGCTCGACCGCCTCCTGGATGGCCCGGAGGGCTTCCTCCCGCCGGCCCAGCTCGCCGAGGCGGATGGAGAGGTTGTTGAGGGAGAGGGCGAGGTCGGGGCGGAAGGCGTCGGGGTGCCGCTCGGCCAGGGAGCGGCGGAGCTCGACCGCCTCCTGGATGGCTTGGAGGGCCTCCTCGGGCCGGCCCAGCTCGGCGAGGCGGAGGGAGAGGTTGTTGAGGAATCGAGCGAGGTGGGGGCGGAAGGCGTCGGGGCGCCGCTCGACCAGAGGGCGGTAGAGCTCGACCGCCTCCTGGCTGGCCTGGAGCGCCTCCTCCCGTTGGCCCAGCTCGCTGAGGCGGATGGAGAGGTTGTTGAGGAACCCGGCGAGGTCGGGGCGGAGGGCCTCAGGGCGCTGCTCAGCCAGAGGGCGGTAGAGCCTGACTGCCTCCTGAACGGCCTCGAGGGCCTCCTCGCGCCGGCCCAGCTCACCGAGACGGTTGGAGAGGTTGTTGAGGGAGCGGGCGAGGTCCGGGGCCGAGCCGCTTGCGCGAGCGACCTCCACCTGTGCCTGAGCGAGCAGCCGGGCCACCTCGCGCAGGCTCACCGTGTGCTCGGGGATCTCCGAGTGGAGGGCGGCCAGGGCCGAGGTCGCCTCCGGTCGCTCCCGCAGGGCCCTGGCCAGGGCCGTGCCCAGGGGGTCGCCCGTCTCCCGCGCGACCGCGATCGCGTCGCCGGCCAGGACGGCGAGGTTGGCCTCGAGCAGGTCCACCAGCCACTCCACCCGTTCGGGATGCCGTTGGGCAAGGCGGGTGAGACGGGTCAACCCGTTCCGTCTCTGCTCCGGGCTCAGCGCGGGCGCCGCCTCACCCCGGCCGAACATGGCCCGGAGCAAACCTGGATCGGCCACCGTGGCCGACTCGATCAGGTGCTCGCCGAGCAGGTCGGGAAGCACCCCCTGGAGCCAGGTCTGCCCCGGGTAGAGGCGGTGCAGCAGCTCCGCCACCTTGTCCACCACAGCGGTGGTCTGGCCTCCCATCAGGGGGGCCCGGGCGAGGAGCTCCGCCGCGGCACGCCGATCGGGGGCGCTGCCGGCCAGCGTCGCCACCGCCGCGCACTGCAGGATGGGATGGCCCGCCAGCTCCCCACAGCCGATGCTCCTGACCCCCTGGTCGAGGAACCCCAGCTCGCGGCGCAGCGCCCAGTCCAGGAGCTCTTCCTCGGTCCTCGGCCTCTCCCCCTGGACGGCCGCCAGCGCCGCCATGAGGACGTAGAGGGCCCGATCGAGGTGCGCCTCCTCCAGCGAGGGCACCGCCGGCCCCACCGGGTCCGGCACGAGCGCGCGGAAGGCGGCGGCTGCGTGCTCGAACAGCTGTCGCCGCCGGGCGGGATCGGGTGCCAGGGGGGGAAGGGGCAGGGTCGCGGTGGCCGGACCGAGCAGGAGGTCCCCGATCCCCTCGCCCTCCTCGGTCAGCGCGACCCACCAGTCGCCCAGGGAACGGGCCAGGAGCACGATCCGCACCGGCGGACCCGCCGCCCGATCCCGGGTGCGCCGCAGGAGCGCCACCACCTCCTCAGAGCGCGTCTCCGCGTAGTCGACCACGACCAGCAGCGGGGCCTCCTCCTGGAAGAGGGCGTCGAGGGGGCGCAGCCAGCCCTCGCCCCCGGCCGGCAGCCCGCCCAGCGCCCGGTTCAGGAACCCGGCTCGCCAGCGCCGGTCCATCCGCCCGCAGAGCTCGATCAAAAGGCGCGTCTTGCCCATGCCCCCGGCCCCGGTGTAGACCCGGATGCCGAGCGGACGGTCGGCGTTCGCCCATCCCAGCAGGTCGTCCAGCGTCTCCTCGCGGCCGTAGAAGGGCACCGCCTCGAACTCGGCGCGCAGCAGGGCGCTGGGGGGATAGAGATCCCGGCGCCACCGGCGGCGGTGGTCCACCAGCGCCGCCGCGGCGAGGACGCCGCGCAGCGCCCCCACGACCTCCTCGGGGAGGTGCCGAAGCTCGCCCAGGCGGGTCAAGGCGGCCTGCTGGAAGGCCCGCTCCAGCTCGGGCAGGGCGTCCGGGTCGGAGAGCAGCGTGGCGTACACGGTGCGGATCGCCGTGCGGGCCAGCTCCCGGGCCGGCTCGTCCAGCGCTCCCAGCTCGGCCTCCGCTCTGGAGAGCACGGCCCGCGTCACCCGCTCCGGGTCCAGGTCGAGGGCGGCGATCTCCCTGGCCGAGAGCCCCCGCTCGAGGATGGCCTGCCGTGCCCCAAAGAGCCCCTGCTCAAGCTGGTCCGCGCCGATCCGCTCAGAGCGCGCCAGCCGCTCCAGCCCCCGGGCGACCCGGGTGAGCGTGGACTCGTACGTGGGCCTCTCCTCTCGGGCGACCCAATCGACCAGCAGGTCCACCGCCTGGTCGGCCGCGGCCGCCGCCCCGGCGATCGGCCCTTGGAGTAGGGTGGCGATGGCCGCCTTGGCCAGCCCGCCCACCAGCCGTGCCCGGTTCAAGGCTCGACCCTCCCGGGCGGTTCGGCCCCAGGACCTCTCGGAGGGATCGGCCTCGCCTCGAGTGCCACTGTGCCGGGCAGCCTCCTCATCGGGTTGCTCTACGGTAGCGCCGTCGCTTCACAAACGGTCGATCCTGCCAACCTGCTGGCGCCCTGGCTGCCTGCACCCCGCCGTTCCTGCGTCCTGACGCCCAGCCGGGAGAGGCGGACGCAGGACTGCTCGACCTCCGACCCCAGGGCGATTCGACGTCTGGCTCAGGGGCACGAGCAAGGTGTTGTCGGTCCTGGGTCGGGAAGGGTCGTGGCCTCTGCGGGGCCGCTCTCGGGTGAGCAGCATGCACACACACGGAGATCGGGTGGTCTTCTGAGACCCCGGGCGTGGGTGACCAGCCGGAGGGCGGGCCGACCTTGGGGACCTCCTGACTCTGGCTTCCCTCTACCCCTCCCTGATCAGCCTCGGCAGCGGTTGCGCTGCTCATCGCCGATAGGTTGGGGCAGCACCCGCACCCACGCGCCGGTGATCCGCTCCGCCCACTCCAACCGCAGCTGTGAGTCGGCCCCCTCCTCGGCGCAGCGCTCCAGGGCGCCGAGCGCCGCCGCCACGTGGCGCACCACCGGCTCCCAGACGCGTTGCCGGGCAGGAGGCAACCCCACCTCGACGCTGTCACCCTCAGGTGGTCAGGCGAGCACCAGGTCATCTCCCCGGCCGGCTGCAGGCGACCCAGCACGTCTATGCTGCCACGCTCGTCGAGACCCAGCTCTCTGTCGTCGGCCGAGAGGACAGCCAGCAGTCCCGCCACACGCGGTACATAGCTGGAGGAGAGCGACAGGAGCAGGGGCGGACAAGCTCTCGACCAGCTGGACAGCCAGGTCCCGGTGGGGGCACAGCTCGAACGCTGCGCGCTGGGAGCCGGAGGCCGAGGGGAGGTTGGCCACGATGTGCGCAGGGGGCAATGTCGGCCCGCCTGTACGCAGCGGTCGCGATCTGCGCCAAATTGGTATAGGCTGCTCCGCCTCGACGTAGCTCTACCCCTCCCCATGGCTGGTGGCTGCCATGCCCCTCTCAGGGCGTACTCTCGGACGCCGAACTCGGCCGGCTGATCCTCTGCCACGTTCCCTTGGCATCGTGCCTCAGACCGGCATCGGTGTCCGGGTGGCAGCCTGTGCCATGGCCAAGGCCAAGACCGGCGACAACCTTCGGGATCGGGCCCGTCGAATCGGGCGGGAATGCACTCACCGCCGCTCAGTGACACCGTGTCGGCCGGGCACGCGTCGCCGTGACGAGATGCACGATGGGGAGGAGCTGACATCGGGGCCGTGGTGGAGGTGGGTGAGGCCCCGAAGTGTGCCTGTGCCCTCGAGCCTCGCGTAGAGGCCCTAGACAGCCCGCCCCGCCTTCAGCCGCCTCTCGGCCTCCACCAGCTGCGGGGCTCGGGCTCGGGAGAGCCCGGTGACGTGGGCGATGGTCGCGTAGGAGGCGCCCAGCTGGTGGATGCACAACGCGGCCAGGGCGCGGATCTCCCCCAGCCACTGGCGGCGACCTCGTGGTGCGCCTGAGCCTCGGTGGCGAGGACGTACCGCTCCAGCGGGTCGACGATCGCCGCGATCTCGTCCGCATCCGCTGGAGAGGCGCTGGGTGCTGTGTAGGGTCTCTTGACAGGCACGGCCCCAGCCTCGGCGAAACCAGGCT
>DATGLL010000079.1:0-7202 GCA_035294145.1 Candidatus Dormiibacterota bacterium | reverse complement strand
GGCTCAGTTGGAGCCTTCGTGAAGCGCAGAGCCGCGGTAAGACCCGGGCTTCCCGGGCACGCGGCGGGGAAGCGCGAAGCCCGCAAGGGCAACCCCGTGAGGGGTGCCGTATGAGACTATCGCTTACTCAGCGGCAACGGCAAGTCCGGTGGCGCGGTACCTGCGGGGCCTGTCGGTCATCGACGGCTGGTGCCAGGCCTCGCGAGCTGACGTGGGCCGGCTACCCAGAGAACACCCCCGCTGACCAGGCGCGCCTCCTGGCGTGCCTGAGCCGGCGGTTGGCGTCGCAAGGCAGGTCCGATGGTGGGAGGTCGTGCCGGCAGTGGATTCCGAACGCGACACCAGGGTTGGCGACTGGAGCGGGAGACGGGACTCGAACCCGCTACCTCAACCTTGGGAAGGTCGCGCTCTGCCTGTTGAGCTACTCCCGCCCGCTGCGGGTGAAAGTTTAGCGAAGCTCACGCGCCTCCGACCAGCCTTCCTGGAGACGCTTGGCCCATCGGCCTCATCCCTCCCGTCCACGGCCCTGGGAGCGACCATCAGCGGCGTCGCCGGCTCAGAGCGGGAGGCCGGCCTCCAGGTACCCCATGGCCGCGTCCAGCCGCTCGATGTAGTCGGCGTCGGGATGCTCGGCGATGTCCATCCCTGCCACCATCACCGCCCCTAGCAGCGCGCCGGCGAAGGTCCGGACGGCGAGGTCGTCGGGAGCGCGCCCTACCCGTGCCGCCAACACCTCGGAGACCTTCCGGAACGACTCGATCAAGCCGCTGATCACGGCGGCACGAAGCTCAGGGACCGAGAGGACCAGGGTGGTCCGCTCCCGCACCTCCTGGACCTCCTCCGCCGACAGCCGGCCGAACACCGCACGGAACGCGCCCCGCATGGCCTGGATCGGGCTCAGGCTCGCCGGCTGGGCCTCGAAGGCCGCCACCAAGGCCTCGTCAAGGTCATCGCGGAGCACGACGTCCTCCTTGGTTGGGAAGTAGCGGAAGAAGGTGCTCTCGGAGACCTCGGCCGCGGCTGCGATCTGGCTCACGGTGGTGGCCTCGTAGCCCTGCTCCCGAAAGAGCCGCAACGCCTGCCGTTGGATCTCGGCCCGCGTTTTGGCCTTCTTGCGCTCACGAAGCCCGATCCCCGACCGCTCGACGCTTGGCATGCTGCGATGTCCTCTCACCCACATTCTCGGTCACCGCGGCCCTTGCCGGCCGAGCGGGAAGGAAGACCAGGGCCAGCACGGCCCCGACCACGGCCACCCCCGCCGACATCAGGAGGGCAGCATCCATCCCGTGGATGAAGGCCGCCCGCACCGAGGCCGCAAGGCCCGCCGAGCCAACCCGGCTCGCCAAGGCCAGGCCGGGGAAGATACCTCCCTCGGCCCTCCCCGCCACCTCCGGCGGCAGGTTGGCCAGGCGCAGGTCGGCCCTGTAGACGGAGCTGAGCACGCTCCCCGCCAACGCCGAGCCGAGCGGCGCCCCCACGTTCTTCAAGGCCTGGAGCATGGCCGAGCCCACCCCGCTCCGCTCGGCCGACAGCTCGGCCACGGCGGTCGAGGCGGCGGTGGTGAACATGAGCCCCATGCCGACCCCGGCTCCCACCATCCAGGCCACGGCGAACCCGTCACCTGACCTGACGCTGGTGGTCGCCCCCACCGCCATCGCGGCGGCGAGCACCGCAAAGCCGAGCGCCGTCGGGACCTTGGCCCCTACCAGACGGGCCAGCCAAGCCGCCGGCAGCAGCCCGGCCATGAAGCCGGCGATCAGCGGCAGCAACCTCAGGCCAGAGCCCATGGCGTCCGTCCCCAGCACCCCCTGGAAGTACTGAGGCATGGTGAACAGCATCCCGGTCAGGGTCAGCGTCCCGACCGCCACCAGGATCACCCCCCAGGTGAACGAGGTCGAGCGGAACAGCGCCAGGTCGATCAGCGGCTGCCCGCCCGGAGCCCGGGACAGCCGGCGCTCCCAGATGAGGAACCCGACCAGCACCACCACGCCGGCAGCCATCGCGCCAAGAGCGACGGCGTCGCCCCAGCCGTCCTGGCCGGCCTCGATCAGCCCATAGGTCACCCCCACCAGCCCCGCGCTCGAGGTGGCCACCCCCACCGGGTCCAGCCCCGGGCGCTCGGGGGCCCACGACTCCGGCACCAGCGCCAGCCCCACCACCAGCGCCAGCAGGGCGACGGGGACGTTGACCAGGAAGACCCAGCCCCACCAGGCGTGGCTCAGCAACCATCCCCCCAGGACCGGGCCGATGGGCATGGCCAGCATGTTGGCGGCGGCCCAGACCGCCACCGCCCGCGGCCGCTCCTCCTCGTTGAAGAGCACGGCCAGCGCGGAGACAGCCATGACGACGATGCCAGCGCCCGCAGCCCCCAGCACCAGCCGGGCGCCCAGGAAGACCCCCGGGGAGGGCGCCGCGGCGCAGGCGGCCGAGCCCACGCCGAACAGCGCCAGGGCCACGAGCATCACCTTCCTGCGTCCGTAACGGTCGCCGAGCAGCCCTGCCGGCAGCATCGCCGCGGCCAGGACGAGCGTATAGCCGGAGGAGAACCACTGGAGGTCGGCCTCCGACGCGCGCAACGCCCCGGCCAGCGTGGGCAAGGCCACGCTGAGGACCGTGATGTCGAGCCCGACCGCCAGGACCGCCACCTGGATTCCTCCGAGCGCCCACCACCTGCGAGCCCCAATCATGACATAACCTCCTATTTGATTGTAAATAGCATTTGATAGTTACATTCATATTATCCACGCCAAGGGCCACGAGCGCCGGCCTCCCCGGCATCGGCATGGCGGGGCCGGTCCGGCGGCCCGGTCGCCGGGTCTAACATTCCCCCTCGTGCCCGCCACCACCGCCCCCCTCGACGAGCTGCGCGAGCTCGCCCTCGACCTGACCTGGACCTGGGATCCCCGCATCCAGGGCTGCTTCGCCGCCCTCGACCCGGAGGGATGGGAGAAGACCAACCACAACCCGGTGCTGCTCCTCATCCGGCTGGGCGCCGAGGGCGTGGAGCGCGCCCTGGCGCGGGCCGAGGCCGCTGAGGCGCTGGAGCGAGCCCGAGCCGCCTCCTCCGAGCACCGAGCCCGTGCCCTCCGCCCCCCGGACGCTCGTGCCCCGCTGCTGGTCGGCTACTTCTCGTTGGAGTTCGGCGTCGCCGAGGTCCTGCCCATCTACTCGGGCGGCCTGGGGGTGCTTGCCGGCGACCACCTGAAGGCGGCCAGCGACCTGGGCCTCCCGCTGGTCGGGGTCGGGCTCCTCTACCGTCAGGGGTTCGGCCGCCAGCGCATCGACGACCAGGGACGCCAGTACGAGGTCTACCCGGAGAGCGTGTACGAGGAGCTACCCCTTCGTCGGGTCCAGGGACGCTCGGGCCCGATCGAGGTCAGCTGCCCGCTCGGGGCCGACCAGGTGCGGATCGGGGTCTGGCGCGCCCAGGTGGGACGGGTTCCCCTGTTCCTGCTGGACACCGACCTGGAGAGCAACCCGCCCGAGCTGCGCTCCATCACCGACCGGCTCTACGTCCCCGAGCCGGCCCGACGGCTGCGGCAGGAGATCGTGCTGGGGATCGGCGGCATGCGGGCGCTACGAGCGATGGGCGTCGAGGCCACCGTCTTCCACATGAACGAGGGCCACGGCTTCCTGCTCGCCATCGAGCGCATGCGGGAACTGCGTCAGAGCCGTCAGATGACCCTCGAGGAGGCACGTCTCATCGCCCGGGCGGGGTTCGTCTTCACCACCCACACCCCGGTCGCCGCCGGCAGCGACTACTTCGAGCCAGGGCTGGTCTACGAGCTGCTCGGCCCCTACCTGCGCGAGGTGGGTCTGAGCTTCGAGCGCTTCATGGACCTGGGCCGCCGACAGCCGGGGGATCCCCGCGAGCCGCTCTGCACGACCTATGTGGGCCTGCGCATGGCCGACCACGCGGTCGGGGTGAGCCGGCTCCACGGCGCCGTCTCGCGCCACCTGTGGAAGGACGCCTGGCCTGGGCTCCCGGAGGCGCAGGTCCCGATCCGCTCCGTCACCAACGGCGTCCACATGCCGACCTGGGTGGCCCCTGAGGTGGCCGACCTGCTACGCCGGTTCGTCGATCGCGACTGGTGGGACCTCAGCTCGGATGACCCCCGCTGGGCGGGCGTCGACCGCATCCCCGACGAGGAGCTGTGGGCCTGCCATCTCCGGCTCAAGCGTCGGCTGACCGAGTTCGTCCACCAGCGAGCTGGGAGAACGCTCGACCCCGAGATCCTGACCGTCGGCTTCAGCCGTCGCTTCGCCCTCTACAAGCGAGCCAACCTCCTGCTCCGGGACCGGGAGCGGCTCCAGCGCCTGCTCCGCGACCCAAAGCGCCCGATGCAGCTGGTGTTCGCGGGGAAGGCCCACCCGGCCGACGAGGGCGGCAAGGCGGTCCTCCGCGACATCGTCGGGCTGGCCCGTGAGGAACCACGCGTCGTGTTCCTGGAGGACTACGACATGGCCATGGCTCGGCTGCTGGTGCAGGGCAGCGACGTCTGGTTGAACAACCCTCGCCGTTTCCTGGAGGCGAGCGGGACCTCGGGCATGAAGGCAGGCGCCAACGGGGTGCTCAACCTGAGCGTGCTGGACGGCTGGTGGGACGAGGGCTACCGCCCGGACGCGGGCTGGGCGATCCCCTCGGGGGCGACCATCGACCACCCCGAGACCGACGACGACGCCGAGGCGGAGGCCCTCTACCGCCTGCTGGAGCGGGAGGTGGTGCCGGGCTTCTACCGGCGCGACCGAGGGGGGCTGCCGACCCGCTGGCTGGCCATGATGCGCGCCTCCATCCGTCACACCGCGAGCCAGTTCTCAGCCCGGCGCATGCTCCTGGACTACTTCACTGATTGCTACGCTCCCGCCGCGCGTCGGGTCGAGCAGCTCCGCCTGCTCCCTGACTGGGGAGGGTGAGGCACAGGGTGGCGCCTCAGCCCCGGCTCGGCGGCGAGGGCGTCCCACCGAGGAGGTCGCGAAGGCGATCCCATCGCTGCTGGTACCGGGGCCCGAAGCGCTTGTGGGCTCGGGCCAGCTTCGTGGAGCCCTCGGAGTAGCGCCAGCGAGCCCAGGGCGAGGCCGGCTTGGCCAGCCGTGTCGCCCCGATCAGGGCCAGGAGCGGGATCATCAGGCTCAGGACGGCGAGCACGGGCTTCCCCTTGAGCGCCACGATCGTGCTCAGCGCCAGGTTCACCACGACGACCGCGATGGTCAACAGGACGGCCAGGCCGGTCGCCCCGGAGAGGCTGAGCGGCGTGAAGCCCACCAGGAGCAGGGCGGTCACGGCGGCGGCCACGAAGACGGCGTCGATCGAGCGTCGACCCTCCGGTGACCAGTACACGTCGCTGAGGTGGAGCCAGAGCGCGAACTCGTCCAGGGTCATGCCCATGCCCACCCCGAAGGTCCCCCCCAGCACCTCGACCCAAGGCGAGGGGGGACGGTAGGCGAACTCGAGCACGCCACTGAGCAACACCACCAGGATGCCGAACACCTGATGGTGGATATGGACGCCGCCGATCTCCCAGTCCTTGAGCCGGGTCGAGCCGGCGCGGATCCGACGCGTCACCAGGCGGGTGATGGTGAAGCTCACCAGCAGCCCGACCAGCAGCCACAGCAGCGGTGCTCGGCCGGTCCCCTCGACCACACCTAGGGAAAGCCCAACCATGCCTTCCTCGTCGTCGCGGCAGGACAGCCGCCGCCGAGGAGCAGTCTACGGGCCCACGGTCTTGGTCCCGCCAGGAGGAGATGCGAGACGAGCGTCGGCCCGAGCCGCCGTCTCCGTGATCGCGTCCACGATCGGGGTCCAGAAGGCTCGGGGCAGGTCGTGGCCCATGGTCGGCAGGAGCAGCAGCCGCGCCCCGGGGATCGCAGCCGCCGTCCGCCGGCCGTTCTCCACCGGCAGGAGCGGGTCGGCCTCCCCGTGGATGACCAGGGCCGGGACGCGCAACCGCCCCAGGGCCTCGACCCGGGAGGGAGCGGCCGCGATCGCCGCCAGCTGGCGTTGCGTCCCCTCGACGCGCGCGGCCCGATCCACGGCCTGAGCTCGGCGACGCCTGGCCTCCGCCTCGTCGAAGTGGACCCCGCACAAGACCCGGCTGACGCGGAACCCGTGCTCGATCATGCCCTCCCGATCCGCGGGCGGTCGCTCCACCAGGACCGCGGTCGCCTCCGGGGTGCCGTGGACGTTGTCCCGCATCCCTCCCGGCCCGGACATGATCGAGGTCAGGCTGAGGACTCGATCCGGGTGCTCGATGGCCATGATCTGGGCGATGAATCCGCCCATGGAGGCGCCGACCACATGCGCGGCCGGCACCCCCAACGCCTCCAGCACGCCGGCCGCATCGGCGGCCATGTCCTCCAGCCGGTAGGGTGGCTGGGCCTCACCGGCCATCACCGCCAACGGATCGGGGGCCGGGAGGTGGTCGAGCGCGCTGGAGAGGCCGCAGTCGCGGTTGTCGAAGCGGATGACGTGGAAGCCCCGCCCGGCCAGGAGCTGGCAGAACTCCTCGTCCCAGGCGATCATCTGGGCGCCCAGGCCCATGATGAGCAGGAGCGGGGCCGCCGCGGGGTCGCCGAAGGTGTCGTACTCGAACTCGAGGCCGTTCGCCCTCACACGTGCCATGGCTGGATGGTAGGCCGTGGTCGGGGTCGGTGTGCCGGTGATCACCTGCCGCAGCGCATCCGACCCCCAGAGCGACCTCCACGCTCGAGGCCTGCCGAGCCGGGCCTGTGGGCGCGACCTGGGACGGCATCGGCCTTGCCTCCGCCTCGCGGCCGGTGAGGGCCGACCACCTCCGGGCGCACCCCGTCGGGCTCGCCGGCCCCCCGCTCACGCGGCAGGGGCTCGATCGACGACCGGCCGCCGGAACGCATCGACCCGGCGGCAGGCCCCTGGGGCTCACCCTCCCTGCCCAGCTCGGGCGGCGAGCGGCCTCCCCACCCATGAGGCCGCGGGGCCCCTCCCAGCCGAGGAGGGGTCCCGGGCTGATCAGGGCGATCCGCAGGCCGTTGCCGATGGGTAAGCGATCGTCTCACGCGGCACCCCTCACGGGGTTGCCCTCGCGGGCTCCGCGCCTCCTCGCCGCGTGCCCGGGAGGCCCGGGCCTCACCGGGGACCCCACGAGGCCGGCCTGGGGACCCCATCGGAGCGTGCTCCGATGGGGAACCCTTGGGGGGCACCCCTCCGGGCCATCGTGCGGGAGCGC
>DATGLL010000078.1:0-27011 GCA_035294145.1 Candidatus Dormiibacterota bacterium | reverse complement strand
TGCTCGACCACGATGGTGGTCAGCGCCGAGCCAACCTCGGTCACGATGCGACGGCGAGCCCCTCCTGGGCTGCCCAAGTGGCGACACGCGCCACCTGACGATCCAGATCGGGACGCTGATCCGCAGAGGACACGCGAGCGTACACGGCGGTCACGCCGGCCGGGGACCGCGCCGGGGCGTCCACCAGGATCAGGTGACCAACTCGCCGGGCCGGGACGGGGAGCTTGCCCGACTGGAACCAGCGGTAGACGGTCACGGGGTGGATGCCTTGCTCGCGCGCCCACTGCTTCAAGTTCATGGAAGTGGATTGTAGTGTATGGGCGCGTCAGCTGTTGTCAACCCCGACCTGACCGGGTACGGGCGGGATCTGGTCGCCCTCGTCACCTTCGCGGCGACGTCGGTCGGGCTCGGGACCGCGGCCTTGGCCCGCTCCTGGGGGCGAGCATGAGGCGGCTCTCCCTGTGCCTGCTGGGGCTGGCCGTGGCCGCGCTGACGGCGGCCGGCCTGGGGACCGCTGCCCGGTTCGGGGTGTTCCAGTCACGCACGGCGCCGGTGGGGGTGAGCGAGCTCGACCCCGAGGCCGTGGGCGAAGGCAGCGGGATGCCGCTCCCCGCCGGCCTATGCCCTCCCCCGCCGGAGCCCAGCGGCGCCTCCGGCAGCGACTTCACCGTCGACGGCCCCTGCGCCTTCCATCAAGTGGGGCGGGTCTACTGCCGGACGGCCGGCGATGATTTCTACCTGCTGCTCCACCGGTCCCTTCCTGAGGGGCGAACGCTCGACCTCTACCTGGACGTGGAGTACTACGCCGGCCCCGGCACCTATCGGGAAACGCAGGTTCTCCTTCTGATCCAGGACAAGACCACCATCTACACCTGGTCCAACTTCCGCTCGGTGGCCACGGTCGAGCCCCGGGGTGCGGCGGTGCAGATGCCCCGGACCGAGCTGCTCCCCGAGGCGGGGCGAGGCGGCGACGGCACCGAGGTCGTGGTCGGCCGACTGGGTTGCGGGGCCCCCTCCGCTGGCTGAGGTCTCCGCGGTCCCGTTCTGAGGCCTGAAGGCCGCGTGCCAAGTCGATGGGGCGGTGCCCGTTGCCGCTGAGTAAGCGATCGTCTCATGCGGCACCCCTCACGGGGTTGCCCTCGCGGGCTTCGCCCTTCCCCGCCGCGTGCCCGGGAAGCCCGGGTCTCACCGGGTCCCCACGAGGCCAGCCGGGGACCCCATCGGAGCGTGCTCCGATGGGGAACCCTCGTGGGGCACCCCTCCGGGCCATCGTGCGGGAGCGCCGCCATCGCCCGGGCCCCCCGATGGGCGGCGGCACGCCGGCCGTCGTGCCGGGCACCGAGGCCGCTCAGGAGCTCGCTTACGTCTCGGACCAGGTCCTCGTCGACCTCGGAGGGATCGACCCCCACCTGCCGCTGTCCCTGAGCGGCGAGCGCAGCCTCCACCTCCTCGGCCCCGAACCGCGCCAAGCGGCCCCGAGGCTCGACCACGATCGTGGTCACGGTCGGGTCACGCCGCAGGGCCAGGAACCTCCGACGCGTTCCGTTCAGGGCCGAGCCGACCTCGGTCAGAAGGCGCCCGACGGCGAGCCCCTCCTGGGCCGCCCAAGCGGCAGCACCCGCCACCTGCCGGTCCAGATCGGAGCGTTGATCGGCAGCGGACACGCGAGCGGTCACGCCGGGGCGTTCCCCGGGATCAGGTGACCGACTCGCCGGGCCGGGACGGGAAACAGCGGGAGGCGGTCACGGGAGGGATGCCTTGCTCGGGCGCCCACTGCCTCGAGTTGACGGAAGTCAATTGTAGTGTGTGGACACGTCAGCTGTTGTTACCCCCCATCGGGGCGCCTAGCCCCCGTCCTCTCAGGTGGGCAGGGGGCCGTTGAGGAGCACGTGGAGCCCACCCAGCACGACCGCCGCCACGAACAGGGCCAGGTGCCGGCGCCGGGCGCGCTCGCGCTCGATCCCTCCGAGCGTGCGCAGCCCGGTCCCCAGCGCCGCGGTGAAGACGAGCGCGACCGCGGCCCCACAGGCCAGCCACAACCCGACCTCAGCCCCGATGGGAAGCCGGGCACGGGTGATCGAGAGGAGACCGTGGAGGACGCCGAGGGCCGCAGCCGTCCCTCCCAAGCGGTAGTGGAGATGGAGCCGGCGCTCCACCACCCGGGCGACGGGACGGCGGAGGCGGCGAAGCAGGTCCAACGAGAGGGGAAGCGGCACCGTGCAGGCCAGTGCGGCGGCTGCCAGCCAGCCCGTCCCATAGGTGACGAGGGGGCTCATCTGAGCGCGAGGAGGGATGCCACCCGGTCATGATGTCCGATCCCACCCTCGTCTCGTCTCCGGCCGTTTCCGGGCGACCTGGCGGTCGGGACGACCGCCAGGTTGCCATCCGAACGCCCGTTCGCTATCCTGTGCGAGGTGATGCGAACACATGTACGCTGAGCGCGGCCAGCCCCCCAGGTTCACCTTCCCGCAGCCGAGATCGCCCCGGCTCTCCTTGCGGTGGGTTGGGATGGGGAAGATCGCCTTCACGCTGGCCTCGCTGGCGGTCTTCGGGCTCGGACTCGCGTCCGAGGTCTCCGATGCGGTGCCCTGGGAACGGGTGCCGTCAGCGGACGCCGCCCGGACGGTGCCGCAGGTGCCGCCGGCGGTACGACCGACGGAGGCGGTGGTCGTGCCCGCCCCGGGGCGGCGGTCGACCCCGGGCGCCCCTGGGCCCAACCTCTGCCGGCCGGCGGGGGGACCGTGACCGGATCGATGCCCCCGTCAGGGGGCGTCGTGACCGCCGTCGCCTCCTTGGGTCAGGGTCGTGATGGAGGTCCTGCTTGCAGCGGGCGCCGCGGCCGATCGACTCCGTACGGTGTGGCGGTGACGACGAGAAGCACGGTCTCGATCTCGGGGAACGACCGCCTCTCGGAGTCCTTCGCCTGTCACTCGATCGGGTGGACGGTTTGGATGCGTGACCGGCGAGTCCGGCTCGCCGCCAGGTGAGACGGTGTGGGTTCGCGTCGGCGGCGAGAGATCGATCCCGACTTCGCCGTACCAAGGATGAAGGGTGGTGCGAGCGACCTCATGGACGTCCCGTTCGGAGCGACGTGGCAGCGTGTAGACCTGCATCTCCATACCCCTGGTGTCTTGAGCTTTCGCTGCCCTCCCGGATCGGATCTCGCCTCGGCGAAAGGGCGCTCTCGGCTCGTCGAGGAATACGTTGACCGCTTGTGCGACGCCAGGGTCGCGATCTGTGCCATCACTGACTACAATGGGGTGCGCAAACAGTGGTTCGAGCCGATCCGTGCTCGGGCACTGGAGCGCGGGATCACCGTACTCCCGGGAGCGGAGCTCTCCTTCAACCAAGGGGCTCACGGCCTGCATCTGATCAGCGTGTTCCCTGCCGAGACCAGCGTGGACACCATTAACGCTGCCATTCGATCATTGGATCGAATGCCTGGCTGGCCGCTGTTGCTAGATGATCGAACGCATCGGGATATCGACTTGCGTACCGATCTTCCTGATGCCGTCGATGGCCTCCGCAGGGATCTCGGCTGCCTCGTCATTCTGCCCCATCCCGGACAGAAGAACGGGCTCTTCCAGACCCTGCAACCCAAGGAAGCGGCACAGAGGCTCCGCGAACTGCGCCCAGATGCGGTCGAACATTTCCCTGAGAACGAGGTTCAAAGGCTGTCATCGACTGGCATCGTCGACTTCTCCTTCCTCTCGCGATTGTCCAAGGTCGAATTCTCGGATCCGAAAAGCCTCGATGAGATCGGAACCAAGACGACCATCGGTGGAGTGCCACGTACCACCTGGCTGAAGCTCTCCGATCGGGGCCTTTCCGCGATTCGGCTCGCGCTCCACGACCCGGAAACACGCGTGTGCGTGGGATCCCTCCCTGAGCCGAGGCATGCGCATATCGAGCGCATGGAGGTCGACGGATCGGGATTCCTCGGTCGGGTCGTCGTGGCCTGGAATGTCGACCTCAATGTCATGATCGGGGGACGTGGGACGGGCAAGTCGGCGCTCATCGAGACGCTTCGCTACGCCCTCGGCATTCCGCCGTACTCGGAGCTCTCGTACCGGGAGAGCCTGGTCCGATACGCGCTTGGGAGTGGAGGCAAGGTCGTCCTTCTGATCGGTCGCCCGATCGAGGCAGGATTCCGTCGCTATCGGGTCGAGCGCGTGCTCGGGGAAAGCCCGCGAGTCTACGACGAGGAATCGGGGCAACAGCTCGACATCGCCCCGGTGGATCTGTTCGGCCCGGGAGGGGCTCCGGCGGTGTTCGGGCAGCGGGAGATCTACGCAATCTCGGGAGAGGATGAGTACCGTCTGCGGCTGCTCGATGACCTGATCGGAGAGGAGGCGAGGGCCCGTGCCCGGGCAGTGGAGGAGGCGGTGGAGGCCCTGCAGGACAACGCCCGTCGCATGGTCGACGCCGCCCGAAAGCTCTCGAGGCGAGACGAGATCGCCCAACGCCTGACCACGATCGCTCATGAGCTTTCGCTCTACGAGCAGGTGGGGATGGCGGACAGGCTCCAGGCCACTACAGACCTGAGAACCGATGGGCAGCACCTCCGTGCGGCCGCAGCGGTGCTGAGGCAAGTCCGGGAGGCATGGGAGGAAACGAGGAGTAGGACGAACGACGCGCTTCTGCGTGCCGCCGAGCCACTCAGAACGGGCAGGAGCGCGCAACGGGCCATCCTCGCCGAGGCTGCAGGCAAGATCGAAGGGCTGGTACGAGAGCTGACCCGACTCGGCGACGCGATGGAGACGGCCCTCGATGACGCGAGTCGAACCTTCCAGATCTTCGATCACCGCTGGCGTCAGGCGTCCGAGCCGCTCGAGGAGGAACTGAATCGGATCAAACAAGAGCTCCACGCGGAGTCGCTCGACCCCGACCGGTTCCTCGCCCTCACGGCGGAGCGAACAGCGTTAGGCCCGTTGCTGGCGGAGCTCGATCGTTTGGATGATCAGCGGCGCCAGCTGTCGAACGAACGCCGTCGGCTGCTCGACGATCTCGGACGCCGGCGGCTGGAGGAACATCGGCTTCGACGCGAACAGGCGGACGCCATCGGCCAACGGCTTCGCGGGCGCATACGACTACAGGTCGAGTTCAAAGGACAGAAGAAGGATTACCGCGAGCGACTGTGGTCGGTGCTCAAAGGCTCGCGCCTGACCGGAGACGTCTTGGACCGGCTGGTTGCCCCCGACGCTGCTGACGGGGCATCGCTGGCGGCGACGGTGCGCTCTGGACCGGCGGCGGTCGAGGCGCGCTTCGGCCTCGCGTCCGGGATGGCGCAACGTCTGGTGAGCTGGCTCATGGCCGACGAGGAGCGGCTCTTCGAACTCGAGACGTTGATCCCGCCCGATGCCGTTCACGTGGAGCTGAGGGTGGACGGCGAGTTCCGGCCGCTCGATCGGCTTTCGATGGGACAACGAGCGACCGCCATCCTGCTGCTTCTGTTCGCCCTGCAGGGCCGCATCCTGGTGCTCGATCAGCCCGAAGACGATCTCGACAACCGTTTCGTCTACGAAGACGTAGTGAGCATCTTGCGTGACCAGAAGGGGCTCGCTGGAGGCGAGGGTCGCCGGCAGGTCATCGCTGCCACGCACAACGCCAACATCCCGGTGTTGGGGGACGCAGAGCAGGTGGTCGGGCTGGAGGTCGACCAAGGTCGTATCCGTGTCATCTCACGTTCGTCCAGACCATCCCGCTACGCGTGACCCCATCAAACAGGTCATGGAGGGCGGCGACGAAGCCTTTCGCCGTCGAGCCGAAAAGTACGGAGAGGTGTGAGACGGACCTCATCGGGCTGCGCGAACGCGTGAGCCGATGGGAAGACCTGCATACGGAGTTCAAAGAGCGAGTCGACAATCCTGACGATCTCGCTGCCAGTCTGGTGGCGTTCGCCAACACCGATGGCGGTCAGCCTCGATCGCACCGGCTAGCAGGGGTTCGGGGACGAGCCAGCCCGTTTGCTCCGCAACTGGGGCCTGCTCGCCGATGGCCATCCGACCGTGGCTGGCGTGCTCCTGTTCGGTCGCGAGCTGCAGCGCCACCTCCCCGCCGCGCAGATCAACGCGGCCCGATTCCCGGGCACCGACTCATCGGTTGAGGTTGAGCCGCTGGATCGCAAGGACACCACTGGTCGGTTGCTCGACCTGATCGACGACGCGCGACGTTTCCCTCCGTCTCCAACTCCAGGTTCGGCACGAGATCCGAGGATTCGAGCCCGAGCCCCGGCCGGAGCTCCCCGAGGAGGCGCTGCGCGAGGCCGTCGTCAATGCTGTGGCACATCGGGACTACACGGTTCAGGGACCGGTTCGCATCTTCGTCTTCGATGACCGGGTCGAGTTCCATACCCCGGGCTGGCCGCCGAACACCGTCGACGAGGCGGCGATGCGGGCCGATGTGCACGTCGTGCGGGATCCCCAGATCTACACCCGGCTTTCGGATGCCGGCCTCGTGACACGCGCTGCCACCAGCGTTCGACGCATCGTCAGGTTGACGCGGGAGGCGACCGGCAAGGGCGTCACGATCGAGGTGCGTGACTTCGAGGTCCTGCTCTCGATCCCGCGACCAGGACGCCAGGGTTAACAAAAGCTGACGTTTCTACACATTACAAATGACTTCCGTGAACTTAAGGCAGTTGGCATGTCAGCAAGGCCTCCATCCCGTGACCACCTCCCGCTGGCTCCAGTCAGGCAAGCTTCCCGGCCCGGCGGGTCGGTCACCTGATCCTGGTGGACGCCCCGGCGTGACCGCCCGCTCGCGTGTCCTCTGCGGATCAGCGTCCCGATCTGGATCGGCAGGTGGCGCGTGTCGCCACCTGGGTGGCTCAGGGGGGCTCGCCGTCGCATCGTGACCGAGATCGGCTCGGCGCTGAGCGGGAGACGTCGGAGGTTCCTGGCCCTGCTGCGTGAGGCGGCCGTGACCACCATCGTGGTCGATCCTTCGGAGGTCGCCCGATCACGGTGTCCCACCGGGCGAGGTACCATCGTCGGGCCAGGCGATGGCCAGCTCCGATTGCGGCCGTGGCCTCGGCGCTCCGGGCCCATCGACGTCGGGGGGCCGCTCGGCCAAGGTGGCACGCCGGCATCCAGGGCGTTGTTCGTGCGCATGGCGATGGCTGATCCCAGGTGGTGGTCGTGACTGATGGGGCCGCGGAGGCCCGTGGCCCCGCGGGCCGAGGGGAGGAGCCCGGTCCCCCGGCGCAACCCGAGCGCCCGACCGTGATGCTTGTCCGTCGCCGTCCCTCTCCGAGCGGGCTGCCGCTCCTCTTGGGGGCGGTCCTGGCTCTGTTCCTGGCCACCTGGTGGCCGGTGCTCGACGGCCAGCGGGTGCTGCTCGGCGGTGACACCCTCTATCGCTTCCTCCCCTGGAGCCACCTCCCAGACGCCCACCGCCCCGTGAACGTCCTGGTCGGAGACCCCGTCCAGCAGTTCCTGCCCTGGCAGGAGCTGGTCGCCCGGGCCTTCCGCTCCGGCCATCTGCCGCTCTGGGATCCTGACGCGCTCTCGGGCAAGCCCCTGCTGGCCAACGATCAGTCCGCTCCCTTCTCGCCCTTCACCTGGCTTGCCCTCCCCTTCTCCGCCGCCCGCGGGCTGAGCCTGGCCATGCTGGCCAAGCTCTGGGTGGCTGGCTTGGGCACAGCCGTCTACCTCCGGCTCTCGGGCACCCGTGGCCTGCCCGCCCTGATCGGTGGCGTCGCCTATGCCGGCAGCAGCTTCATGGCGCTCTGGCTGGCCTGGCCGCACACGGCGGTGGCCAGCCTGCTGCCGTGGGCCTTCGCCGCCGCCGAATGGGTGCTGTCGGGTGGGGGCCCTTTGGCGGCGGCGGCCCTGGCCGTGGCCGTCGGCCTGCAGTTCCTGGGCGGTCACGCCGAGACCTCGCTCCACCTGGGCGTGGGGCTCGTCCTCTACTCCGGGGTGCGCTGGCTGGCCGGGTCGCGGCGCTGGTCGAGCCTGCTCGGGTTGCTCGTCGGGGCCGGGGCTGGAGCGCTCCTGGGGGGCGTCCAGCTCCTCCCCTTCCTGTCCTACCTCCCGCACACGACCATCGTCGTCGACCGGGCGCAGGGCCACGTCGGCGGCGGGCACCTGGACCCCTCCAACCTCTGGAGCTGGCTCGCCCCCAACCTGCACGGTAGTCCCGGCCTGGATGGGCGCCCGGGCTGGCCTCCGAACGACGACGAGGGCACCGGCTATGCCGGCGTCGTCGCCCTGTGCCTGGCCCCGCTGGGCCTGATCGGCCAGGCCCTGGCCCGCGGCTCACGGGCCCTGGCCCTGGCCGTGGTGACGCTGGTGGCCGCCGGGATCGTGTACGGGCCGCTCTCGGGGCTGGCGGCACGGCTGCCGGGCCTGGCGGTGGCGGCCAACACCCGCATGCTGGTGCTGCTCTGCTTCACGGTCGCCGTCCTGGGGGGCTTCGGCGCCGACCGCCTGCTCCAGGCCGCCCGGCGTGGCCGGATCCGGTGGTGGCTCGCCGTCCCGACGTTGGCGGTGGCTGGCCTGGCCACGGCCGCGACCGCCGCCGGCGCCGTGCTCCTGGCCCTGCGGGGCGGTGTCGGGGTCGACCGCCTCCTGCCCCAGCTGCCCGGCGGGATGCCGGCCTTCTGGGCGCTGATGCCGGCCCTGGCGCTGGTCGGGGCCCTGGCGGCGATCCTGGCCGGCCTGGCGGGGAGGGCCGGGGGGCCGGCGGCCTTCGCCCTCGGCGTGCTGGCCCTGATCGAGGCCTGGACCTTCACCTCGCACGCCCAGCCCTTGGTCCCGCCGGATGAGGTCCCCCCGCCCACGGCGGTGGCGACCTGGCTGCGCCAGCACCCGGGACCGATGGCCGGCATCGACGTCACCTTCGTCCCCGACGTGCCCACCCTCTACGGCCTGCAGGACGTGCGCACGTACGACGTCACCCTGGACCTCCGCAGCCGGCTCTTCTGGTCGGCCGCCGATCCCGGTTATCACGACCGGCTGACCGCCACCCTGCTCGAGACGCCGGGCGTGGCTTGGCTGCGCCTGGCCGGGGTGCGCTACGTGGTCGGGCCGGGGGTGGTGCCGGGGACCGTGCCCGTCCTGCGCGCCGAGGGAGTGACGGTGGCCGCGGTGCCCGGTGCCAGGCCCCTGGCCTGGGCGGCACCGTCCTGGGTGGCGGCCTCCGACGCCGACCAGGACCGGGCCATCCTCATCCGGCTCGGACCCGATGGGCCGCCGGTCCTGGAGGGGGCGAAGGCACAGCGCTCCTCGCTCCCGGCGGGCCGGGTGACGGTCCTCTCCGAACAGGCGGGCGAGCTGCGTCTGCGGACCCGGCTGCCCGGGCGTGAGGCGGTGGTCGTCCTCCAGTCCTACGACTCCGGCTGGCAGGCCGAGGTCGACGGCCACTCGATCGCTGTCCACCCTGCGGACGTGAAGTTCATGGCCGTGGTGGTGCCCGGCGGCGACCACGTGGTGACCCTGAGCTACTGGCCGGGCTCGGTCGCCTGGGGCATCAGGGCGAGCCTCGCTGGTCTGGCCTTGATCCTGCTCCTGGCCACGGTCGGGTGGCGTCTCCGGTCAGGGAGGACCCAGGCCCGGCCCAGGGCCTGAGCCAGCGCCAGCTCCGAGCTGCCGACCGGCATCCGCTGGGGCTCACCTCCGTTCGGCGGCCGAGGGGCGGGCCAGGGCGGGGGTAGCTCGGGGCGAAGGAATGTCGTCCCGCCTCCAACTCAGGCGGTCCTCCACCGTCACACGCCCTCCAAGCTCCGAACCGGCTTGACCAGGACCCAGGCCAGGCTCAGGCTCCTCGGGGTTCGGCGCACCACCTCTCCATGGATCTCTTCCGCGATCGCATCATCGCGGCGCGGAAAAGTGGCGACGACGTCGGCCCGGCTCCCGATCCCAATCAGCGAGCCCCGCCCATAGCCTGCTCATCGACTCCAAGATGCACGCCGGCTTCGCCTTCGAGGTGCTGGACCTGAAGCGATCGCCTCACCTGACCCTGGTGCTCCCGGAGGGGTGCTGCTACCTGCTCATGCTGATCGGGGCGCCTCATGTTTCGTGGTCCGGCAGGTACGCTCGCGGGCTCTGGACACGGTGGCGGCTGCGACCCCGGTCCAGCGGCTGTCACTGATCGTGGGCCGGTACGTGGGCAAGGACGATCCGATGCTGGCGGTGCGAGCCCAGAGCGGGCTCCCGGCAGTGGGCGAGGTGCTCGAGCCCTTTGCCCTTCCCCACCTGGTCAGAGGACGTGCGGCTCGCACTTCGGTCCGCTCATGCCCTGTGGGATCGCGAAGGCGACGCCGAGCCGTTTCGACGGGCCGCCTCGGATCGTGGCTCTCGGCTGCCAGATCACCAGTGGCCGCCTGGTCGGTCTCCGCGACATGTTCGCCGACCCGGGCTTCGGCCGGGCCCGGCAGATGGTCCTGGAGCTGGCCGACCACCTGCGCGGACCGGCCCTGATCGCCCGATCGGTCCTGCCTCGGTCCCGGGGGGGGACCGGGACGATCGGCTCTGGTCGGCGGCGGGAGTCGGGCCTAGGGTCCGGATCGAGGAGGTGATGGCGTGAGCGAGGAGCCGAAGGCCGGCCTGAGCACGTACGTGGTCACCGCTGGCCGGGTCTATCTGCTGCCGGGCGGGAGCTGGCTGGAGGTGGAGGAGGGTGTGGTCCTGGTCCGCCAGGGGGCGAAGGGCCGGCCGGTCGCCACCGTGGCCATGTCCCCCGGCACCCTGGTCGCGGTTGGGACCGGTCCTCCCGTCGAGCTGGAGCCGGCGTCGGCCGCGCCGGGCTGGCCTCCCGAGCCCCCCGACGTGGACGAGATCGACAGCCGGACGGGAGGGGGGTGACCGCCATCCCGGCCGGTCCGGCCGGCGATGACCGGCGGGTGGCCGGGGCCGGAGGTCTGCTCGCCGACCTCTACGAGCTGCACATGGCCGCCAGCTACCTGCGCCGGGGCATGGTCGGCCCGGCCACCTTCAGCCTCTTCGTCCGCCGGCTGCCGCCCTCCCGTGGCTTCCTGGTGGCCTGCGGGCTGGAGGACTGTCTTGACGACCTGGAGACGCTCGCCTTCACCGAGGACGAGCTCGCCTACCTGGCCGAGCTGGGCTTTTCCGCCGTCGACCTGGAGCGGTTCCGCCGTCTCCGCTTCAACGGCGACGTCTGGGCCGTCCCCGAGGGAAGGATCGTGTTCGCGGGCGAGCCGCTGCTGGAGGTGACGGCGCCCATCGCCGAAGCACAGCTGGTGGAGACCCTGCTCCTCAACCACATCACCTTCCAGACCACGATCGCCTCCAAGGCGGCGCGCTGCTACCTGGCCGCCCGCGGCTGTACCCTGGTGGACTTCTCATTCCGGCGCACCCAAGGGGTGGAGGCGGCGATGGCCGTGGCCCGGGCCAGCGCCGTGGCCGGCACCATGACCCACTCCTACATCGAGGCCTTCGCCGACGAGGTCGACGCCTTCGTCGCCTTCGCTGAGGACTTCCCGAGCCCGGCCGTGTTCCTGGTCGACACCTACGACACTCTGGAGGGCGTGCGCACCCTGATCCGTCTGTTGCGCTCAGGGCGGGTGCGCCGGGCGGCCGGCATCCGGCTGGACAGCGGTGACCTCGGTCGCCTGGCCCGCGAGGCGCGAGCCCTGCTCGACGCCGCCGGCCTGGGCGAGGTCACGGTGCTGGCCAGCGGCGGCCTGGACGAGCACGCCATCGGGGCCCTGGTGCGGCAGGGCGCTCCCATCGACGCCTTCGGGGTGGGGACGCGCATGGGGGTGTCGGCCGACGAGCCCTCCCTGGACACGGCGTACAAGCTGGTGCAGATGGGCGCGCGACCGGTGATGAAGCTCTTCCCCGGGAAGGGTTACCTGGCCGGGTCCGAAGCAGGTATTCCGGGACGGCCTGCGGGACCGGGTGGGCCTGCGCGACGAGCCGCCGCCGGGCGCGGTCCCCCTCCTGGAGCCGGTCATTCGCGGGGGCCGGCGCCTGCGGCGCCGCGAAACCGTGGCCACGGCCGGGGCGCGGCTCGAGGCCGACCTGGCCCTCCCGCCTCCGGCGGCCGTTGTGCTGGTCCGGCCGCGCCCGCCCGCGGTCGAGGTCACCCCGGCGCTGCGGCGACTGCGGCGGCGCACTCGGCGGGCCCTGGCGCGCACTTGAGCCGCTGGGGACCAGGGCCGGCCACCGGCCCCGCATCCGAGGTGGCCATCGGCCCTGACCAGCGCGGCGGTACAGGTGCCAACCTGAGGTCATGACAGCGGAGAGCGACCCCCATCCGAGGGGCCGGGAAAAGGAGGACCCGATCTGGGGCAACCGGCCCGGCCGCACGGTGGAGCCCGGGGTGGACCCGTTCGCCGAGCTCGAGACGGCCGTCTTCAAGCGCCCGGTGCTCTCGCTCTACCTTCCCTTGCCCCGGGGACGACCCAACTGGCGGGCTCTGGTCGATCACGTTCTCGAAGCCGAGTTTGAGAACCCGCCTCAGGAGCTGGTCGAGGAGTTGCAGGAGGTGGTCGCCGAGCTGGGCCGGCGCCACTTCGAGTGCCCAGCGCTGGCCGTCTTCTCCAGCCGGCTGCTGGGCATCTTCCGGCTGTGGCGGTTGCCGGATCCGGTCCTGCCCCGGCTGGCCTGGGCGGGCTGGTTCGATCTCGAGCCCATCCGGGCACAGCTGGAGCGGCGCCCGCCGGCGCTGGTGGTCGTGGCCGACAAGGAAGGCGCGCGCGTCTTCTCGGCGGTGCTGGATCAGATCGAGGAGCTGCTAGACCTCGAAGGCGTCGAGGTCAGCCGCCACCGGCAGGGGGGCTGGTCGGCGGCCGACTTCCAGCGACACGAGGACGAGCAGGCCCGGGCCAACCTCAAGAACACCGCCCGGGCCGTGGGGCGGTTTTTGGAGCGCGGGTTCTACCGCCGCCTGATCCTGGTCGGCCCACCCGAGGCCCAGGCCGAGTTGGAGCGCCTGCTCAGCCCCCGGGCCCGAGCGATGGTGACACTCCGGGGCCGGCTGGGACGCCGGGCCGAGGGTGTCGATCTGCATCGCAGCCTACGCCAGCTGCTGGCCTCGATCGCCGAGGGACGGTCCAGGTAGCCATCGCCCCCTCTCGCCCCGCCGCCCCGCCGGGGCCGGAGGCGGCGAGCGCGCCGGGCCGGGCTCAGCCGGACGAGGGGTGGGAGAAGTGGGCGACGGTGGGCCGGACCAGCCGCTCCCAGTCCCGGTAGGCCAGCTCGACCGTGACCCGGTGGTCGCCGGCCTGCATGACGATGGGATCCCCGGTGGCCAGATCGGCCTCGACCAGGACCGGGATGCCGTAGAGGTTGCCGAAGGCCGGCATCGCCCCCGGCTCACAGTCGGGGAACCGGGGAGCGAACTCCGCCTCCTCGGCCAGCCGTGCCGTCTTGCCCACCACCGTGCTCAGCAGGTCGGTGTCCACCAGGTAGGGGGCGGGCAGGGTCAGCATGATCAGCTCTCCGTCGGCGTGGGCCATCACCACCTTGGCGAAGCGCCGCCCCGGAACGTGCTCGGCGGTGGCGATCTCCTGGGCGGTGAAGGCGGCCCGGTGCCGCTCGACCCGGTAGGGCACCCGATGCTCGTGCAGGTAACGCTCCAGCTTCTCCAGGCAGGCCATCTCATCGCTCCTCTACGCAGGGGACGCCCCCCGTCGGCCGACGACGCCGCCTCGGGAGGGGCATTGCCTCGGCGGCGCCCCGCCCAGGCCCGGCCAGCGCCCCGGGGGGAGAGCTGCACGGGGGCGGTGAACTCTCCCCTCCCGTCACGGCACCGGGCAACCGATCCGCTGCGCAGCATGAAGCAGCCCCCGTCCCGCGGCACGCGCGCCAGGCTCGGGCGCCTATCACGTGTGCGTCCGTGGCTCTTGCCGCCTCCTGGCTGGCGGGCACGACCGCCGTCGCCGGTGGTCGTGCCCGCGGCTCTAGCGTCAGGCAACGGTCACCGGGATCTGCTTGGCCTCACCGGTGGCGCGACGCCCGGCGCCCTTGACCGTGATCTCCAGCACGCCGCGGTCGTAGCGGGCCTCGATGGCAGACTCCTGGGTCCCCTCGGGAACCGGGAGCCGGCGCTCGAACCGGCCGTAGCAGCGCTCCTGACGCCGGTAGCCGGCTTCCTCGACCTCCCGGCGCTCGTGGCGCTCACCTCTGACGACCAGCTCGTTCCCCTCCAGGAGCACCTGCACGTCCTGCTTGGGATCGATGCCCGGCAGCTCGATCGAGACCACCAGGTTGCCCTCGCGCTCGTAGGCGTCCATCGGGGGCAGGTAGAAGCCGCGCGTCCCCAGGCTGAGCCGGGAGAAGGCGGGCAACGCCCAGCGCGGGGCCCAGGCGCTCAGCAGCTCATCCATGCGTCGCTCCAGGTCGCTCATCTCTTGCCAGACGGTCATGGCCATGTCCGGCCCCTCCTTGCTTCAAGCCGGCCCCGGCGTGGCGTCGGCCACGCCGGCGGCCCGCAGGCCTATGCAGTCTCGCCACCCAGCTTGTCCCGGCTCCGGCCCGGCCCGGTAGGGCCGAAGGCCTTCCTTCCCTCGGGTCGAGAGACGCCCCGCCTCCCCACCGTCCTTGCCGACGCCCGGCGGGCCCCTCCGGCACCGCCGGGGCGCCGGCGAAGCGCAGGCCCGTCACCGGGACCGTGGCGAGGGCGCGATACGGACGGATGGCGCCTCCCTCCGGAGCAGGGGCGCACGAGTTGGATCGAGGCCATGACCCGCTCACGGTCGGATCGGCTTCGCCGGAGAGGGCGTCGTTCGTCCTGGTAGCGTGCCCGGTAGGTGCGCGGGGCACGGACGTCGATGACCATTGCCGACCTGGCTCGTCGCCTCGACCGACTGGAGGCGATGAGCAGCCGTCACCAGCTGGTGCGGACCCTGGCCGACCTCTACGCGGCCTGCTCCGAGGACGAGGTCGGCCTCGTCACCTACCTGGTCCAGGGCCGCCTCGCCCCCTTCTTCGTCCCGGTCGAGATCGGCCTGGGCGAGAGGCTGGTGCTGGAGGCGCTGGCCGGGGCCTTCGGGGCACCCGCGGACGGGGTCCGCGATCGCTACCGCCAGCTGGGCGACCTGGGCCTGCTGGCCGAGGAGCTGGCCCGAGGCCGGTCGGGGGAGCCGCTCCCGGTGGTTGTCGTCCACCGGCGACTGATGGAGATCGCCGCCGTCCGAGGGACGGGGGCGGTGCGTCGGCGGCTGGAGATGCTCGTGGATCTGCTCCGCCGGCTGGACCCGACCTCGGCCAAGCACCTGGTCCGGATCGCCCTGGGACGGCTGCGGCTGGGCGTGGGCGACGCCACCGTCCTCGACGCGCTCTCGCTGGCCAGGCGGGGCGACGGCTCGCTGCGACCGTCGCTGGAGGCCGCCTACAACCGGACCTCCGATCTGGGGCTGATCGCCCAGACCCTCTGGGCCGAGGGGGAGAGCGGCGTCGAGGGGCTTCGGATCGAGGTCGGCCGGCCGCTCCGCTGTCAGCTCGCGGAGCGCCTTCCCGACCCCGCCGCCGTGATCCAGAAGCTGGGGCTGGTGGGTGTCCAGCCCAAGTACGACGGCTTTCAGGTCCAGATCCACCGGGACGTGGAGCGGGTGCGGATCTTCTCCCGCAACCTCGAGGACCTGACCCCGATGTTCCCCGAGCTGGTGGCCGCCGCCGTGGAGCTGTCGGTGCGACGGGTGATCCTGGACGGCGAGGCCATCGGTTACAACCCCGCCTCCGAGGAGTACCTCCCCTTCCAGGAGACGACCCGGCGGCGGCGGAAGCACGGGATCGAAGAGCTGGCCCGCCAGGTTCCCCTGCGCGCCTTCGTCTTCGACATCATGTACCGCGACGGCACCGACCTGACCCCGCTCCCCTACGAGCGGCGGTACCGCATCCTCCAGGAGGTGGTCCGGGGCTCCGAGGTCCTGCTGCTGGCGCCGCTGACCAGGACCGACTCGGTGGAGGTGTTGACCCGGGAGCTGCTGGACAACATCAGTCGGGGGCTGGAGGGGGTGGTGGCGAAGCGGCTCGACTCGCCCTACCAGGCCGGCGCCCGCAACTTCAACTGGGTCAAGCTGAAGCGCAGCAGCAGCGGTCAGCTCACGGACACGGTCGACGTCGTGCTCCTGGGCTACTACCACGGCAGGGGCAAGCGAGCCGAGCTAGGCGCGGGCGCGCTGCTGGCCGGGGTCTACGACCCCGACCGGGACGTGTTCGTGACCGTGACCAGGATCGGGACTGGGCTGTCCGATGCCGGCTGGCGGGAGGTCCACCAGCGGGGGGAGGCGCTGCGCGTGGACCACCGGCCGGCCCGGGTCGACTCGCTCCTGGTCCCCGACGTCTGGCTCCAGCCCGCCCTGGTGGTCGAGGTCAGAGCCGACGAGATCACCCTCAGCCCCGTGCACACCTGCGGCAAGGTCGGCGACCGTCCCGGCCTCGCCCTGCGTTTCCCCCGGATCGTCTCCTTCCGCTCGGCGGACAAGCGACCGGAGGACGCGACCACCGTCCGGGAGATCGAGGAGATGTACCGGCAGCAGCGTCGACGCGGGGTGCCGGCTTAGCCGATCCGGCCGGCGCCGAGCGGGTCGCCCAGGGTCACGATCACCGGGGCGTGATCGCTGGGCCTCCCCTCCCCGGAGGTGGGCTTGCGCTCCTCCCGGTCCACCTCCACCTCCTGGCAGCGCTGGGCCACCGGGCGGGTGGCGAGGGCGAGGTCCAGGCGCAGGCCCCATCCCCGGTGGAAGGCACCCTCCCGGTAGTCCCACCAGGTGAAGGGGCCGGGCCCGCCCCGGTGCAGGCGCAGGAGGTCGACCAGCCCCCACTCCAGCAGCGCGTGCAGTCGCTCTCGCTCCGGTCGGCTGCACAGGTTCAGGCCCCGCCATCGCTCCGGATCGTGCACGTCGCGGTCGTCGGGGGTGATGTTGAAGTCCCCGACCACCAGGAGCGGCTCCTCGGGCCGGTGAGCGGACCGCATCCAGCTCCTGAACGCGTCCAGCCAGCGCAGCTTGAGCTCGTACTCGGGCGTGCCCACCGCCCGACCGTTGACCACGTACACGTCGATCAGGCGAAGCCCGTCGACGGTGGCCGCGATCACCCGGGCCTGCTCCGGGGCCGGGTCGCCAGGGAAGCCCCGTTCCACCGCCGTCAGCGGGCGGCGGGAGAGCAGGGCGACGCCGTTTCTGCCCGCCTGGCCGAACACCGCCGCCTGGTAGCCGAGCTCCTCGAACTCGGCGGCGGGAAAGAGCTCGGTCGGGACCTTCACCTCCTGCAGGGCGAGCACGTCCGGGCGGTGACGGAGGAGGAGGGCGCGGGCGCGTGCCAGCCGCGTCCGGATCGAGTTCACGTTCCAGGTGATGACCTTCATCGGCGTGGTCGCCCTCGAACATGGTGTGCTCCGACGAGGCTCCCGTCCAGGGTCGAGGGGGCGGCGGTGCCGACGGCCGGACGTCCCCGGCGGGTAGGGTCGATGCGCCCTCGGAGGTAGGGTCGAACGGCGAACGGGGCTCGGCCCTCCGGCTCTGGAGACAGCCCCGGGCCGAGGCTAGCGTGGGCTTGGAATGAGGAGCGGTGCGGATTCGGGCTGTGGCCAGGGCCGACCTCGACCTGCTCCGGTCCGTGTCGCGTGCGATCGAGGGGGAGGCCGCCTCGCCGGCGCCGTGAGCGAGACGTCGCCATGAACGAGAGCCAGCGGGGTCTGCTGAGCCTGATCCTGGTCTGCCTGCTCGGCCTGCTGGTGGTAGCCGGCATCGGCTGGCTGGCCGAGCAGCCTCAGAGCGACCAGGTCCTGGACACCTGGTCCTATGCTCAGCTGCTGCACCAGGCGCAGGCCGGCCAGGTTCGTGACCTGACCGTCTCCGGCGACACCGGCCGGTGGATCGCCAGGGGCGAAGCCATCAGGTCGTGCTCCCCTCCGACACCGGCCGTCTCGCCCAGCGGTTGACCGGCGAGGGGGTGCGAGTGAGCTTCCAGAGCCCCGGTCTGGAAGGCGCCTCCCGGTGGCTCCTGGGCATGGCCTTCCCGCTGACCCTCGTTGCCCTGCTGGGCCTCTTCGCCCTCACCCGGCTGCGGGGCGGCGATCTGGGAAGCCTGGTCATCACCTCCCCGGCCCGGCCAGCCCGGCCGGAGATCTCCCGGGTGACCTTCGACCAAGTGGCTGGGGTTGAGGAGGCGAAGCGGGAGCTGGAGGAGATCGTGGAGTTCCTGCGCTCCCCGGAGCGGTTCACCTCGGTGGGTGCCCGGGTGCCCCGCGGGGTCCTGCTCGTCGGCCCGCCCGGCACCGGGAAGACGCTGCTGGCCCGGGCGGTGGCTGGCCAGGCCGGGGTGCCCTTCCTTGCCGTCTCCGGCCCCGAGTTCGTGGAGGTGTATGTGGGCCTGGGGGCGGCCCGGGTGCGGGCGCTCTTCGCCCAGGCCCGGGCGTGTGCCCCCTGCATCGTCTTCGTCGACGAGATCGACGCCCTGGGCCGGCGGCGGCAGCGGTCCGCCGCCGACGGCGGTGAGCGCGATCAGACCTTGAACCAGCTCCTGGTGGAGCTGGACGGCTTCGACACCGATGCGGGCGTGATCGTCATGGCGGCCACCAATCGGGTCGACGTCCTCGATCCCGCCCTGCTTCGGCCGGGACGGTTCGACCGTCAGGTCCGGGTCGACCTGCCCGACGTCGAGGGCCGGCGGCAGATCCTTTCCGTCCATGTCCGTGGCAAGCCGCTGGCCGCGGACGTCGACCTGGAAGCCCTTGCCCGGCAGGCGGCCGGGTTCTCGGGCGCCGATCTGGCCAACCTGGTCAACGAGGCCGCCATCGCCGCCGCTGAGGCCGGCCGGCAGGCGGTTGCCAGGGCCGACCTGGAGGAGGCGTTGCTCCGCGCCGTTGCCGGCCCCCGGCGCAACGTTCAGCGACCCTCTGGCCGGCAGGTGGAAGTCCTCGCCTACCACCAGGCCGGACACGTGCTGGTGATGCGGGCCCTGCCGGGTTGCGACCCGGTGCGGGCGGTGTCCCTGGGCGCCCGCGGTCGCGGGCTCGGCTGGATGCTCGGTCTTCCCGGCGAGGAGCGCCGCTTGCTGGATCGTGCCTCGCTGACCGACCGGTTGGCTGGCCTGCTGGGCGGCCGCGTCGCCGAGGAGCTGGTCTTTGGCGATGTGTCCACCGCGGCCGAGGGCGACATCGCTGAGGCGACCCGGCTGGCCTGGGACATGGTGGCGAGGTGGGGCATGGGCCCGAGGGTGGGTCAGGTGGCGCTCGCCTCCGCCCTTGCTGGTGCAGGGGGGGCACCTGGGGGCCGTCCCTCCCGGAAGCTGGCCGCGCAGGCCGAAGCCGAGGTGGCAGCGATGCTGAGGCGCGCCCACGAGACCGCCAGGCAGGTTCTGGAGGGGCAGCGATATCGGCTGGAGGCGCTGGCGTCGCGCCTCCTGGCGACGGAGACGGTCGAGGGCCCCGAGCTGGAGCGCCTCCTGGCCAGGGTCGGGGCCGATCCGGCCCCAGCCCCACGGTCGGGGCAGCGGGAGGTCACGGGAGCGGAGGTCCCCATGACCGCTGGCCGGGTCTCGGGTCCCTCCCTCGCCGGGCCGACCGGCGCTGCCGAGGGCGGCTCCGGGCGGCCAGCGTGACGGCCCGGGACGTGCCGGTGACGCGCACGCCCTCTCGGGTGGGCAGCCCACCCCGGCTGCAGCTCGATCGGGGGCTTGGACGCGGCCAGGACGTGGCAGCCCACCTGCTCCGGGTCCCTTCGCGCGCCCGTGTTGCGATACGGGGGACCAGCCGGGGCCCATGTCGGGCCCCGCGTCGACGCCCCAGGCCGATGGGCGCACCGAGGTCGACATGTCGCCGCAAGGGGATCAGCTCCAGCAGCACCCCGGTGCCGGCTGTCGCAGGATCCCGCCCACGGCGTGGAGGCCGAGGAGGGGGAGCAGACCCGGTGGGGAGGAGGCCGAGGTTGTGCCAGACGTCGGAGGCTCCGATGTCCCCAATACCGTGGCGCCGGATGTCGATCCGTCGCAGCTGGCCGACCAGGAGGCCCACCGGTGCTGAGCCGACAACGTGGCGGTCAGGAACCACAGGCCGAGCTCGGTTGGCGTCATCATCGCGGCCTCCTCGCTGAAGCCGACGCTGGATCCAGCCTGACATCGGGCGATGGCGGGCACCGGGTCCGTACTCGCTGCGTCGACCAACCGTCAGGGGCGGTCTCCGGCGGCCCCGGTACCGGAGCCCGGTGATGGCGGAAGAGGGGGCCGGATGGCCGGTGAGCCCGCGGGCGACGACCAGGCTGGAGCCGGGTTGGCGGCCACGGACATCGCCGCCGGGACGGGGGCCATCAGCTCCTCGTTGCTCACGACCTGCCGCCTCCCCTGGCCGGCCCGTCGCCGGCGATCACCGGCCGGGGGAGCGCAGTGGGCGGAGGCCCAAGGCCCAATCGCGGCAGGTCGGACGCCCGATGTCGTGGGCCACCTCCTCGACCATACTCGAGGCCATGCCTCGGCCGGCGATAGCGATGTCCCCGCGACAGCGAGAGCAAGAGGGCCAAGGCGGGGACACCTCCAGCTGGCCCCGGGGGCTGTCGTCGGCCGAGGCGGCGCGCCGTCTGGCCCATGGGGCCAACGAGCTGCCGAGCGTCCGCCACCAGCCCCTGAGCCTGCGCTTCGCCCGGCAGTTGACCGACCTGTTCGCGGTGGTCCTGCTGGTCGCCTCCGCGGTCACCTTCGCCTCCTACCTGGTGCCTCCCCACGACGTGGGCGATCTGCAGCTCGGGGCCGGCATCCTCGGGGTGGTCTTCCTCAACGCCTGGATCGGCTTCTTCCAGGAGTACTCCGCTGAGAGAACGGCCGAGACCTTGCGGGCGCTGGTGCCCGCCGTCGCCCGGGTGGTGCGCGACGGTCGGCTGATCGAGGTCCCGGCCCGCGAGCTGGTGCCCGGGGACCTGCTGGCCCTGGAGGCGGGCGACGCGGTCCCCGCCGACTGCCGGCTGGTGGAGGCGAGCGAGCTGCGGGTGGACATGTCCGCCTTGACCGGCGAGAGCAAGCCGGTCCTGCGCCTGGCCGGGGCGGCCCCAGAGGTCCACGGCCCAGACCGCCCGGACCTGCTCTTCATGGGCACCTGGGTGGTCACGGGTCGGGGCAAGGCCGTCGTCTCCGCCACCGGGATGGCGACCGAGTTCGGGCGTATCTATCGGCTGACGGCCAGCACCAGGAGCGGGCCCAGCCCGCTCCAGCGCCAGGTGGCGAGGATGGCCAGGCGCATCGCCGCCGTGGCGCTCTCGCTGGGCGGCTTGCTGTTCGTCGTCCGGGCCACGAGCGGCTCGTCCCTGGTGGGAGCCTTCGTCTTCGCGCTGGGGGTGATGGTGGCCCTGGTGCCGGAGGGGCTGCCGGCCACCCTCTCCGTGTCCCTGGCGGTCGGCGTCCGTCAGATGGCCCGACGCAACGCCCTGATCAAGAAGCTGCTGGCGGTCGAGGCCCTCGGCTCCACCACGGTCATCTGTACCGACAAGACCGGGACCCTCACCACCGCGGAGATGACAGTCCAGGCCGTCTGGGCCGGCGGTCGGCGGCACGAGGTGACCGGGGCCGGCTATGACCCCAGCGGCTCCGTGGAGGACCCGGCCGCCGTCGTCGACGTGCTGCGTGCGGGCCTGCTCTGCTCGAACGCCCGACTGCTGCCCCCGGACGCGGGACGCCGCCTGGGCTGGCGGGTCCTGGGCGATCCCACCGAGGGCGCCATCCTGGTGGCGGCCCGCAAGGCGGGCCTGGACCCCGATCTCGAGCTGGCCCGGCAGCCCCGGCTAGCCGAGTTCCCGTTCGATCCTCACCGCAAGCTGATGAGCGCCGTCCACGCCGTGGCCGACGGTGACGCCGAGGCAGCGGTCTTCGTCAAGGGCGCCCCCCAGGAGGTGCTGCCGCGCTGCATCCAAGCGCGATGGGGCGGCTCTGTGCTGCCCCTTGACGAACGGTTGCGCCGGGAGGTCGAGGCGGCGAACGACGCACTGGCCAGCGACGCCCTACGCGTCCTGGCGATCGCTTGGAAGCCGATCTCCGTCCGGCAACTGTGCCAGGAGGAGGCGGAGAGCGAGCTTGAGCTGCTGGGGCTGGTGGGCATGCTGGACCCACCGCGACCGGAGGTGCTGGCGGCCATCGCCAGCTGCCAGCGGGCCGGGATCCGGCTGGTGATGGTGACCGGGGACTACTGGGTGACCGCCGAGGCCATCGCCCGCAAACTCGGCATGATCCACGGGCCGCGGCCACGCATCGTCACCGCCCACGACCTCGCCGCGATGGACGACACGGAGTTGCGCCGGCTCCTGGCGAGGGACGAGGAGATCATCTTCGCGCGGGTGCGACCGGAGGACAAGCTGCGGGTGGTGACCGCCTTCCGAGAGCTCGGGGAGGTGGTGGCGGTCACCGGCGACGGCGTGAACGACGCGCCGGCCTTGAAGCAGGCGGACATCGGGGTGGCCATGGGACGGAGCGGGACGGACGTGGCCCGCGAGGCGGCGGACATGATCCTTCTCGACGACTCCTTCGCCTCGATCGCGGCCGCGGTCGAGCTCGGCCGCTCCGTTTATCAGAACATCCGGAAGTTCCTGATCTACCTTTTCAGCCACAACATCGCGGAGCTGGCGCCCATCCTGGCGGCGGCGATCGTGGCCTTCCCGCTGGTGCCCCTCAGCGCCCTGCAGGTGCTCTCCATCGACCTCGGGTCGGATGTGATGCCGGCGCTGGCGCTCGGGGCGGAGCCGCCCGAGCCCGGCATCATGGACCGGCCGCCACGGTCCACCAAGGAGCCGCTGTTCTCATGGGGGGTGGTGGGGCGGTTCCTCTTCCTCGGCAGCATCCAATCGGCAGGGGTCCTCTTCGCCTTCTTCTGGAGGATCCACGCCGCCGGTCTGCCCTTCCCCGCCTTCGATCCCTCGAACCCGACCTACCGGGAGGCGATGACCATGACCCAAGCCGGCATCGTGGTCGGCCAGGCTTTCAACGGCTTCGCGGTTCGAACCGACCTGGAGAGCGTCTTCAAGGTTGGCCTCCTCTCCAACCGGCGCCTGGTCGCAGCCGAGGCGCTGGGGATCGGCATCATGGCCGCGATCAGTTATCTCCCCTGGCTGCAGGACCTCTTCCACACCGCTCCCCTGAGCGCGGTCGACTGGCTGATCGCGGCTGGCTTCGGGGCCCTGCTCCTGGCCGCCGAGGAGGCTCGGAAGGCGGGGCTACGGGCCTGGCGAAGGCGTACGACGAGGGGGTCGAGGCCGTGCACGTGATCGTGATCGGGTGCGGGCGCGTCGGCTCTCACCTGGCCGAGTGGCTGGACGCCGAGGGGCACTCGGTCACGGTCGTCGACCGCAGCCCGCGCGCCGCCGCGCTGCTCGGGCGTGGCTTCCGAGGGACGTTCCTCGAGGGCGCGGCCATCTCCCGGGAGGTGCTGGAGCAGGCCGGGATCCGGGAGGCCGACGCCCTGGCGGCGCTGACCTCCAGCGACACGGTCAACCTGGTGGCGGCACGGGCGGCCAAAGAGGAGTACCGGGTACCGGTGGTGGTAGCTCGCATCTACGATCCTCGCCGGGCCGATGTCTACGCCGAGCTCGGCATCCCGGTGGTGGCCCACGTGCGCTGGACGGTGGGACAGGTCCGTGACCTCCTCCTCCACCGGGACCTGCTGCCCGAGCGCTCGTTCGGCAGCGGCGAGACGCTGCTGGTCCGCTCCCGGCTGGCTACGTACCTGGCCGGGCGGCCGCTCGCCGCGCTCAACGCGCCTGGCGCCATCCAAGTGGTCGAGGTGACGCGGGCTGGGCGGTCGATGCTGCCCCTTCCCGGCATGCTGGTGGAGCCGGGCGACCTGGTCAGCTTCGTCGTGACCGCGTCTGCGCTCGACCAGCTGGGCGCGTTGCTGGCGGGGCGGGCGTGATGAGGATCGTGGTCGTGGGCGCCGGCACGCTGGGGACGCAGGTCTCCCGCGCCCTCGCTGCCGGAGGAAACACCGTGAGCCTGGTCGAGCTCGACCCCGAGCGCCTGGCGGTGGTCGGCTCGACCCTCCCCGGGGTAGAGCTGGTCGTCGGGGACGGCTGTGATCTGTCGGTCCTGGAGGCGGCCGGCGCCCTGGGGGCTGACGTCCTCGTCGCGGTGACCGGCCACGACGAGGACAATCTGGTCGCGTCGCTCCTGGCCAAGCGCCGGTGCCGCGTGTCGCAAGTGGTGGCACGGGTGAACGACCCTGACGACCAGTGGCTGTTCGGCGAGGGCTGGGGGGTGGACGTGGCCGTCTCCACGGCGAGCGCGATGGTCTCGTTGATCGAGGAGGCGACCCGCTCGGTGGCCACCGTGGACCTGCTGCGATTGCGGCGGGCAGGGTTGGATCTGCTGGAGACGACGCTGGAGCCAGCCTCTGCGGCCGTCGGCCGTCAGGTCCAGGAACTCGGGCTGCCATCAGGCCTGGTGATCATCGCCGTCATCAGGCAGGGCGATCCCCTGAGGCCGGAGGTTGCCGGCGCGCTCGAGCCAGGCGACCAGGTCCTTCTCCTCGCCCGGCAAGTCGACGTCGCCGATGTCGAAGCGCTGTTCCAGCGCCAGCGCTGAGCGCCCAGGTCACCTATGACCGGGGTTCCCACAGGTGTGGGGCCCTGAGCCGGCCTTCTCCAGGCCCAACCGGACCCTCTGAGGCCAGGTCCGACCCCGGCGACCACGACCGCTGGCCGACGGCCTCGGCACCGCCGACCGCCTCACCATGCCTCGCCCTGGGCGGCTCAGCTTCACGCCCGGGCCCAGGGCGAGCGGCGCCCTCACTGCCCTCCGCGTCCTCATGCGCCCCTGGCGGCACGTGATCTGGGCCCGCTGGCACCCCCATCGGCCCGATGACCCGGTCTGCCACCACCCCACCACCGCCCCCGTCGCAGCGTAGGGGTTGACCTGGGTGGCTCACGGCGGCTGAGGCCGGGACCTCGTCACTTGAGACAGGATGCGGCGACGACCGCTTGTGCGTGGGTTGGGGTCGTCAGACCGCCGGGTGCTGCGAGCGTGGCCGGGTCGCCACCGCCCAGGCCGGTGGCCGACCGGACGCCGGCACTGGTCAGCTGCCGGTCATGGGCGATGCTGTTGGCGCAGAGAGGCGGGTCTGGCTCCCGGCTATCGGACCAAGCGTGGATAGAGCCGGGCAGCCACGACCACGAGAAGGGCCGTCACCGTGGTGAGGACCGCGTAGTCAACCGGCAACCCGAAGGCGCTGCGGCCACCGGAGAGCATCATCGCCCGGATGCCGTCGACCTCATAGCTCAGGGGATTGCCGCGGGCGATGACCTGCAGCTAGGCGGGCACGATCACGATCGGATAGATCGCGTTGCTGGCGAAGAACAGCGGCATGGTCAGGACCTGGCCGATCCCCATGAAGCGCTCTTGTGTCCGCACGATGGTGGCGATGATCAGCGAGAAGGTGGAGAAGAGCGCTGCACCGAGCACCACCATGATGAGAACCCCCAGGATGGCCGCCGGTTGCCAGTCGATGCCGACGCCGAGCACCAGCGAGAGGGCGTAGATGATGACGACCTGGGAGAGCCCACGTACGCTGGCCGAGAGCGCCTTGCCCAGGACCAGAGCCGATCGTGGCGTGGGCGTCACCATCAGCTTGTGAACGACCCCCAGATCGCGTTCCCAGATCACGGCGATGCCGTGGAAGGTGGCGATGAAGAGCACGCTCTGCGCCAGGATGCCGGGCGCCATGAAGTCCAGGTAGGGAACGTTGCCGGTGGGGATGGCACGAATCCGGCTGAACACCTCACCGAAGAGCAACAGTCAGAGCATCGGCTGCGCGGCCCTGGTGACCAACTCGGTGGGGTCGTGACGGAGCTTCTCGACCTCGAGCTTGACGATGATCAACGTCTTGTCGGCGAACAGCGCCGCCCACCGGATCGTGCCGCGCCGTCGGCGAGGCGGCGCCTCAGCCCAGGCGCCGGAGCGTGCGTCTCGCTCTGACCGCTTCACGGAAGCGTTCCTCCCGCCTCGACGTCGCCGCCCGCGTGGTGCTCGAAGACGTCATCGAGGGTGACGTCCGGTTGTCGGAGCGAGGCCTTCAGCTCTTCCGGTGTACCGATGGCCACGATCCGTCCAGGTGCATCACCGCCACCCGGTCGCACAGCTGCTCGGCCTCGTCCATGTAGTGGATGGTGTAGTGGATGGTGAGGAGGATGGTGGTGCCGCGGTCGGTCCGAAGCTGCTCGACGTGCTCCCACACCGTCTCGCGAGCGATGGGGTCGAGCCCGACCGTGGGCTCGTCCAGGAACAGCAAGATCGGCTGGTGGAGCACGGCCTCGGCGATCTCGAGCCGCCGGATCATGCCTCCCGAGCACTCCCGGACGAGCCTGTGCCCGTCCTCGACCAGCTCCACCGTGCGCAGCGCCTCCTCGATGCGTTGGCGCCGCTGCGTGCGGGGCACCTCGTACAGGCGAGTGAAGACCTGGAGGTTCTCATAGCCTGTAGGTCGCCGTCCACCGAGATCATCTGCGGCACGTAGCCGATCACGCGGCGGACCTGGTCCGGGTTGCGCCGAACGTCGAACCCGGCCACCAGCGCGATCCCCGAGGTCGGGGGAGGAGGGTCGTGAGGATCTTGATCAAGGTCGTCTTTCCGGCCCCGTTGGGTTCGAGCAGCCCGAAGATCTCCCCGGGGGCGACGGTCAGGCTGACCTCGTTCACCGCCACCAGGTCGTGGAATCGACGGGGCAACGATCGCGTTTCCACGATGCGCTCGAGGGAGATGCGCCCCGTCGTGCCTTGAGCGTGCTCGCCGGAGGCATCACCCCAAGGGCCAGCCTGCCGTCCTCGACGGGCGGCCGTCTGACCTGGTGCCGGGGCATGCGATTGGCCGCCTCCTTGAGCGTGCCCCCGGGACCGATGGCCTTCACCTCCCTGGGCATGACCGGACTCGCGGTCATGCCCAGGACATTGTGCTGGTCCTGGCTCACGCACTTGACCGCGATGCCCCGGTCCGTGGTCATCCGTTGCCGCCGAGTACGCAGTAGCACTCACGCGGCACCCCTCACGGGGTTGCCCTTGCGGGCTTCGCGCTTCCTTGCCGCGTGCCCGGGAAGCCCGGGTCTTACCGCGGCTCTGCGCTTCACGAAGGCTCCAACTGAGC
>DATGLL010000077.1:0-2442 GCA_035294145.1 Candidatus Dormiibacterota bacterium | reverse complement strand
TCGGCGATGGTGGTGGCCAGGTCGCCCTCAAAGGGCCTCTGGGCCATGACCAGGCGAAGGGGACCATGGAGGAGGGCCAGGAGGCGGGGGTGGTCGTCGATGGTGGGCGGTGCGGAGAGGTGGGCTGGGGGAAGCTCGTGGTGGGCTCGTGGTTGGGTTGGCGAGAGTTGCCATGAGGCGCCTTCGTTTCCGTCGCTGCACCTCACCCCGGCCGGTGGCCTGATCCATCATGCGCAAGAGCTCTGGCACCCCGCTTAGCGATCTCCGAGCTGCCCCCAGGATCGGGCGTAGGCGCTCCCGCCACCCTCAGCCCCAGGATCACGGCCGACCATGGGGCGGCCGCACGGCGTGCCATCGTCCACCACCTCCTTCTCCGACCTCAGCGTCGAGCGCAACGAGCCCGTGCGCCGGCAGCGTTGGCCTCCCGGCCAGGCCGGGAGCCTTCCTAGCCAGCTGCCGCGACGATGCTCGCCTCCTCCATCTCCATCCGCTCCACGACGTCCCCCGGGCGCGGTTGAACCTCTGGCTGGCCGATGGCGATGAGGAAGTGCATCCCCAGCGTGCGCGAGAGATGCGTCAGCGTTTCCAGCGATGGGTTGTGCTCAGCCAGCTCCAAACGCGCCACCTGCGACTGCCTCCAGCCCAGCCGCCTCGCCAAGGCGCGCTGACTCAGGTGGTGCTCACTGCGGTAACGCACCAGAGCGCCAGCGACGGCACGAGCCAGTGCGGTGCGCTCCCAGAGCTCGCGGTATCCGGGTCGGCTCCGGAGCGTCTCCTCGACCACCTCATCGTGTCCCTTCATCCGCATCTCATCACCCATTCGATCTCAGCGCTCTCAGGCGCGCCAGAGCTCGTTGTCTCGTCTGCGCGAACCCATGTCGATCACTTGCAGCCTCGGGGCCGATGGCCAGCACCACCACCGTATCCCGGTGGCGTGCGTAGAAGACGCGCCACCGACACCGACCCTGACGAGGTCTCAGCTCACGGATCCCACCGCCGACATCGCTGGTATGGGGATAGCCGAGCAGAGGATTGACCCTCAGCTTCTCAACGGCCACATCGATGGCGAACAGATCACGATCGGAAACCTCCTGGCGCTCAGCCTCAGCCTCCGGGTGCCATCCAACCTCCATCGAGGCATGGTAGCATGCATGATAACATGATTGTAGTCACACCGCCGGTGTGCGAGAGATCATGGAGCCCGATCACCGAGACGATCGGCCCAGGGGACGCAGAGTAACTGTCCCCCTCACCGCCGCCTCTTGCCCTCAGCCCCCAGCGGTCGTCAGTCGGTCATATCGCCCTCCCTGAGCCAGGTGCTCAAGCATGGCCAGGGTCGGAGCGCGGGGATCAGCCCCTCTCCGGTCTCTGAGATGGCCAGGGAGCCGGACCGGCTGGTGGGGGCCCTCGCCCCCGGCCCCTGGACGCCGGTCCCTCCCTGCGTGGGGATCGATGTCCCAACCCGGCGCTGCCGGGAGGGGGCCGGGTGGGTGGTCACCGCCATCGCCACCGGGGGCCGACGGGCAGTGCGAGATCCTGGGCCTGGACGTGGGGGCTCCCCATCGAAACAAGCTTCGCTGGGGTCCCTCTCCCCACCGGGGATGGGGCCAGCTTCCGGCGCGGGCCGGTGGCGGCGGTCCTGCCTTAGGCCAGCTGGCAGCGCTGCCGGGTGCCCCCCTGCGCAACCTCCTCACCCGGGTGTCCAGGTCGGCCCAGACCGTGGACCCCCGTCCGCTCGATCTTCGATCAGGCCAGCGCCGAGGCGGTGCAGATCCAGCACCAACGGTGGTGGAGCAGCTCGAGGAGCGCCTCTGAGAGGCGGCCCGGCTCCCCGACAAGGCCGGGCCCGACCTGCTCGCCGTCGCCGCCTTCCCCCCATGAGCACTGGCGGCAGCTCTGGTCCAACAACCCCCAGGAACGTCTCAAAAGGAGATCCGCCGTCGCACCGACGTAGTCGGCAGCCTCCCCGACCACGGGGCGATCATCCCCTGGTTGGGGCGGTGCCGGCCGAGGATTACGAGTGGTGGCTCGTCGCTCCATGGGGTGGAGTCGCTCCGAGCCATCCAGGCTGTAGTCCCCGACCAGGAGGTGGTGCCGGAACTCCCCCATGCCAGCTCGTGGTCACCGGGTGAAACGGTGGTCGTTCATACACCACTTGCGCGGACGTGGCTGCCAGGTCTGGTGTAGTCTGCGCGCCGCAGTGGTCACCTGATCACTTGACGTGGCCGTATCGCTGCCGCTACGGTTGAGTTCGGATCTCATGCGAACATTTGTTTGAGTGGGAGCGCCACGATGAGCTACGACCTGCTGGCACTCTGCCGGCTCAAGGGGGTCTCCTGGCACTTCCTCGCCCGCGAGGCCCAGCGTCCCGGTGGCCTCGAGCGCCTGCTCGAGGGCTTCGCCATCGAGACCGGTCCCGAGGCGGAGAGGAGCCTCGAGGTG
>DATGLL010000076.1:0-2283 GCA_035294145.1 Candidatus Dormiibacterota bacterium | reverse complement strand
GTCAACGTCGTCGAGCGGGAGGGGGTCTCGGTCGTCCACCCCGCCCGCTTCATCCTGGTGGGGACCATGAACCCCGAGGAGGGAGAGCTCCGTCCTCAGCTCCTCGACCGCTTCGGCCTCTGCGTCGACGTCGAGGGCATCGACGACCCCGACCTCAGGGTGGAGATCGCCGAGCGCGATGCCGCCTTCCGGGATCGGGACCCGGCGTTCGTGGCCCGGTTCCAGGCCGAGGACCGGGAGCTGGCCTCCCGGCTGCAGGCGGCGATCGCCGCCTTCCCCCGCGTCTCCCTCAGCCAGGCGCATGCTCGGGCTATCTCGGCCATCTGCCTCGAGGCCGGCGTGCAGGGACACCGCGGGGACGTGGTCACCGGCCACACCGCCCGTGCCCTGGCCGCCCTGCGAGGACGCCTCGCCCCCAACCGCGAGGACATCTACGACGCGGCCGAGCTGGCCCTCGCGCACCGCGCTCGTGCGCGGATCCGACGAGACCAGCAAGAGCACCAGCCCACCGAGGCCGGGGATCGCCGCCAGGATCAGACCGAGGAGGCCCAGCCGGGGCAGCAGGTGGAGGCAGGATCAGCCGACGAGCAGCGCACGGTCGAGGCTGAGCCCGACCAGTCCGTCCCCAGCGAGACCAGCCAGCAGGGTGCGGGCGCCGACGAGGGGGTGGCCGCGGGGAGCACGGCTGGCTCGGAGGCGGTGCCGGAGGCGAGCCAGGTCTTCGCGGTGCGGAAAATCGAGCTGCCGCGCAAGCGAGTGCCGCGACGGCAGACCGGCAAGCGGACCGCCAGCATGTCACGAGACCGGCGGGGGCGGTACGTGCGTGCCCGCGCCCAAGAGAAGGTGACCGACTTGGCCCTGGACGCCACCGTCCGGGCGGCCGCCCCCCACCAGGTCCGACGGGGGCGACAGGCCGGTGAGCGACTCAAGCTGGAGCGCCATGACCTGCACCAGAAAGTACGCGAGCGCAAGGTCGGCAACCTGATCGTCTTCGTCGTCGACGCCTCGGCCTCGATGGACGCCGAGCAGCGCATGGCCGCCACCAAGGGGGCCATCCTCTCGCTTCTCCAGGACGCCTACGTCCGCCGCGATCGGGTCGCCGTGGTGGTGTTCAAGAACCGCTCGGCCGAGGTGGTCCTGCAGCCCACCTCAAGTGTCTCCCTGGCCCAGCGCCGGCTCGAGCGGCTGTCGGTCGGGGGCACGACGCCCCTCACCCATGGGCTCATGACCGGCTACAAGGTGGTCAAGACCGAGCTCACCCGGGATCCATCGATCAGGCCGCTGCTGGTGTTGATCTCGGACGGGCGAGGCAACATCTCGATGTTCAAGGAAGAGCCCCTGGTGGAGGCTCAGAAGGTAGCCGCGCTGATCAACGCAGAGAAGATCGACGCGCTGGTGATCGACTCGGCCCGTGACTTCAGCCACCTGCCCTCGGTGCAGCACCTGGCGCGGGTCGCGCCCATGTACCAGACCTATGCCATCAACGCCTGCGCCGACCTCGCTGAGCGGATGGGAGCCCGCTACTTCGGTCTCTACGACCTCTCCCGCGAGGAGATCGCGACCGCCGTTGCCAACCAGCTGCGAAAGTCGCGGTAGCCCGAGGGGCCGCGTCGGGTTCCAGGCCCTGGATAACATGTCACTGCCGTGGCCGTAGAGCGCTACACGTTTCCATTCACCGCAATCGTCGGCCAGGAGCGTATGAAGCTCGCCCTGGTCCTCAATGCCATCAACCCCTCCATCGGCGGGGTGCTGATCCGAGGAGAGAAAGGCACCGCAAAGTCCACCGCCGTCCGCGCCCTGGCGCGCCTCCTGCCCGAGCAGGAGGTGGTCGAGGGCTGCACCTTCGGGTGCCACCCCGACGACGTTGAGACCCTGTGCAACGACTGCCGCGAACGGCACCTGGACGGCGAGAACCCACTCCCACGCAGCTGGCGTCGGATGCGGGTGGTGGAGCTGCCGATCAACGCCTCCGAGGACCGGGTGGTGGGCACCATCGACCTGGAGGCCGCCCTCCGCGAGGGCTCCCGTCGCTTCGAGCCCGGGGTGCTGGCCGAGGCCAACCGCAACATCCTCTACGTCGACGAGGTCAACCTCCTCGATGATCACATCGTCGACGTCTTGCTCGACGCCGCCGCCATGGGGGTCAACGTCGTCGAGCGGGAGGGGGTCTCGGTCGTCCACCCCGCCCGCTTCATCCTGGTGGGGACCATGAACCCCGAGGAGGGAGAGCTCCGTCCTCAGCTCCTCGACCGCTTCGGCCTCTGCGTCGACGTCGAGGGCATC
>DATGLL010000075.1:0-7034 GCA_035294145.1 Candidatus Dormiibacterota bacterium | reverse complement strand
GACCAACTCGCCGGGCCGGGACGGGGAGCTTGCCCGACTGGAACCAGCGGTAGGCGGTCACGGGGTGGATGCCTTGCTCGCGCGCCCACTGCTTCAAGTTCATGGAAGTGGATTGTAGTGTATAGGCGCGTCAGCTGTTGTTAACCCTCTCGCCACCTCAGCCAGGGCCAGCCCACGACACGCGATGGCCGGGTCGAGGAGCATGGCAGGGGGCAGGGTCGGCTTCCCCATGGCCACGACGCGAAGAGAAGAGAGGATAGGGGCAGGGGCTGATCCCCCGCCACCAGGATCGCCACCGGATCGCCGTCAGCCTGACGGCGCGGCGGCCGGGAGCCTGGCCGAGTCCTCTCGCTCACGCCCGGTCGACGGAGCACTCGCGCTCGATCGACCGGGCGGCACCCGTGACGGCTGGCGACCCAGGCCCCACGCTGGTCGGCGGAGGCCCCCGGCGGGGACGAGGGCGCTTGCTCGGGGATGCGTCAGAGCCTCCAGGCCTCCGACCAGGATGAGCCTGCCCATCCTGGGCAGCGAGAGACCGGGAGGGGGGTCGGCCGTGCGGAAGCGGCGGGCAACGGCCCGGGGTGGACGCCCGGCGCCAGCGCCCGCTCACGAAGGCCCACCGAAGAGCGTGACAGAGGCCTGGGACGGCAACGGTCGCAACCCCACGGAGAGGCCCGCTAGGTCAAGCGCCGGCCACGGCCTAGCCCCACCAACCCAGCATCGGCGCCTCCGCCCCGGCGATCAGCCGGGACCGCTGGCCGGCGCTCCCGTCTCCGCGCCATCGGACTGGTCGCCGCCTTGCTCCAGCCGGTGCCCCCCGGCCATGGAGGCCAAGGTGTGGAAGATGGCGGCGAAGTCGCGACGGCCAAAGCCCATCCCACGGGCCGCGGTCAGCATCTCATTGGCGAGCGCGGTGGCGGGCATGGGCACGTCCAGCTTGCGGCCCGTCTCAAGCGCGAGCAGCACGTCCTTCTGCATCATCGAGACGTCGAACCACGCTTCCTCGGGCAGCTCGAGGACGAACGGACCCCGGTACCCGAGCATGGGCGAGGCCATCACGCTGTCGAGCATCGTCCGCACGGCCACCTCGCGAGGGATGCCTGACCGCTCGGCCAGCAACACGCCCTCGCTGAAGGCCAGCATCTGGACGGGAAGGCTCAGGTTGATGGCGAGCTTGAGCAGGAGCGCGTCACCGTTGCCCCCCACATAGGTGACGCGACGCCCAAGTTGGTGTAGCAGGGGCTCGACCCGCTCGAAAGCGGCACGGTCGCCGCCCACCATGATCGAGAGCTGGCCCTGCTCCAGCGTGGTCACACTGCCCGACACAGGTGCGTCCAACAGGCACCCGCCGCGTTCGGCCGCCCGCCGAGCCAGTTCCCGGCTCACCTCCGGGCCTGCGGTCGTCATGTCCACCCAGACCTGGCCAGGGCGGAGGCCAGCCAGGATGCCGTCCGGTCCCTCGGCCACCGATCGCAGAGCCTCATTGCCGGTGACCATCGAAAAGACGACCTCCGACCGCTCCACCACCGCGCGTGGCGTCCCGCAGAGGTGCAAGCCCTCCCCGACCAGCGACCGTGCCCTCTCCGGGGTTCGGTTGAACCCATAGACCTCATGGCCGACGGAGAGTAACCGACGGGCGAGCCGGCCGCCCATGGTTCCCAAGCCCACGAATCCCACGCTTCTCACGGTGCCCTCACCCTAACACAAACGTTTGTGCACCGCTCACACGCGGGCGGGGACACCACCGCCCTATCCAGGCGGGCCGGTCGAGGCCCGGATCACCAGCTCAGGCTGGAACACCACCCGCCGCGACGACAAGGTTCCGCTCTCAAGCTGCTCGAAGAGGATCTCGGCCGAGGCCTGGCCGAAGCGCACGGGCGGCACCCGGACCGTGGTAAGAGGTGGATGCAACCGAGAGACGAGGGGGACGTCGTTGTAGCCGACGATGGACACGTCCTCGGGGATGCGCAGGCCACGGCGGGCAAGGACGCTTTGAGCCCCGGCCGCAGCCATGTCGTTGACCGCGAAGACGGCGGTTGGGGGCCGTGGTAGCTTCAGCAGCCGCTCCATGGCCTGCGCTCCCAATTCCTCGGTGAACCCTCCATCCACGATGAGGGAAGGATCGGGCTCGACGCCGGCCTGCTCCAACGCTTCAAGGTACCCGCGCCGGCGGAGCAAGGAGGTGCTGACCCGCTGCGAGCCGGCCAGATGGGCGATGCGGCGGTGCCCGAGAGCCAGAAGGTGCTCAGTGGCCAGGCGCCCTCCGGCCATGTCATCCGATCCCACGAAGGCATGGCGGGTGTCGCTGTAACGGTTCACCAGCACGAAGGGGATCCGGAGCTGCCGCAGCCGTGCCACCGAGGGGTCGGCAAGGGTCGCGCTGGCCAGGATCACCCCGTCAACCCGTCGAGCGTGGAGCGACTCCAGGTGCGATGCCTCGCGCTCGTGGAGGTTATCCGTGTTGCAGAGGATGACGTTGTACCCGCGGGTCAGGGCCACGTCCTCGACGCCGCGGAAGATGCCCGCGAAGAGGGGGTTGGTCACGTCGGGGATGATCACCGCAACCACGAAGCTCTGCCGCAGCTTCAGGCTTCGGGCGACCCCATTGGGCTGGTACTGCGTCTCGGCGACCAAGGCCTCGATCCGGGCCCGCGTCTCAGGCGCGATCCGCAGCCCAGGGTCCTTGTTGACGACTCGGGAGACCGTCGATGGATGGACCCCGGCACGTGCTGCCAGCTCCTTCAGCGTGACCGGCATGCAGGCAAATCTACCCCTGCCCCAGGGTACTCATCGCTCAAGCCCGACGTCCAGGCCACGATCGCCCCGACAACGGCAAGCAGCGCCGCCTCTCGGCATACTGTTTCGCGGCATGACGACCCAGCCCGCCGAGGCCGGCGGTTTCCCAGGCAACGGACCGCGCATCCTCTATTGGCACCTGAACGCCCCTTCCGAGCCCGAGGAAGCCCTCGGTGACGCTCACGTCTCCCCGGTCGTGGTGCCCCCCTGGGTCCGCAGAGGACCTCGGCCTGCGGCCGGTGGGCCCGCGCGTCGGTCGTGCCGCACCATGGCCAGCCCGGGAGGGCCATCACCTTTCGGCGACGGTTCGAGCCCTGCCTGTGACGCCTCGCCAGGCATCGGTGACGGCGGGCTCGGTGGCCTGCGGCCCTGCCTGGGCGGAGGCGCTGGATCGTCCGCTCAATCGAGCGGATGGAGATGGCAGGGCACGACGCAGCGTCATCCAGGAGTGCCCGGCACCATGTGGCCCCGAGGGGTCGGATGCCTTGGGGGCAGGCCTTGGGGAGGTCGTGGCCGGGCCTGAACGGCATCCCCATCGCCCCGAGCTGAGGTGGCGTCGGGGGCAGCCGATCGACGGAGGAGCGATGGCTCCGCCGGTTGGGCGGCCGCGAGCCCAGGCCGAGGAGCTCGCGGCTCAGGAGACCGCAGGCCCCTCTCGCGGCTTTTGATGGGGAAGCACCTGACGCACGAGGAACGCGACAGGTCCCAGGAGGGACGCGGAGGTCTCGTGATCGCCGCCATCGCACCGCACGGAGGCATCGTGATCGACGAGCTCTGCCCCCCGGACCTGGCCAGCCGGGTGAGGAGCATCCGGGTCGCCATGGAGGAGATGGGGCGCCGCTTCGCCGCCGTCCGCCCGCAGACGATCGTGGTCGTGACACCACATCACGTCCACGTCCCTGGGGCCATCGCCGTGGCCATGGCCACCACGGCCGCCGGCGAGATCGAGGAGAACCATCACCGAGTGCGACTGCGCTGCGTGATCGATCGCAAGCTGGCCAGCACGATGTTGACTACGCTCCGGCTGGCGGGGGTATCCGCGGTCGGGGTCGGCGTCAGCCCCGAGGCCGAGGCGACCGGCACGGTCCTTCCCATGGACTGGGGCACCCTGGTCCCGCTCTGGTTCCTCGCGCGCGGAGACCCCACCCCCGAGGTCGTGATCGTCTCCCCGAGCCCTGAACTCCCGCCCTCTGAGCATGTCCGGGCTGGTGCCGCCATCGCCCGCGCCGCCGCCATCCACGAGCGTACGGTCGCCTTGGTGGCCAGCGCCGATCAGGGCCACGCCCACGACCCCAACGGTCCCTATGGGTTCCATCCTGCCTCCCAGGAGTACGACCAGCTCATCGTCCGCCTGGTGCAGCAAGACCGACTGGGGGCCCTCCCATTGCTCGATCCGGCCATGGTGGAGCAGGCAAAGGCCGATAGTTGGTGGCAGCTCTTGATGCTCCACGGAGCGCTCGGCCCAGGTTGGCGGGGCCGCCTGCTCGCCTACGAGGTCCCCACCTACTTCGGCATGCTCTGCGCGTTGTACGAGCCCATCCCGTAGCGATCGGATGCCCAGACCGGGGGGCTGCAACAGTTGATCGATGAGGGAACCATCACCCGCAACCGCGAACCTGGAGGAGTGGGCGGGGACCCGCGGGGTCCATCCCAAGACCGCCTCTCGCCAGGGTTGGGAGGGCACGACGCCGGTCCCGAGAAGGCGCGGGACCGGGCACGTCCGGGTGCGCCGAGCCGGCCCGATCCGGACCGGCAAGGGGCGGGGGTGGTGGCCTGGGCCAGCGCTCGAGGGCCGGTCGTCGGGCAGGTGGGGGGCGAGGTCGGCTCTGAGCGGGACGGGAGAGGTCGGAGGCTCCTGGCCCGGTGGCGAGGCCGAGGAGGTGGAGGTCGATCCCTCCGAGGTCGATGACGATCCCCACCCTCACGAGGCCGGCTTGGGGACCCCACGGGAACCGGTTCCGGTGGGGAGCCCGCGAGGGCAGCCCCGTGAGGGGTGCCGTTTGACGGGACGATCGCTCCCTCGGCGGCGACGATGACCGCGGGGCCCACTCACCGCCCCCCGATCGTATCCCTTGACGAGAGCACGGGACACCAACGATGACATCACTTCGGGGATGCTTTCGGCCGGCGGTGAGCGCACCTCCTGCGGCCTGGCCCCTCGGACCTCGGATTCGGCGGCCACGGGGGTGCGGCGCGTGCCGCAGGCGCCGCAGAAGGAGGCGGGCACCGTGCTCCTCCACGTCGCCGATCCCCTGTTGGCCACCCCGGCCTGGGGCAGAGCGGCGTCACCGCGCCCAGCGGTGGCACCTGGCCGAGGCCAGTGACCGACCCAGACGACGACCCGGTGGCTCCGGATGGTCGGGGCTCATCCCCCGGCGCCCGGTCCGGCCACCGCTCCCCGGCGGAGGTGATAGCGTCCGTTGCCCAGCGCCGTTGCACCCTGCCTCGAACCCGACCCAAGCCCCACCTCCACCGGCACCTCTACCCAGCGCCGGACGACGATCATTTGGAGGATGGCCATGCCATCGTGGAGACACCCGATCCTGCTCCTGCTCCTGCTCAGTGGCATCGGCTCAGCCGCCTGCCAGACCGCTGGCACCGTCGGCGGCGCCCCGACGGAGGCTCCGGCCGCCGCCACCGGCGCCGACGTTCAGACCCAGCAGCGGTCGGTCGCCGGGTTCGACCGCGTCCATGTCTCCGGCATCGGCCTGCTCGTGGTCACGCCCGGTACCCCGGAGGCTTTGAGCATCGAGGCCGAACCCGACGTTCTGTCCCAGATTCGCTCCGAGGTCGAAGACCGGACGCTTGAGATCGGGCCAGTTCCAGGCGCCAACCTGGATGCCCACCGTCCCATCGTGTACCACCTGAGGGCGTCGGGTCTCAGGGAGCTGCAGCTCTCTGGGGCCGTCAGCATCCAGGCGACAGGTCTGCGGGCCGACGACCTGACGCTGGACGTCGACGGCAGCGGCCGTGCCACCCTGACCGACCTCCAGGCTTCCAACCTCACCGTCACCCTCTCGGGCAGCGCCGAGATGACCGCCACAGGAACGGTCCCCCGGCAACAGATCACGGTCATGGGGGCCAGCCATTATCAGGGCCAGGGGTTGCACAGCCAGCAAGCGACCGTGCTCCTGACCGGAGCCGGTCTCTGCGAGCTGCGGGTCTCCGACCGCCTTGACGTGGACGTGATGGGAGCAGGCCGCGTCAGCTACCTGGGCTCGCCCAGTGTCCACGAGAGCATCACGGGTACGGGCCTGGTGGTGCGGGCTGGCTGATGGCCATCAGGAGCCCCGTAGCCGCTGGGTAGGTGGCGAACGCCCAGGTTCGCCAGGCCCCACGACCACGCGCCCGTGCAGGTCGGCCACCGAGCCACCGCGGGAGGAGCGCCAGTCCAGGGAAGGCAACAGAGGGAGCATGAGGCCAGTCCCGCCGACCTCCGGGCCCCTCCGGCCCTCGTCACGCCCAGGGCGCTGGGATCAGGATGCCCCGGCCCGGGACGGGCCACCTTGAGCCGGAAGACCACCCGCTCCCTCGCCTCACCATGGCGGCGAGGATCGGTGCCCACCCGCACCGCCCCGGCGGAGGCAAAGCGGCCTCCTCCCCGCCGCCGGGGTGCCTGCCATGGCTCGGGGTGAGGCCCAGGGCGAACCGCCGGGGACGTCCGGCATGGCCTCGACGGGCTCGGCCCTGAGGCAGCCGCACCGACCCTCGGGCTCGACGACGGTCTCGCGACCGACGCCCCTCGAAGCTGCCTGAGAGGCCTCCCTCGCCCTCCGTCGCTCGAGCGCCCCTCGCTCACGCCCGGTCGACGGAGCATTCGCGCCCGATCGACCGGGCGGCGGAGGGCCCCCGGCGGGGACGAGGGCGCTTGCCCGGGGATGCGTCGGAGCCTCCAGGCCTCCGACCAGGATGAGCCTGCCCATCCTGGGGACCGAGAGACCGGGAGGGGGAGTCGGCCGTGCGGGAGCGGCGGGCAACGGCCCGGGGTGGACGCCCGACGCCAGCGCCCGCCCACGAAGGCTCGTGCAAGGTCGTTGTGACGGCCTCGGAAGGCAACGGTCGCGCCCCTTCGAACGGTGCTGGCGAACGCCCGACGTGCCGTTGCCGCTGAGTAAGCGATAGTCTCATACGGCACCCCTCACGGGGTTGCCCTTGCGGGCTTCGCGCTTCCTTGCCGCGTGCCCGAGAAGCCCGGGTCTTACCGCGGCTCTGCGCTTCACGAAGGCTCCAACTGAGCC
>DATGLL010000074.1:0-2337 GCA_035294145.1 Candidatus Dormiibacterota bacterium | reverse complement strand
CCCTTGGGGATCGGGGTGGGGAGAGGGGATCGGATCGTCTCGGTGCGCTGGGTGCCCGACGAGGAGGGAAGGGCGGAGCTGGTGGTGGAGGTGGAGGACGGCGACCAAGATGGCCGGACCGTCCTCAGGCTCGTCGGATGGGGGACCCCTCCAGCGGACATGCCATCAGACCGGCAAGCCCCGTCCTCCGACCCATGAGCTGAGCGTCGAGGCGACCAAGATCGCCACCGGCCCGGCCTCCACCTCGAGACCGCCCCTCCCCTGGGCGCGCCAGCGCCTGGACCGACCGCCAGACGCCCCTCGCCGGCAGCGCCCGAAAGCCCCTCGGGCCATCGGCCACCTGACCGCGCCGGCCTCGTGAGACCTCGACCGGCCTCCGCTCGGGCTCGCGAGGCCCACCCCCATCGACCTCAGGCACCGTCAGCCACCGCCTGGGCCGAGGCGTGCAAGCCCCAGGCACCCTGGCGCTCCTTGGGGGCGCGACGGCGATGGGGGCGTCGGTGGCCACCCTCGTGCCCACGGAGGAACCCTAGCCGGGGCAGGGGGGCTGGTCAGGGGACGCGGTCAACGGGGAGGGCGACGCCGATCAGCTGTGGCCGCATCACCGGGATCGGGATGCGCTCCTCCATGAGCTCCTCCACGGCCTCGAACCGGAAGCCGGCCGCCTCGATCGTCGCCCTGGTGTCCCGGTTCAGGTGACAGCCACCCCCGATCGGCCTCCAGAGCGGGGTGAGCCGGTCCTGCCAGCGCGCCAGCCCCGGGCTGGCCGCCCGGACGTGCTCCAGGACCAGGAGCCGGCCACCCGGGCGCAGCACCCGACGCGCCTCCTCCAGGGCTGCCGCCGGGTCCCCGATCGTGCACAACGACAGCGTGAAGACCACGGCATCGAAGCGCTGGGCTGGGAAGGGCAGCCACTCGGCCCGCCCTCGCACCAGCTGCGCCTCCACCCCCAGCTCCCGCGCCTTACCCCGTGCTCGGGCCAGCATCCCGGGCGAGGGGTCGAGGAGGACCAGCCGGGTGACGCGCCCCCGGGGGAGGTGGGGCAGGTTCGCCCCCGTCCCACCCCCGACGTCCAGCACCTCGCCAGCGGCCGCGCCGAGCAGCCGGCGACGCCGCTCACCGAACAGCTCCCGCTCCATCCCTCGGGTCCCGAGGTCGTAGGCCGCCGCGACCAGCCGGCTCAACCAGAGGGGGCACGCGAGGTGGGGGCCAGGACGCGACCCGCTCATGCCAGCATCCCCCTGGGAGGCTCGGCCGTCGTCATGGACGCCATCATCTCACGGTGCGGGCCATCCCGCCCCCGCCGCAGCGCCGGAGCTCCGCCGACCTGCGCGGCAGGAGTCCCCCAACGGTCCGCCTGGGAGGTCGAGGGGCGACGGTGCCCCCTCGTCGGAGGCCGACGGGGATCAGCGATGGGACGGGCCGGGGGAGGCCGTCGCGCGCGGGCAGGAGGGCTGGGCGTGAGGGCCATGACCGAGGCCCACGACCCTCCGGCCGACCCACCACCCCGAATCGGGCGGGCACGCCCCCCGACCCCGCCTCCGGCTCACGACCTCGCCCGGTCGAGCTCGGAGGCGAGGAGGAGCCTGGCCACCCCCTGGGCGCGGCGTGCCGCCTCGCGGTCCCCCTCGACCGCTGCGACGATCGCGCCCTTCATGAGGATGTGCCATTGGCGGGCGAAGCCCTCCGGGTCGGCGATCCCGGCCTCGCTGGCCAGCTCGCACAGGAAGGCGCGGATGTTGGCCAGGTGGGAGGCGGTGGCGTCCCGCACCTGCCGCCCGGCCTCCGGCGTCTCCAGCAGGACGTTGATGAAGGAGCATCCCTCGAAGTCGGGGCGGTGGAACCACTCGTCGAAGAGGTCGAAGACCCGCACCAGCCGCTCCTGGGGCGAGACCGCCCGCCTGCGGACCTCGGCCTCGAGCCACCGCCGTGTCCACAGTTCCTCGCGCCTCCGAAGGAACGCGAGCACGAGGTCGTCCTTGGAGGGGAAGTGGCGGTAGAAGGTCATCTTCGCCACCCCCGCCTGCTCGATGATCCGGTCGACCCCGACCGCCCGGACGCCCTCGCGCGCGAACAGCTCGTAGGCGGCCGCCAGCACCCGCTCCCTGGCCCCGATCTTGCCCTCGCCCCGCCCTCGCCGGCCGGGGACCGTCCTCACGCTCCCAGTGGTGCGGGCCATCGGAGCCGAGTATATGGGCCGTTGCCGCTGAGTAAGCGATAGTCTCATACGGCACCCCTCACGGGGTTGCCCTTGCGGGCTTCGCGCTTCCTTGCCGCGTGCCCGAGAAGCCCGGGTCTTACCGCGGCTCTGCGCTTCACGAAGGCTCCAACTGAGCC
>DATGLL010000073.1:0-42532 GCA_035294145.1 Candidatus Dormiibacterota bacterium | reverse complement strand
CGCCGGGCCGGGACGGGGAGCTTGCCCGACTGGAACCAGCGGTAGGCGGTCACGGGGTGGATGCCTTGCTCGCGCGCCCACTGCTTCAAGTTCATGGAAGTGGATTGTAGTGTATGGGCGCGTCAGCTGTTGTTAACCCCTGGCTGGACCGTCGGGGACGGATCGGGCCGGACCTGCCCGCGATCGAGGTTCGAGGGGTGGAGCCGGGCGGGCCAGAGGCGGCTCGCGGGAGGGGCGCTGGGGCCATCGACGCGGGGCCGTGCCCGGGCCTGCCAGCTCGAGCGGCTCGGCTTCCTCCCCCACAGCCCGCCGGACCACCCGGCACAAGCGACGGCGGCGCGATCAAGATGCCCGGGTAGGCTGGCCCCGAGTCCCCACGGGCGGGGGCTCGCCTACCCGGGCCCCAGCAGGAAGCCGGGCCCCAGCGGATCGCCGGGCTCCAGGACGAACTCGTGGCGGCCAGTCAGGTGGGCGGCCCCCTCGACCTCGGTGATCACCGCGGGGAGGCCAGCGACGCGGGTCTCGCCCACCACCCGTCCCACGAACTCGGTGCCGATGATGCTCTGGTGGTGCAGGGCCTGGCCGCGGGCCAGGGCGCCGTTGGCGTGGAGCAGGGCCAGGCGCGCCGAGGTGCCGCTGCCGCAGGGGGAGCGGTCGACCTGGCCGTTGGCGAAGACGGTGAGGTTGCGGCGTCCCTCGGTCCAGATCACCCCGTAGAGGCCGTGCAACTCGGGCTCGAGCGGGTGGACGATCTCCTCGGAGCGTCGCAACGCCTCGGCCACCGCCCGTCCGCGAGCCACGAGCTCGGGCAGGTGGTCCAGGGTCAGGGGGGCCGGGGCCGGGGCGAGGGCGTAGAAGGCGCCCCCGAAGGCCAGGTCGAACTGGCAGCCCTCGACCTCGACCCCACGCCGGAGCACGAAGGCGGGCACGTTGCGGAGGCGCACCCCGGTCACGTCGCCGTCCCTGACCGTGGCCCAGGCCCGCACGCGGCCGGAGGGCACGTCCACCACGACCTCGCGCTCGCCCTCGTGCGCGGGCACACGGCCGCTCTCCACGGCCCAGGTGGCCAGTGCGATGGTGCCGTGGCCGCAGGCGGTGGAGTACCCAGAGCCATGGAAGAACACCACCCCCAGGTCCGCCCCCGGGTCGTCGGGCGGGGTCACGAAGCCTCCGTACATGCCGGCGTGGCCACGGGGCTCGGAGACCAGGAGCCGACGGATGTGGTCGAGCTGGCGGGCGGCCTGGCGACGTCGCTCCCGGACCGTCGTCCCCTGCGGGCAGGGATCGGTCACGATCCGGAACGGCTCCCCAGCGGTGTGGTAGTCGATCGTCGAGATCCTGATAGACTCGGGCTTCACCCTGGCCTCCAGGGAAAGAGCGTAGATCAGACGAGAAGAGACGAGGAGCACGTCATGTTGAGGACGGTCCCCCCGGCGGTCCCCGCCGCCGACCAAGCTCGGGAGCTGGCCCGAGACCACGACCTGATCCCGATCCACCGGGTCCTGCCCGCCGACCTCCTGACGCCGGTCGCCGCCTACACGCGGCTGTGCCCGGCGGACGGCCCCGGCTTCCTGCTCGAGAGCGTGGTCGGTGGCGAGCACCTGGGCCGCTACTCCTTCATCGGCTACCGGCCACGCCCGCTCGACCTTGGGGGGGGCGATCCCCTACCCGCGCTCGCCCAGGTGGCGGCCCAGCGCCCGGCGCCCATCCCCGGCCTGCCTGCGTTCGTCGGCGGGGCGGTCGGGTTCCTCAGCTACGAGGTCGCCCGCTACTTCGAGCGTCTGCCGGTTTCCCCGGGGCCCGCGCCGCCCCTCCCGGAGAGCGCCTTCCTCCTGGTCGAGAGCATGGCCGTCTTCGACCACGTGACCCAGCGTCTGCTCCTGATCACCCTCCACCGTCCCCGGCTGGAGCCCTACCGGGCAGCGCTGGCGCGGCTCGACGAGATGGCCGAGCGCCTGGGCGTCGCTCCGCCTCCGCCCCCGCCCCCGCCGAGTCCGACCGGCCTCGGCTGGCGGTCCAACGTCAGCCGCGACCGGTACGAGGCCATGGTGGCCACGGCCCGCGAGCACATCCTGGCCGGGGATGCCTTCCAGGTGGTGCCCTCCCAGCGCTTCCGGAAGCCCCTGGCGGCTCGGCCGTTCGACGTCTACCGATGCCTGCGCGGGATCAATCCGTCCCCCTACATGTACCACCTCGCCCTGGGCGAGGGCCGATACGTCGTCGGCACCTCACCCGAGCTCCTGGTCAAGGTGGAGGGCGACCGGGTGGCGGTGCGCCCGCTGGCCGGCACCCGGCCTCGCGGGGTGGGGCGGGCCGAGGACGCCGAGCTGGAGCGGGAGCTGCTCGCCGATGAGAAGGAGCGGGCCGAGCACGTGATGCTGGTGGACCTGGGCCGGAACGACGTGGGCCGGGTGGCGGTCCCGGGCAGCGTCCGCGTGGAGCGGCTGATGGAGGTCGAGCGCTACTCCCACGTCATGCACATCAGCTCGACCGTGAGCGGCCGCCTGGCACCGGGCTGCAGCTCCCTCGACGCCCTGCGGGCCGCCTTCCCCGCCGGCACCGTCTCCGGGGCTCCCAAGATCCGGGCGATGGAGATCATCGCCTCCCTGGAGCCGGAGCGCCGGGGCTGCTACGCCGGCGCGCTCGGGTACGTCGCCTTCGGCGGCGACCTGGACATGGCCATCACCCTGCGCACGATCGTCATCGCCGAGGGCATGGCCTACGTGCAGGTCGGGGCAGGGGTGGTGGCGGACTCTGACCCGGGGCGCGAGTACGAGGAGACCATGGCCAAGGCGCGGGCGATGTTCGCGGCGGTGGAGCAGGCGGAGGCGGTGGCATGAGCGCTGGCACCACCCGTGTGGCCATCATCGACAACTACGACTCCTTCACCTACAACCTGGTCCAGTACCTGGCCGAGCTGGGCGCCGCTCCTTGCGCCTTCCGCAACGACCAGGTCGACCTGGCGACCCTGGCCGGGCACGACGCCCTGGTCGTCTCGCCGGGGCCGGGGGCGCCGGCCGAGGCAGGGATCTCGGTGGCCGCCATCCGTGCCCTCACCGGGAAGATGCCGATCCTGGGGGTCTGCCTCGGCCACCAGGCGCTGGGCGAGGCCCTGGGCGCCCGGGTGGTCCGCCACCGGCCGGTGCACGGGAAGACCTCCTTCGTCCATCACGACGGGGGGGCCCCGTTCGTCGGCCTGCCCAGCCCATTCGAGGCCACCCGTTACCATTCGCTGGTCGTGGAGGCCGATTCCCTCCCCCCCGAGCTGGTGGTCTCCGCCTGGACGGACGACCAGGTGGTGATGGGGCTGCGACATCGCTCCCACCCCACCTATGGCGTCCAGTTCCACCCCGAGTCGATCCTGACCGGGGAGGGCAAGCGTCTCCTCCGCAACTTCCTGGACGAGGTGGAGGCCGGACGGGAGGGGAGGCGATGATCGAGTTCCTGGCCAGGCTCGCGCGAGGCGAGGGGCTGACCGAGGAGGAGGCGGCGCAAGCCATGGAGCTGATCATGCGCGGCGAGGCCACCCCCAGCCAGATCGCGGGCCTGATCATGGCCCTGCGCGTCAAGGGCGAGAGCGCGGAGGAGATCGCCGGCCTGGCCCGGGCCGCCCGAGCCCGGGCGACCCCGATCGAGGTCCCTGACCCGGGCTCGCTGCTCGACGTGGTCGGCACCGGCGGCGACGGCTCGCGCAGCTTCAACATCTCGACTGTCTCGGCGATCGTGGCCGCGGCCTGCGGGGCTCGGGTGGCCAAGCACGGCAACCGGGCGGCCTCCTCGGCCTGTGGCAGCGCCGACGTGCTCGAGGCGCTCGGGGTGCGGATCGACCTCGCCCCGGAGGGCGTGGCCAGCTGCATCCGAGAGGTGGGGATCGGCTTCCTGTTCGCGCCTCGCTTCCACCCATCCTTCCGCTTCGCGGCCGTGCCCAGGCGCGAGCTCGGGGTGCGGACCGTCTTCAACGTGCTCGGGCCCCTTTGCAACCCGGCCGGGGCCGGGCGATACGCGCTCGGGGTGCCGGAGCCCGGGCTGGCGCCGCTGATGGCGGACGTCCTCCTCCGCCTGGGGGCGGAACGGGTGTTGGTCTTCTGCGCCGATGGGCTGGACGAGCTGAGCCTGGCCGGGCCTTCGCTGGTCATCGAGGCGCTCGACGGCCGCCGGCGCGAGTACCAGCTCGACCCCGACCAGCTGGGCCTGCGCCGAGCTTCGCTGGAGGCGCTGCGGGGTGGTTCCCCGGTCGACAATGCGGCCATCGCCCGCGCCGTGCTCGAGGGGGAGCACGGGCCTCATCGGGACGTGGTGCTCCTCAACGCCAGCGCCGCCCTGCGTGCGGCTGGCCTGGTCGAGGACTGGCACGCGGGGCTCGAGCTCGCCGCCGGCGCCATCGACAGCGGTCGGGCGGCCGCGGTGCTGGAGCGCTGGTCCTGCCATTCGCAGGCGGTCGGACGGTGAGCGACCTGCTGCGTCGGCTGGTCGACGAGTCCCTGGCCGAGGTCGAGCGGCGGAGGGCTCGGATGCCGGAGTCGGAGCTGGAGCGGCTCGCCCTCGCCCTGCCTCCCCCTCGTGACCTCGTCGCCGCCCTGCGGCCGGGGGACGTCCCGGCGGCGCGATCGGGGAGGCTGGCCGTCATCGCGGAGATGAAGGCGCGGACCCCGATCATGGGCGAGCTCTGCCGGGAGTACGCCCCCGCTCGCCTGGCCTCGGGCTACGCCCGGGCGGGGGCCGCCGCGATCTCGGTCCTCTGCCAGGAGACCAGCTTCGGGGGGCGGCCGGAGCACCTGGCGGAGGCGCGGGCCGCGGCCAGCCTGCCGGTGCTGCGCAAGGACTTCGTGGTCACCGAGCACCAGGTGCTGGAGGGGCGCGCCTACGGCGCCGACGCCATCCTCCTGATCGTGGCGGCGCTGACGGCGAGCCGCCTCCGCGAGCTGCTCGCCCTCACCCGTCGGCTGGGCATGGAGGCGCTGGTCGAGGTCCATGACGAGCGGGAGATGGCGCTGGCCCTCGAGGCCGGGGCCCGGGTGGTGGGGATCAACCACCGCGACCTGAGCAGCTTCGAGGTCGACCTGGGGCTGACCGAGCGTCTTCGTCCCCTGGTCCCGGCCGAGGTGGTGCTGGTGGCCGAGAGCGGGATCCACCGGGCCGCAGACGCCCGCCGGGTGCGGGAGGCCGGAGCGGACGCGATCCTGGTCGGCGAGGCCTTGATGCGGGCCGCCGACCCAGGGGCCAAGCTGGAGGAGCTGGCCTCGGCATGACCCGGGTCAAGGTCTGTGGCATCTGTGACCTGGAGTCGGCTCGGGCGGCGGCAGGCGCCGGTGTCGACCTGATCGGGTTCCACTTCTGCCCCAGCCGCCGCCGGGTGGAGCCGGAGCGGGCCCGGGCCATCGTCGAGGCCCTGGAGCCTCGGCCCCAGGTGGTCGGGGTCTTCATCGACCAGCCCGAGGATGAGGTGGAGCAGGTGGCCGCCTACGTCGGCCTGGACCTGGTGCAGCTCCACGGCTCGGAGCCGGCGGGGTTCCGGTCCTCGCGGCCGATCATGAAGGCGCTCAAGGTCCGCGACGGTCGGCTCCCCGACGCCCGGGGCTGGCCGGACCCGATCCTGCTCGACAGCTGGTCACCGGACCAGCGTGGTGGCACCGGGCGACCCTGGGATTGGGAAGTGGCCCGTGACCTGCTCCGGCGGCGCCGGGCCTTCGTCGCCGGCGGGCTGTCGCCGGGGAACGTGGGGCAGGTGGTCGCCGCCCTCCGCCCCTACGGCGTCGACGTCTCCAGCGGCGTGGAGCGGGAGGTCCGGATCAAGGACCCCGGCCTGGTTCGCGCCTTCGTGCAAGCTGTACGAGATGCAGACCGTCGTGCCGACCAGCGGTAGGTTCGGGCCCTACGGAGGCCAGTACGTCCCCGAGACCTTGATGGCCGCCCTGGCCGAGCTGGAGGCCGCCTGGCGGGAGGCCCGGGAGGACCCCGGCTTCCAACGGGAGCTGGAGGACCAGCGTCGGACCTTCGTGGGCCGGCCGACGCCCCTCTACCTGGCCCACCGGCTGAGCGAGCACTTCGGCGGGGCTCGCATCTACCTGAAGCGGGAGGATCTGTGCCATACCGGCGCCCACAAGCTCAACAACGCCCTCGGCCAGGTGCTGCTGGCCCTCCGGATGGGCAAGCGTCGCGTCATCGCCGAGACCGGGGCGGGTCAGCACGGGGTGGCCACGGCCACGGTCTGCGCCCGGTTCGGCCTCCAGTGCGCCGTCTACATGGGGACGGAGGACATGCGCCGGCAGGCGATCAACGTCCGTCGCATGCGTCTGCTGGGGGCGGAGGTCCGCGAGGTGCAGGCAGGGACCGCCACCCTCAAGGACGCGACCTCCGAGGCCATCCGGGACTGGGTCACCAACGTGGACACCACCCACTACGTCATCGGCTCGGCGGTCGGCCCCCATCCCTATCCGGAGATGGTGCGTGACCTCCAGCGTGTGATCGGGGACGAGGCCCGCGAGCAGCACCTCCTCGCCGAGGGCCGTTTGCCCGACGTGGTGGTGGCCTGCGTGGGGGGAGGATCCAACGCCATCGGCGTCTTCACCGCCTTCCTCGGAGACGAGCAGGTACGGCTGGTTGGGGCCGAGGCCGGCGGGGCTGGGCTTGAGAGCGGCCGCCACGCTGCCTCCCTCACCGGTGGCCGTCCGGGCGTCCTGCATGGTGCCTACTCCTACCTCCTCCAGGACGCCGAGGGCCAGGTCCGGCCCACGCACTCGATCTCGGCCGGGCTGGACTATCCGGGGGTGGGGCCGGAGCACGCCTGGCTTCGTGACCTGGGGCGGGCGGAGTACGTGGCCGTCGGGGACGAGGAGGCGGTGGCCGCCTTCGAGCTGTGCAGTCGGCTGGAGGGGATCGTGCCGGCCCTGGAGCCGGCCCACGCCCTGCACGTGGCTGGCCACTTGGCCCGGGAGCTGGGCCCGGGCGGCCGTGTGCTGGTGTGCCTGAGCGGCCGCGGCGACAAGGACCTGGACACCGTGGAGGCGTACCGAGCCCAGCGTCCCGCGCAGGAGACCGGAGCACGGCCATGACCGTCGCCCATCCCGCCGGACGGCTGCAGGCGGCGCTTCGGGCCGGGGACGGTATCGCCCTGGTCCCCTATCTCATGGCCGGCTACCCCGACCTGGAGGGGTCGGCACGGCTCGGCCGGAGGTACGCCGGGGCCGGGGTGGCCGCGATCGAGGTCGGCGTCCCCTTCAGTGACCCCTTGGCCGACGGGCCGGTCATCCAGCGGGTCGGGCAGATGGCTCTGGAGCGTGGCATCGACGTGCGCCGGGCGCTGAGGGTCGCCTCGGCCGTGGCCGACACCGGCGTCCCGGTCGTGCTCATGACCTACGTCAACCCGATCCTCGCTTATGGCCCCCGCCGGTTCGCGGCCGATGCCGCCGGCGCCGGGGTGTCGGCGGTGATCATGCCCGACCTGCCGGTCGAGGAGTCGGAGCCGATGGCGAGCTGGCTCCGGGAGGCCGGTCTGGGCACCGTCTTCCTGGTCGCCCCGACCAGCCCGGACGAGCGCGTCGCCCGCATCGTGCAGCGCTGCGTGGGCTTCGTGTACTGCGTCACCTTGCGCGGGGTGACCGGGGCGCGGGCGGAGCTGGCGCCCGGCCTGGCCGAGCTGCTGGCCCGGGTACGCCGGGCCACCGACCTGCCGGTGGCGGCCGGCTTCGGGATCTCCCGCCCGGAGCATGTGCGCCAGCTGCGGGGGCGGGCCGACGCCGCCGTGGTCGCGAGCGCCCTGCTCGATCGCCTGCTCCACGGTGAGGATCCGATCGAACTCCTGGAGGCGATGGTGGCGGCATGCCGGTGAGAGGGATCCGCGGCGCGACCACGGCCGATCGCAACGATGTCGAAGCGATCGTGGAGGCGACCGACGAGCTCCTGCGGGAGCTGGTTCGGCTGAACGGCCTGGAGGTGGAGGAGATCGCCTTCGCCTACTTCACCACCACGCGTGACCTCGACGCCGAGTTCCCCGCTCTGGCGGCGCGGAGGCTGGGCTGGGTGACGGTGCCGTTGCTGTGCGGTCACGAGATGGAGGTCCAGCGGCCCAACCCCCGAAGCGTCTCACGATGCATTCGGGTCCTCCTGCTCTACAACACCGACCGTCCCCAGCGGGCGATGCGCCATGCCTACCTGCGCGGCGCCCGCGCGATCAAAGAGGACCTCGATCGGGTGCGCGCCCAGCTCGAGGCCCTGGGGCCGAGCGGGAGCGGTGGGGGGGAGGACGGGGCGGGGCCCATCAACCGTGAGAGAGGAGTCCCGGATTGATCATCGTCATGTCGCATCAGGCGACGAGCGCCCAGGTTCAAGCCGTGGTCGACCGTGTCAGGGAGATCGGCCTGCGGCCCGAGGTCTCGTTCGGGGAGGATCGCGCCGTGATCGGGGTGATCGGCGCCAACGCCTACGCCTACCGCGAGGCCTTCTCGCACCTGCCCGCGATCCAGGAGATCGTGCCGATCACCAAGCCCTACAAGCTCGCCAGCCGGGAGTTCCAACCCAAGGACACCGTGGTCGACGTGGGCGGGGTCCCGGTGGGCGGGGACGAGGTGGTGGTGATGGCCGGTCCTTGCTCGGTCGAGGGCGAGGAGATGCTGGTCGAGACGGCACGGCACGTGGCGGAGCAAGGCGCCCGCATCCTCCGCGGCGGCGCGTTCAAGCCCAGGACCTCGCCCTACAGCTTCCAAGGGCTGGGCAAGGCCGGTCTGGAGATGCTGGCCCAGGCCCGAGAGGAGACCGGGCTCCGGGTCGTGAGCGAGGTGCTGTCCGCCTCGGACGTGGAGCTGGTGTCGGCCTACGTGGACATGCTCCAGGTGGGCACGCGCAACATGCAGAACTACACCCTCCTCCAGGAGGTCGGCCGTTGCGGGAAACCGGTCCTGCTCAAGCGGGGGATGTCCGCCACCGTCGAGGAGTGGTTGCTGGCGGCCGAGTACATCCTGAGCCAGGGGAACCGGAACGTGGTCCTGTGCGAGCGCGGGATCCGGACCTTCGAGCCCTCGACCCGGTTCACCCTCGACCTGAACTCGGTGCCGTTGGTGCGTGAGCTCTCCCACCTCCCGGTGATCGTCGATCCCTCGCAGGGGACGGGGCGGTGGTCGCTGGTGCGCCCGATGTCGCTGGCGGCGGTGGCCGCGGGGGCGCACGGCCTCCTGATCGAGGTCCATCCCCGCCCCGACGAGGCCTTGAGCGACGGCGCCCAGTCGCTGGACTTCGACAACTTCGACCGCCTCATGCGTGACCTCCGACGCCTGACCGGGGCGACGGCGGCCCAGCCGGCGTGAGCCGGGGCGAGGGGCGCTCGCTCGACCCCGCCAGCGGGCTGGGCCGGGCTTCCGCGAACATATAACCCCATGCGCGTGGGCGTGGCCGGTCTCGGGTTGATGGGTGCCTCTTTCGCGGGCGCGCTGCGCCGGGCGCGGCCGGATCTGGACCTGATCGGCCACGACGTCGACCCGGCCACCTTGCGGCAGGCGGTCGCCGAGGGCCTGGTGCGCCCAGGGGATCCCGGGGGGGCCGACGTGGTCGTGCTGGCGGCGCCGATCCCCGCGCTGCCCGGTCTGCTGGCCAGCCTGGCCGGGCGCCCCGCGGTGGTGACCGACATGGCCAGCACCAAGGCTCGGGTCATGGCCTGGGCCGCCGAGGCCGGCATCGACCTGGTTGGAGGGCATCCGATGTGCGGGCGCGAGCGGACGGGGATCGAGGCCGCCGACCCGACCATGTTCGAGGGCGCACCCTGGGTGCTGACCCGGGACGAGCCGGTGGTCACTGACCTGGTCCGCAGCGTGGGGGCGGTCCCGGTCTTCATGGAGGCCACCCTCCACGACTGGTTGGTGTCGGGCGTCAGCCACGCTGCCTTCCTGGTCTCGTCCGCCTTCGTGCTGGCGCTGGCCGAGGATGCCGACTGGGAGCGCATGCGGCGGCTGGCCGGCCCTGGGTTCCGAGACCTGAGCCGGCTGGCCGGCGGCGACCCCGAGCTGCACGCCGCCATCGTGAGCACGAACCGGGAGGCCATCGCCCGCCGCCTGCGGTCGCTGGAGGAGGCCCTGGCCCGCCTGCGACGGCTGGTGGAGGGGGGCGACGAGAGGGCGCTGGTGGAGCAGCTCGAGGCGGCCAGACGGGCACGTGACGGGTGGGCGGAGGAGCGGGAGGTGCGAGCCCGAGCCGGATGGTCCCAGGTCGGAGGTCTGCGCCGTGCTGGCGACGGTTAGGGCCCCGCAGCGCCTTGAGGGGGAGGTGTGCGTCCCCGGTGACAAGTCCATCTCCCATCGGGCGCTGATCCTGAACGCGGTGGCCGAGGGCGTCGCCCGGCTGCACGGCCTCTCCACCGGGGCGGACGTGGCCAGCACCGCTGGTTGCCTGCGTGCCCTTGGGGTCGAGATCGAGGGCGAGCTGGTGGTGGGCCGTGGGCTGCACGGCCTTCGCGAGCCCTCCGGTCCGCTCGACTGCGGCAACTCGGGGACCACCATGCGCCTGCTGGCCGGCGTGCTGGCGGCGGCGCCCTTCTCGGTGACGCTGGTGGGGGATGCCTCGCTCTCCCGGCGGCCCATGGACCGGGTGGCCGAGCCGTTGCGAGCCATGGGTGCCCGGGCCGAGACCGACCCCCTTCGCGTGGGCGGGGGCGGCCGGCTTCGCGGCATCGACTACCCCCTTCCGGTCGCCAGCGCCCAGGTGAAGTCGGCGCTCCTCCTGGCCGGGCTCTTCGCCTCGGGCCGCACCCGGCTCCATCAGCCGGCCCCGACCCGCGATCACACCGAGCGGATGCTGGCCGTCATGGGCGCACCGGTGGAGGTGGATGGCCTCGTGGTCTCGATCCGGGGCCCGGTCGGGCGCCTTCGTCCGCTCGAGCTCACGGTGCCGGGCGACCTCTCCGCGGCCGCCTTCTGGCTGGTGGCGGCGGCTCTGCACCCATCGGCCCACGTGCGCCTGCCCGGGGTGGGCGTCAACCCAACCCGTGCTGCCCTGTTGGAGGTGCTGGCACGGGCCGGGATCGAGGTCCGCCGCTCCCAGGAGCGCCTCCAGGGAGGCGAGCCGGTGGCGGATCTTGAGGTCGCCACCGCGCCAGCGCCCCGGGCCTTCGCCGTGGCCGGGGCCGAGGTCGCGGCCCTGATCGACGAGCTTCCGGTGCTGGCCGTGGCGGCGGCCGTGCTGCCGGGCACGACCCGGATCACGGGGGCCGAGGAGCTGCGGGTCAAGGAGTCGGACCGTATCCGGGCCATGGCCGTTGGGCTGACGGCCATGGGCGCGGAGGTGTCCGAACTCCCCGACGGCTGGGAGATCCGAGGGCCCCGGTCGCTCCACGGTGCCCGGGTCGACGCGTTCGGCGACCATCGGGTGGCGATGGCCCTGGCGGTCGCCGGCCTGCTCGCCGAGGGGAGCACCGAGATCGAGGGGGCGGAGTGCGTGGCCATCTCCTATCCCGGGTTCTGGGAGACGCTGGAGTCCCTGGCCCGTCCGCCCCGTCCCCGTCGTCCCGGGCAGGCCTGCGCCCCCCCGGCGCCCGTGGACGGCCCCAGGGGGGCGTGACCGACGTCGTGCCCAGCCTCCCCCTGGAGGCCGAGATCGACTTGGCGGTCTCGACCTTGGAGCTGTACGACCTGGAGGTCACGGGGCCGCGGGGGGACTTCGACCAGGTGGTGGCCATCGCCGAGCGGGAGGCGCGGGCGGGCCAGGTGGGCGACATCGGACCGGCACGCGCCCTCTACCGACGCTTCGGGCTGGACCCGACCCGGCATCGCCCCTCGAGCGAGGCGCTGCTCCGTCGCCTGCGGCGGGGTGAGCCGTTCCCCCGCGTCAACTCCCTGGTCGACGTGGCCAACGTGGTCTCGCTTCGCCTCCAGGTGCCGGTCGGGCTCTACGACCTGGACCAGGTACGGGGGCGGTTGCGGCTCCGGTTGGGCCGCGAGCAGGAGGGCTACCTCGGCATCCGCCGGGGGCACGTGGACGTGTCCGGCCGGATCTGCGTCGCCGACGATCTCGGTCCCTGTGGCAACCCCTCGGCCGACTCGGCTCGCACCATGATCACGACCGCGACCCGGCGGGCGGCCTGGGTATTCTTCCTCCCGGTGGCCGAGTCAGTGCTGTCGCTGACCGGTGAGCTGATCGCCCGCTATGGGCGTGGTCAGGTGCGACGGCGGTGATCACCGTGCTCGGAGGCGGGGTCGCCGGGGCCTCGGTGGCCTTGGCCCTGGCCGGTCGGGGGCGCCGCGACGTGATCGTGTTCGACCCCGCTCCCCGGGGCCTGGGCTCGACGGGTAAGGCCTTCGGTGGGTTTCGAACCCAGCACGGCAGCCCGATCAATATCGCCCTCTCGCTCGCTGCGCGGCCTTTCTTCGAGGCTCGCGCCGACCGCATCGGGTTCCGGCCGGTCGGGTACCTGTACCTGGCCACCACCTCGGAGGGGGCGGACGAGCTCCGCCGACGGGCGGTGTTCCAGCGTGGCCAGGGGTTGCCCATCGAGCATCCCAACCCCCGCGACCTGGTGCGCTTCCTGGCCGCGGACGCAGTGCTGGCGACCAACTACTGTCGCCTGGACGGGGTCTATCAGCCGCTCGACCTCCTCGCCTGCCTGGTGGAGGAGGCGACGGCGGCTGGGGCCGAGTTCCGATACGGATGCGGGGCGGGACCGCGGGACCTGGAGGCAGAGGTGGTGGTGATCTGCGCCGGGGCCTGGTCGGGCGAGGTGGGGCGACGGTTGGGCGTACGGCTGGACGTGCGCCCGGTCGAGCGAGGGATCTTCCAGGTCGGCCCCTTCGCCTGGCTGGACGCCCGGACGCCGGTCACCCTCGAGCTGGACACCGGCTACCACTTCCGGGAGCGTCGAGGACGGTTGCTGGTCACCGGCCCGGGAGATCCCCGCGCTTGGGGGCCCCATCGGGAGTGGCTGGCTCGCCTCGTCCCCCAAGCGGCGCTGGAGCGGCCGGAGGCTCACTGGACCGGGCACTACGAGGTGACCTTCGATCATCACCCGCTGGTCGGCCCAACTCCGCGTCCCGGGGTGTGGGCCTGCTGCGGGTTCAGCGGTCATGGGGTGATGCACGCGCCAGCGGCGGCGGAGAGCTTGGCGGCCATGATCCTGGGTGAGTCGCCCCCGCTCGATATCGGCTGTCTCGATCCCCAGCGCACCGTGGCCTTGGTCGACACCACCCAGCTCTGAGGACGGCGTGAGGCATCCCTTGGCAACCACGAGCATCGGCTCACGACCGGGGCTGCTCGGGCCGGCCGCGACGTCGCCCCACCAGGTCGGGGTTGGCCAGGAGCTCCACGAGGCCGGCATCGAGCCGCGCCTCGATGACCGCACCCACCTCGTCCGGTTCAGGCTCGACCTGGCTCACCTCCATCATGCCTCCCCCCGGCTGGCCTGGCGCGACCAAGCCGAGGTCTTCCCCCCGATCGATTCCGGCAGGGGGCATCCCCACCCTCAGGCAGGTGGTCGGGGGAGGCGGGGGGCGCGCTGCCGTGCCGATGGACCGGCGCGGGTGGGACGACGCCTTTGTGGGTCTCAGGCCTTCAGGGGCAGGCCCCGGGGATGCCGTCTCACGACAGCCCTCAGGGGACGAGCGGCGCAAGCGTTTCCCGGGGTCGGACCTCGCAAAGGGGGGGAGAGCCATCAGCGGTGACGAGCAGGTCCTCTGCGTCCGGCGGTCCGACCTCTTCGCCGCTGGGGAGTGGAGCGGCCTGCGTGGGGATGGCATCCAAGGTCTCCTGCGCACGATGCGCGAGCGCTCCTTCTTCATGCCACGAGCGATGGTCGAGGAGGATCCCGGCTACCAGCAGGTGATCCCCTACGTGGTCTTCGGGCACGGGGGGCGCTACCTGCTGACGCGACGCCTGCGCGCCTCCTCGGAGCGACGGCTGCACCGTCGCTACTCGCTCGGGGTGGGCGGCCACATCAACCCCAGGGACGCCGACGGAGGTGACCCACTGCTGGGGGGCATGCGGCGGGAATGGGAGGAGGAGGTTGTCTACCGCGGTCGTTTCGAGGCCCGGCTCCTCGGCCTCCTGAAGGAGGAGTCCTCGCCCGTCGGCAGGGTGCACGTGGGCGTGGTCTTCTTGGCGGAGGGAGACACCGACGAGATCGCCATCCGCGAGCCCGACAAGCTGAGGGGCGAGCTGCGCTCGCTGGCGGAGATGCAAGCCCGGTACTCGGGCATGGAGAGCTGGTCGCAGGTGATCTACCGGCACCTCCTGGCCCACGGCTGAGGGGGGCCTGCCGGTCATCGTCGGCCGGCAACCGCTCTTGACAGCGCTGGGCTCGCGGCTCATGTTCCACCTGGAGGTGGGTGACGTGGCCATGAGCAGAGAGGCCGATCTGGTGTGGGCACGAGCAAGGGAGCTGGCCCGGCGAGAGGACACCTACCTGACCGAGGGGCTGGTGGACGAGTTCCTGGGCTCGGGCGGCTGGGGGTCGGACTCCTATCTGGACCTGCTGGCGACCTGGGCGTCGGGGCGGCCAGAGGCGCCGGCGATCATCGATCAGGACGGGGCCGTGGTCAGCTGGGGGGAGCTTCGGGCCCGGAGCGAGGCCTTCGCCGTCGCTCTTGGAGAGCTCGGCTACCAGCGGGGCGATTGCCTGGGGGTCCAGCTTCCCAACTGGTCGGAGTTCTGCAGCGTGGTGTTGGGCGCGGCGCGCATCGGGGTCCGCCCGTGCTTCATCCATGTCCCCTATCGCGCCCGCGAGATGGAGTACATCCTCGGGCTGACCGAGGCCAAGGGCCTGGTGGTGCCAGAGACCCACCGTGGCTTCGATCACCTGCGGCTGGCGCAGGAGTTGCAGCGGCGGTTGCCCGGGCTCAGGGACGTGATCACGGTGCGGGCGGCTGAGGCTGCCGGAGGTCGCGACCTGAGGGGGATGATCGAGGCCTGCCTCGGCCGTTCGCCCGAGGTCGAGCCCCCGGTCGCCACCGAGCTCTTCGTGCTCATGTTCACCTCCGGGACCACCAGCCAGCCCAAGGGGGTCATGCACCTCCATGCCAACCTGCTCAACGCCTGCCGCAAGTACGTCGCCGACTTCGGCCTGGGGCCGCAGGACCGTTGGCTGATCGTCACCCCGCTCACCCACCTCACCGCCTTTGGGATCTCCCTGCTGGCGGGGGCGATGACGGCCGGGGCCTGCGTGGTCTTGCTGGAGTCGTGGGACGTGGGCAAGGCGCTGGAGCTGTGCGAGCGACATCGCATCACCCATCTGGTCGGGGCGCCGCCGATGCTGATCGACATCGCCCGCAGCCCCGACCTGGAGCGCCGGGACCTCTCCTCCCTCCGATTCCTGATGTACGCCGGCGCGCCCTGCCCGATCGAGATCCTGCGCCGTCTCCACGACCGGCTTGGGTGCGCGCTGGCCGTCTTCTACGGCTGGACCGAAGGCCTCGCCCACACCTACTCCGTCCCCTCCGATCCTCTCGAGGTGACCAGCGTCACCATCGGGCGGAGCGGCGCTGGCTGGGGCTGGCGGGTGCTGGACGAGAAGGGGCGGGACGTGGCCCCGGGGGAGACGGGCGAGTTCTGGGGCCGTGGCCCCAACCTGTCGCCCGGCTACTACCGGCGCCCCCAGCTGGTGCGGGAACGCTTCACCCCTGATGGGTGGTTCAGGTCGGGGGACCTGGTGACGCGAAACCCGGATGGCACCTTCACCTTCGTGGCGCGCGCGGACGACGTCATCAACCGCGGTGGCCAGAAGGTCGACCCACGTGAGGTCGAGGAGCTCCTCTACCAGATGCCGTCGATCCGGGATGCGGTCGTGGTGGCGATGCCCGATCCACGGCTCGGCAGCCGGGGCTGCGCCTTCGTGGTCCCGGCCGAGGGCGCGACGGTCACCCTTGCCGACCTCCAGGCCCACCTGGAAAGGGCCGGGGTGGCCAAGTACAAGTGGCCCGAGCGGGTTGAGATCCTGGAGTCGCTGCCCATGACCCCCACGGGCAAGATCATGCGCTATGAGCTCAGAGCCCGGGCCGAGGCTTTAGCCGGTAAGCCCGGCTAGCCGATGCAGGGGCGGGCGTGGACCGATCGGGGATCTGGGCCTATGCTCCAAGGAGGTGCCTGGAGTTCCCATCGACTTCCATGTCCATCCCTCCACCGCCGAGTACCTGGAGGGGTCCTTGGGTCCGTACCTCGAGGACCTGAGGCGCTACTTCCGGCTCGAGGTCCGGGTCCGCACGCTGGAGGAGATGGCGAGGGAGTTCGAGGGCATGCGGGCGGTGCTGTTGGCCTGGGACGCTCGCACCGGCACCGGGCAGCCGCCGGTCACCAACGACTGGGTGGCCGAGGTCTGCCGTCGCTATCCCCAGACCTTCATCCCCTTCGCCTCGGTCGACCCCTGGCGCGGGGAGGAGGCGATCGCCGAGGCGCGACGGGCGGTTCGGGAGCTGGGCATGCGGGGGTTCAAGTTCCAGCAGGCCGCGATGGCCTTCAACCCGGCCGACGAGCGGTTCTTCCCGCTGTGGGAGGAGATCCAGTCCCTCCGCGTGCCTTGCCTGTTCCACGTGGGGATGACCGGGCTCGGGGCCGGCACCCCGGGCGGCTCGGGGATCCGCCTCGAGCACGTGCGCCCGCTCCACCTGGACACGGTGGCGGCCGCCTTCCCCGAGCTCACGATCGTCGCCGCCCACCCCGCCTACCCGTGGCTGGAGGAGATGCTGGCCATCGTCCGTCACAAGGCCAACGTGCACATGGACCTCTCCGGCTGGGCGCCTCGGTACTTCCCGGCCGAGCTCGTGCGCGAGATCACCGGACGGCTTCAGGACCGGGCGCTCTTCGGGACCGACTACCCCTTCATCCTGCCCGAGCGGTGGTTGCGCGAGTTCGACGCGTTGGGGATCCCGGACCCGGTCAAGGAGAAGATCCTGTGGGGCAACGCCGAGCGCGTGCTCGGGCTCTGAGCACGTCCCCTTCGCTCCCAGGCGGGGAGACGGGATAAGCGAAGGGGGGTCCGGGAGGCTGCGAGAGGAGGATCCATGGGGCTGGAAGGCAAGGTGGCTGCGGTCACCGGGGCTGGCTCCGGCATCGGTCGGGCGATCGCCCTGGGGCTGGCGGCGGACGGGGCCCGGGTCGCGGTGCTCGACCTCGACCTGGTCGGCGCCCAGGACACGGTCGAGGCGATCCGCGCCGCGGGCGGGGCGGCCGAGGCCTGGCAGGTCGACGTCGCCGACGAGGCCTCGGTGGACCGGGTCCGAGCGCAGGTGGAGTCGGCCTTCGGGCCCCTCCACATCCTGGTCAACAACGCCGGCTGGGACGCCATCCAGCCCTTCTTGGAGAACGACCGGGACTTCATTCGCAAGGTGGTGGCGGTCAACTACCTGGGCCCGGTCATCCTGACCCAGACCTTCTTGCGGGCCATGGTCGAGGCCGGGGCTGGCGGCCGCGTCATCAACATCGCCAGCGACGCGGGACGGGTTGGCAGCACCGGCGAGGTCGTGTACGCGGGGGCCAAGGCGGGGCTGATCGGCTTCACCAAGGCCCTGGCCCGGGAGATGGCCCGCCATGGGATCACGGTCAACTGCGTCTGCCCGGGGCCCACCGACACCCCGCTCTTCCGCCGCCAGCCGGAGCCCATCCGCCAGGCGCTGGAGCGCGCCATCCCCTTCCGTCGCTTGGCCCGGCCCGAGGAGGTGGCGGGCGCGGTACGCTATTTCGCCTCCGACGCCGCCTCGTTCGTCACCGGCCAGGTGTTGAGCGTGAGCGGCGGGCTCACCATGGTCGGCTGAGCCCGGCTCCGGGGATCGCTCGGCTCAGGCGGTGGGCAAAGCCCATGCGGTCGTACATGGCGAGCAAGGTAGGCTGGCTGACCTCGATCGCCTTGCTCGCTCCCTCGGCCAGGAGCCGCTCCAGCTCACCGGGGTCGGAGCGCAGCGATCGGTACCGTTCCCGGATGGGGGCGAGGCAGGCGATTACGGCCTCGGCGACCGCGGCCTTGAAGCGAGCGTAGCCCCCGGTCCCGTACTCGGCCTCGATGGCCTCCGGTGGCCGGCCGGTGGCCACCGACATGATCTCGATCAGGTTGCTGATCCCGGGCTTGTCCGGCGCCCGCCGCACCTCGCGACCGGTGTCGGTGACCGCGCTCATGATCTTCTTGCGGATGGCCTCGGGGGGGTCGAGCATGAGGATCTTGCCCATCTCCGGGCTGCTGGTGGTCGACATCTTCTTCGTGGGCTCGGTGAGGTCCATGATCCGAGCGCCGGCGTCGGGGTAGCGCCCCTCGGGGACCCGAAAGACGGGGCCGAAGCGGGCGTTGAAGCGCTGGGCCAGGTCACGGGTCAGCTCCAGGTGCTGCCGCTGGTCCTCCCCGATCGGGACCAGGTCGGTCTGGTAGAGGAGGATGTCGGCGGCCATCAGCACGGGGTAGGTGAAAAGACCGCACGACACGAACCCCTGCTCGGCGGACTTGTCCTTGAACTGGGTCATGCGCCGCAGCTCGCCGAACCCCGCGACCGCGCCGAGCAGCCAGGCTGCCTCGGCGTGGGCCGGGTTGTGGCTCTGGATGAAGATGGTCGAGCGGCGGGGATCGAGGCCGGTCGCGAAGAGCATGGCGGCGAGGTCGAACGTTGCCTCCCGGAGCTGCGCTGGATCGTAGGCGACGGTGATGGAGTGCAGATCGACGATGCAGAAGAAGGCCTCCCCCTCTTCCTGGGTGGCTGCGTACTGTCGAAACCCTCCCGAGTAGTTGCCGAACGTCTTTTGCCCCGTCGGCTGGATGCCGGAGAAGATGCGCACGGTCAAGGAATTATCGGGCATCGAGCCGGTCGGCCCCGGCCCCGCGGGGGCGACGGGTGGTCGGGCTCGGCGTGGCTCAGAACACGGGGAGGCCGCATACCGCCCGGCCGATGAACTCGTGGAGGGCGTCGGTCGTGGGGGCCATCACCGTGGCCGCTCGGGCGTCACGGAAGTTCCGCTCCACGCCCACCTCCTTACGGAACGCGGCGCCGCCGCACACGCGCATGGCCAGATCCGTCGTCGCCACCGCCGCCTCGCTCGCCACCGGCTTCACCTCGAGGACGCGCAAGCTCGCGTCCTCGCGTTGGGACTCGATCGCCGCGAGCGTGTCCAAGAAGAGCCCTCGCGCCTGGTCGACCAGCATCCGCATGCGGGCGAGGTGGGCGCGGGTCATGGGCTGGTCGGCCAGGGTCTGGCCCAGGTGCTCGAGCCGGGTGGCGCTGGCGTGAGCGACCGTCCGCGCCACCGCCGCCTCGGCGATCCCAAGCGACGAGGCCGCGTTGAGGACCTGGAACCAGGGCAGGACGGTCCCCATCATGATCTCCAGGCCGCCGCCGTCCGGGCCCAGCATGGCGCTTGGGGGAAGCGTCACCTCGGTGGCGGTAATGGGACGAGAGGCGTTGCCGCGCATCCCCAGGCCATCGAACCCGCCCGTCAGCGCCAGCCCCGGGGCCCCGGCCGGGACCAGCCAGATCGTGCTCAGGCCCTCCGCCTCGAGCGGGCGGCTCGACCAGATGTAGGAGTCGGCCTCGCCCGCCGAGGTCACCCAGCTCTTCCGGGCGTTGAGGCGCACCTCCTCGCCGGCCCGCGTGGCGGTCGAGAGCGGGGTCCAGAACTGCGAGCGCGAGCCCGCTTCGGAGAAGGCGAGCGTGGTCAGGTGACGGCCGGCGGCGATCTCCTCCCGGACTCGGCGAGGGCCGTAGGCCTCCACCACCGCCGTTCCGCAGTAGTGCATCAGGGTCACCATGGCCGTCGACGCGCAGCTGCGGGCCAGCCGCTCGATCACGGTGGCCGCCGCCCGCAGGCCCTCGCCCCGGCCGCCGACCTCGGTCGAGCTGATCAGCCCGAGCAGCCCGGTCTCGGCCAGGGCCTCGATCGAGCGTCGAGGGAAGCTGCCGGTGCGATCGACCTCGATGGCGTGCTCCTCGGCCACCGTTGCCGCTCGATCGAGTGCCTCGGTCAGGTTCCAGTCGGTGCTCACCATGGCCTCCTCACATCAGGTTGGGGGTGTGCAGGTCCGAGATCCGGCGGGCCGTGCCCTCGTCGAAGCCGGCCTCGCGCAGGCGGGCGACCCGGCGCTCGGCCATCCGGCGCATGAGGTCGCGAACCGCGGCGGCCCCCTCAGCGATCTGCGCTGGCTGCGCCGACCCCGCCGCCATGATGGTCAAGGCCTCGGTCACCTCCGGGGCGAGGCCGGTGAGCTCGACCAGCCGTGCCGCCCGGGCCTCGACGGCGGCGACGAGTCGATCCCGCGCCGTGGGATCCCGAGCCAGCAGGCGGGCGACGTGGGAGACGCCGAAGCGGACGTGCCGGAGCTCGTCGCGCACGGCCAGCCGGGCGGCGGTCGCGGTGGCCGCGTCGGGTGCGTGTGCGGCCACGAACTCCAGCAGGTCGATGAAGCTGCCCTCGCCCAGCACGTTGAGCAGCAGGGCCGAGGCCGAGAAGTCCGGCTCCTGCAGGAGCGAGTGCAGCGATCGCTCGGCCGCAGCGAAAGCGTAGGCCCGCCCGCCGTTGACCAGCGCGCGCTTGGTGAAGACCTCGATGTGCCTGGCCTCGTCGTAGGCGTGGCTGGCCAGCCACATCAGGACCTCGGGGAACTGGGGGTTGACGATGGGCATGAAGCGAGCCGGCACGTAGTAGGCGGCGTACTCGTTCTGGGCCAGGAAGGTGACGACCTGGCACACCGCTCGCTCCAGGAGGTCCGGAAGCGGGCCCGCCTCCTGCCAGGGGATATCACGGGTCGCGTCCCATTGGGCGGCGGCCGCCCCGGCGATCAGCGAACCGAGGTCGTCGGCCCAGACCTGGTCCCGTCGGTTGAGCGCCCAGTCATACGCCGGGGCTCCGGCCTCGGGCACCGCCCCCAGCGGGGCGAAGCCGGCGGTCGGGTCGGCGACCGTCGGCGCTGGACCGAGGCCCTCGCGCCAGTTGGCGACGCGCAGCTGGCCACGGCGCAGCGGCGGGGGCGGGCCGGCAGGCGGGAGCGGGGGGGCCAGGACGCGGCTGATCGCTCCGCGCCGCAGCCGGACCAGCCAGCGGCGTGCGGGACCGGTGCCCTCGCTTCCCTCGCCGATCACCTGGTGGCCGCGCCGGCGAGCCCAGCCCGGCAGCTCCAGAGCGACGGCGCGCGAGGCCACCGACACCTCGACCTCGTCGCCCGGGGCGATCGGCTCGAGGACGGCGTCGAGGAGTACCTCGAGACCGCCGCCGAGCTCCAGGTCGCCGGCATCGCAGCGTCGCGGGATCACCCCCTGAGGTACCCCTGCTGACGCATGGCCTCCTGGAGCGCGGCATAGCCCGCCTTATCCCCCGGGAGCCAGCGCTTGACCCCCTCCAGGTCCATGACGGGGCGGAGTCGGGGATCGTTGTAGTCCATCCGAAGCAAGAGCTCCAGCCAGCGTCTGGCCAGCGCGGGGTCGAGGTCGGGACGAGCGGTGAAGCAGCAGTGAGAGTAGGTCGGGCTGCGCCAGGCGACCTGGAGGTGGTCGGTTTCGGGCAGCCGCTCGGCACGGAACTGCGCCCAGGTGGCGTCGCCGATCGCCCCCGCCCGCGCCCGCCCCTCGGCCACCGCCCGCACCACCTTGCGCTCCGAGTCCCCGGTGTCGCCGTGCTTGCCCAGGTCGGTGTCGAAACGCAGCAGCTGCACCCGTTCCAGCGGCACCCCTTCGGCGGCGAGGAAGTGGAGCGGAAGGATGGCGGCGTGGCCCGAGTCCCGGCTGCCCAGGGCGAGCGTGGCCCCCGCCAGCTCCCGGAGGTCGCTGAGCGGGTCGTCGGTGCGGGTCACGAGCAGGCTGGCGTAGCCAGCGTCCACGTCGCGCATGCCCAAGATCAGGGCCCGGCCGCCCAGCCGGGCCTCGGCGCTCACGTAGGCGGTGTTGGTGTTCCAGGCGAGGTCGACGATGCCGTCCAGCAACGCCTCGACCAGCCGCTCGTAGTTCGAGAAGAGCAGGTAGTCGAGGTCGAGGCCGCCTTCCCGGAAGTACTCCTTGAATCCCTCCCACACCGTGACCACCCGAGGGTGGTAGGCGACAGCACCGACGAGCAGCGAGCGGGCGTGATCAGGCACGGGGAACCCTCCGGCGACAGGTGGTGAGTCTCCGGGCGCGATCCCCGCCCCGGCCGCGGTGCCGGCGTCTGGAGGGGGCCTGCCCGGTCAGGTCCTGGGCTCGAACCGAGCCCACGTGGCCGCTCACCTGAACCTCCCGTGCCCGGGTCGAGCGGTCACGACAGGGGTGAGCCTGTGGTCTCGGTGAACCCGAGCGGGAGGAGGCGCGGCCTGGCGGCTAGGGCCCGCCGGGAGCGGGGCTCGGGCCGCGAGCGATCGGCCGCCGGGGACGATCACCGGCCAAGCCGAGCTCACCGGCCCGGGGGGCTCGCCGATCGCTGAGGTGGCGCGGAAGCCGGGCCCCCTGGGCATCGCCTAGCGGGCCATGGTGACGCCTTCGACCTCCTCGCAGGTGCCGGCGGCCACGTCGAAGATGCGGCGACGCTGCCGGCGGAGGTCGGCGCCCAGCACGTGGATGGACAGGCCCTCGTCCTCGCTGACCACCTCGATGCGGTGGATGTCGTGGGGGGGCAGCAAGGGATAGGTGGCGCCGTGGCCGAGGACCGCGTCCTCCACCAGCTCGAGCGAGCAACGGCCGGGGACGGAGCCGTCGTCGAGGCGACGGTAGCGCGTGGTCCGCTGGAGGCCGGAGTGGACGCCGATGATCCCCCAGGTCACGTGGTCGTGCACCGGCGTGGGGTGGCCAGGGCGGAAGAGGACGCCATAGACGAAGAGCGAGCCGTCTGGGTTCTCGTAGTAGCGATATCCCCTTCGCTCGCCCTCGGTCGTGGTCGCGTAGGCGGGGTCGGTCCACCCCGGCCCGTCCAGGGCCCGGCGCAGCAGCGGCTCGAGCTGGGCCACCGCCATCGCCCGGTCCGGGACGCCGCCTGGCACCTCCATGATCCTGCGCGCGTCCTCCACGAACTCCCTCACGCCGTACATCGCCGCCGTCCTCCTCCCTCATCAATGATGCCTCGCCGCGGCCTCTGACTCGGCCCCTTTCGGGGCCGGTCGGGCCGCGACGCTCACCCCACGAAGCCCATCACCTCCCGAGCCAGGGCCTCGGGTTGCTCGTACGGCACCATGTGACCTGCCTCGGCGAGGCAGGTCATGACCGCACAGGGCAGGAGGTCGGCCCAGCGCTGTGCGTAGACCGGCGGCGTTAGGCGATCCGACTCGCCCCACACGATCAAGGTGTCGGTGGCGAGCCGGTAGAGACGCTTCGCGATGCGCCGGTCGGGGATGGGGAACAGCATCTTGCCCGCCGTCCCCAGGCGGCGAGCGTTGGCGACGAGGAAGGTCTGCAGGGCCTCGGTCTGGTCGAAGTCCTCCCCGGTGAGGAGGGCCCCCCCGCGCTCAGGGTCGTGGAAGAGGTAGTCCCCAAACTCGAAGGGGAGGAAGGAGAAGATGTCGGGGATGGGATGGTCGTCCAACCACAGGCCGAGCGCGCTCACCAGCACCAGCTTGCCCACGAGCTCGGGGGCAAGGCAGGTCATCTCGGCCGCGATCATGCCTCCGAGCGAGTGCCCCACCAGCGCCGGTTGTTCCCGGCTCAAGCCCAGCGCGGCGAGCACGTCCCACCCGTGGAGCGAGAAGTCCAGCATGTCCTCCAGGAGCTCCTCGCCGGCCGACTCCCCATACCCGGGCAGCTCCGGCGCGTAGACGTGGTAGCGGTCGGCCAGCAGGTCGAGGAACCGCCGGTCGCGGTCGTCGTGCAGGCCGGTCAGGCCGTGCAAGAACACCAGCGGTCGTCCCTGGGCCGGCCCCGCCTCCAGGACCCGCACCTGGGTGCCCTTCCGCGTCTCCACCCGACGGATGCTCATCGGCGCCCTCCCACGGTCTCCTCCGGTCTCACCCGTTGCTCGAGCGGGTGGATCCACCAGCGGTCGTCGTCCTTCCACTCCGGCCACAGGTCGCGCAGCTTGGGCATTACCTTCTCCGCGAAGAGCCGGGTGGAGTAGCGGGTCTTCTCGTCGGGCTGGTTGCCATTGTGGAGCAGGCAGAGGATGTGGCCGACGCGCAAGGACTTGATCAGCTCCTCCATGCGCTGCCGCACCGTCTCGGGGCTGCCGGCGATGACCATGCCGCCCTCGATCAGGTCCCTCCAGGTCACGTTCTGGAAGAGCTTCAGGTTCTCGCGGCGCATGGTCGCCACCACCCCGCGCTTGATGGTCGCGATCGTGCGGTAGCCGGGAGGGTCGGAGAAGCCGGGGTAGACGCGCAGGCAGCGGTTGTAGAAGTAGAGGACGTGCTCGGCGTAGAGCCGCTCGGCCTCGGCGTCGGTTTCGGCCACGGCTAGGACCTGGGCGAAGGCCGTTCGGTAGGGGGACTCGTCCTTGCCCCGAGCCGCCACGCGCTCCCAGAACCCGTCCATGAGGGCCTTGGCTGCCTTGTATCCCTGGAACGAGAGGTAGGAGTAGTTGTAGTCGTGGTCGAGGCAGAAGTCCCAGGTCTCGATCGATCCGCCGCCGGGGATGTAGATCGGGGGATGGGGCTTTTGGATGGGCTTGGGCCAGCAGTTGACCCAACGTAGCTGGTTGTACTTGCCGTCGAAGGCGAAGGGCTCCTCGGCCGTCCAGGCCCGCACGATGAGATCGTGGGCCTCGCGGTACTTGTCCCGCGTGAGGGCCGGGATCTGGCCGTAGCAGAAGTTGGTGTCCATGGCCGTGCCCACCGGGAACCCAGCGATCAGCCGGCCGCCGGAGATGACGTCGAGCATCGCGAACTCCTCAGCCACCCGGATCGGCGGGTTGTAGAGGGCGATCGAGTTCCCGATCACGCAGATGGCGGCCCGCGAGGTGCGGCGGGCCAGCCCGGCGGCGATCAGGTTCGGCGACGGCATCAGCCCGTACGCGTTCTGATGGTGCTCGTTGACCCCGATGCCGTCGAAGCCCACCGACTCCGCGTACTCGAGCTGGTCCATGTACTGGTGGTACAGGGCATGGCCCTTGACGGGGTCATAGAGCCGGTTTGGGATGTCCACCCAGACCGATCGGTACCGCTCGCGGAAATCGTCGGGCAGATAGGGCCATGGCATCAGGTTGAACCAGGTGAATTTCACGGCGCCCTCCCTCGGTGATCGTCTTGCAGGTCCCTCTTGCACTCTAGCGCCGCTCGGTCCGTTCGGGGAACGGGCACGGCTCGCCTCGTCACAAGAAGAGCTCGTCGAAGGCCTGGGCGTGCGCCGCCTCCCCCAGGCGGGGCAGGCCCAGCCAGTCCTCCACCGTGGCCAGCACGGAGTAGTGATCGTGGTAGCGATCGGTCACATGTCGAACCAGGTTGGGGGCGACCACGATGGCCGGAACCCTGTTGCTGTCGTTGTCCGCCGAGGACTCGTCCCAGGTGATGATGAGGAGGCCGCCCTGTTGCCAGGCCGGCGAGGCCAGGATCCGGGGGACGAGCCCGGCCAGGAAGTCGTCGGCCTCCCGGGAGCTGCAGTCGTGGCCGTCGTGGCAGAGGTTGGGCGTGATCCACACGAAGCGTGGGGTGGCGGACTCCAGGTCGGCGGGGAGCTGGCTCAGCGGCACCACGTTGGGCGGGCAGGTCCCGCCGTAGTAGGCGAACGGGTTGTGCTTGACGGCGTAGGGGTAGGGGCTGCTGAAGCAGCCGTCGGTCATGCTCTCCATATAGGCGCGCCAGGGGATGCCACGCTGGCTGAGCTGCCAGCCGATGCCGGTCTCCGGGAGGCGGTGGTAGCCGTCGTCGGTGATGCCGAAGGTGGTCCCGGCGGTCAAGGCCAGGTAGTTGGGCAGGCTCGGATGCGCCACCGCATGGTCGTTGGTGGCGACCGCGTATTGGCTGGCCAGGTGGGCGGTGAAGGGCTCGGCCATCGCCTGCTGGTAGGAGCGGTTCTCCATGACGATGACGAACACGTGGTGGGAGGAAGCCGGAGGCAGGGCGGGGGAGACGGCCGTCTGAGGGGGAGGGGTCGGCGCTCGACCGACGACCGGTGTCGGTCCCCCGCAGGCCGTGACCGTGGCCAGCAGGAGCAAGCATCCGATCCACCGTCTCCCGCCGCTGCTCACAGGTCCCATGGTAGGGCGCGGTTCAGACCGTCCTGGTCTGGCCCTGAGGCGTGGGCGGCTCCACCTGTGGCGCCACCCTCCCCACGGCCCGTGAGGCGACCAGCGCCGTCAGCACCGCGACCAGGATGGCGATGCCGCCCACGGCCACGCCGGCACGGGCGCCGAGCAGCTGGGCGACCCATCCCACGATGGGCGCGCCGATCGGGGTCGTCCCTAGGAAGACGACCGAGTAGATGGCCATCACCCGGCCGCGCAGGCCGGGGTCGGAGCGTAGCTGGAGCAGGGAGTTGGCCGTGGTCTGGAAGGCGATGGCGGCGACCCCGAGCGGGATCAGGATGGCGATCTCAGCCTGGAGGCCGGGGGCGACGGCGGCGCCGAGCATCAGGACCCCGAAGGCGGCCAGCGAGATCATCAACAGACGGTCGCTGGGGTGCCGACGAGCGGCAGTGAAGAGCGCGCCGGCCAGGGAGCCGAGGCCAAGCACCGAGAAGAGGACGCCGTAGGTGTTGGCGTCGCCGTGGAAGGTGCGCTGGGCCAGGAGGGGCAGGGTCACCGACCAGTTGAGCGCGAAGGTGCCGGTCATCGCCAGCAGGAAGAGGGGCAGGCGGAGGCCACGATGCGACCAGACGTAGCGCAGCCCCTCGACGAGCTGCCCGGGCTGGCGACCGAGTTCGGGCCTTCGCTGCAATCCTTTGGGATCCATGGCGATCAGGGCCACCAGCACCGCCGCGAACGAGATCGCGTTGAGCACGAAGCACCAGCCCGTGCCCACCAGGGTGATGACGAGGCCCGCCGCCGCCGGGCCGATGACGCGCGAGCTGGTGAACACCGCGCTGTTCAAGCTCACCGCGTTGCTGACGTGCGCGCGGTCCACCATCTCGGGGACGAAGGCCTGACGGGCGGGGGTGTCCACCGCCGTGACCACGCCCAGGCTCAGCGCCAGCAGGTCGACCATCCAGAGGCGGACCATCCCCAGCAGGGTGAGCGCCCCCAGCACCGCGGCCAGTGCCCCCATGGCGCTCTGGGTGAGCATGATCAGCCGGCGTTTGTCGGCGCGGTCGGCGATCACCCCTCCCCAGGCGCCGAGCAGCAGGAGGGGCAAGAACTGGAGGGCGTTGACCACCCCGAGGTCGATCCCGCTCCCGGTGAGGTGGAGCACCAGCCAGGACTGCCCCAGCCGTTGCATCCAGCTCCCGGCCATGGAGATGAGCATGCTGACGAAGTACAGCCGGTAGTTGCGGATGGCGAGGGAGCCGAAGGTCCCCCGCAGGAGGCGGTGCAGCGCCCTCACCGCTCCTCCTCGGCGAGCAGTTCCAGCACCTCGATGGCGCCCTCCAGGGCCCGGAGCCGATGGTCGTCGAGATGCCGGAGTCGGGCCACCAGATACTCGGTCTTGCGGCGTCGGCTGCGTTCAAGCCGAGCGCGACCCCTGGCGGTCGCCGCGACCCGGACCACGCGACGGTCGCGAGGGTCGGGCACCCTCACGATCAGGGACCTGGCTTCGAGGGCGGCGACGATGCCGGTGATGGTCGGCGGGCGGACGGCCTCGTGCGCCGCCAGCTCCCCCAGGGACAGGGGCCCATGGCGGGTGATGGTGGCCAGCGCGGACTGGGCGGAGGGGCTGAGGTCGAGGTCGTCCTGGCGTCGCAGGCGGCGGTTGAGGCGCGTCAAGGCCAGCCGCAACCGCGAGGCCAGCGAGGTCAGCTCGGGGCTGGAGGTGGAAACCTGCACATGGACGGATACTTAGTTCGCCTATCGAAATATTCCAACAAGCGGGCGCCAAGGCGGCGCCGGGGCTGGGGTCCGTCGGGGCTTGGGGCCGGTGCAGGTTCCGGGCCCGATTAAACTGGCCCCATGCCCTCCGAGCCTCACCTCCATGTCCGCCAGGTCCTCGGGCTCAGGTGCCGAGAGTGTGGCGCCGAGTACGAGGTGCAGGCTACCCATGTCTGCCCTCGCTGTTTCGGCCCGCTGGACGTGGCGTACGATTACGGCGCCATCCGCCGACGTGTCTCCCGGCAACGGATCCAATCCGGCCCGCCCAGCATGTGGCGGTACCGGGACCTCCTCCCGCTGGAGGAGGGGGCGGCCGTGGTCACCCTGGGTGAGGGGCTCACGCCGCTCGTCAAGGCCGAGCGGCTCGGAGCGGAGCTGGGCTTGCGCAATCTCTACCTCAAGAACGACAGCATGAACCCGACCAACTCGTTCAAGGATCGGGTGGTGTCGGTGGCCATCTCGTGGGCGCGGGCCCAGGGCTTCGAGACCATCGGGTGCGCCTCTACCGGCAACCTGGCCAACGCCGTGGCCGCGTATGCGGCCAGGGCCGGGCTGGAGTGCTATGTGTTCCTGCCCAAAGACACCGAGGCGGAAAAGCTGGTCGCGACCAGCGTCTTCGAGCCCACCATCGTCGCGGTGGAGGGGACATACGACGACGTCAACCGGCTCTGCAGCCAGGTCATGGAGGACCTGCCGTGGGCCTTTTGCAACATCAACATCCGTCCCTTCTACGCCGAGGGATCGAAGACCCTCACCTTCGAGACCGCCGAGCAGCTGGGGTGGCGCCTGCCCGACGAGATCATCATCCCGATCGCCTCCGGCTGCCAGTTCGTGCGTCACCGCCGGGCGGCCCAGGAGCTGCTGGACCTGGGGCTGGTGGACGGCCAGGATGTTCCCCGCCTCACCGGGGCCCAGGCGCTGGGATGCGCGCCCGTCTACCGAGCCTGGGCGGCGGGCACCGATCGAGTGTCGCCGGTGGTCCCGAACACGATCGCACGCTCGATCGCGATCGGGAACCCCTCGGACGGGCCCTACGTCGTGCGCATCGCCCGCGAGACCGGGGGGGTGGTCGAGGCCGTCACCGAGGAGGAGATCGTCGAGGCCATCCGCCTCCTCGCCCGCACCGAGGGGATCTTCACTGAGACCGCCGGTGGGGTGACCATCGGGGTGCTGGCCAAGCTCGCCCGTCAGGGACGATGGAGCGGCGACGAGGTGGTCGTCGCCTACGTGACCGGCCATGGGCTCAAGACCGCGGACGCCGTCGCCGAGGGCGGCCGACGGGTGGAAATAGAGCCGAGCCTGAAGGCGTTTCGCCAAAAGGTGGCCGTGTAAGCTGCTGAACGACGGTTCGCTTGTGGCAAGGAGTTCGACCAAGTGCCCGTATTCCGCATCCCCGGTCCGCTTCGCAGCCTGAGTGGAGGCGAGGCGACCGTCACCGTCGAGGCAACCGACCTGCGCACCGCGATCGATGCCCTGGAGGCCAAGTACCCGGGCTTCAAGGGACGGCTTCTCGACGAGGACGGCCAGCCGCGCCAGTTCGTGAACCTCTTTGTCAACGACGAGGACGTTCGTCTGGGCCAGGGCCTGAACTCCCCGCTCCGGGAGTCGGACGAGATCGCCATCGTCCCCGCCGTCGCCGGGGGCGCCGGGTAGCGCTCGAGCCCACCCCGCCCACCGGCCCCCGCTATCCGGACGCGAGATAGACTGGCAGCCGTGAAGGTGGCGGTGGCGCTCTCGGGCGGGGTGGACTCAAGCGTGGCGGCCGCGCTCCTGGTGCGTCAGGGCCATGATGTGGTGGGCGTGACCCTGCAGCAGTGGCCGCGTGGGGACGAGGCCGAGGCTGCCCGCCATGGTGGCTGCTGCTCGCTCACCGCGGTCGAGGATGCCCGTCGGGTGGCCTGCCAGCTCGGCATCCCGTACTACGTGTGGAACCTGGAGCGGGAGTTCGGGGCCCGGGTGATCGAGCCCTTCCACCAGGCCTATCGCGATGGCCGGACGCCCAACCCCTGCGTGCGCTGCAACGCCCTGATTCGCTTCGACCTGATGTTGGGCCGGCTGCTCGACCTGGGCTTCGATGCCTTGGCCACCGGCCACTATGCCCGCGTGATCGCCGGGCCTGACGGGCCCGAGCTCCACACCGGTCTGGACCCGGCCAAGGACCAGTCCTACGTCCTCTACCACCTCGATCGTCGGCGGCTGGAGCACCTCCTCTTCCCCTTGGGCGAGCTGCGGAAGACCGAGGTGCGGGAGCTGGCCCGCCGGTTCCGCCTCCCGGTGGCCGAGAAGGCCGAGAGCATGGAGATCTGCTTCGTCCCCCGGGGGCGAACGGCCGCCTACCTTGCCAGCAAGCTGCCGCTGGAGGCCGGGGAGGTGGTGGACGCCACGGGCAAGGTCATCGGCCGGCATCGGGGGGTTGCCCTCTACACCGTCGGGCAGCGCGAGGGGTTGGGGACGCTGGCGGCCCCCGGCCCCTGGTACGTCCTGGCCATCGACGCGGCGGCCAACCGCCTGGTCGTGGGCCGGAGGGAGCAGCTGGCGGCGACCCGCGTCGAGCTGGAGGACGTGCGCTTCGTCGGCGAGGAGCCGCGTGGGCCGGTGCGGTGCGAGGTCCGGCTGCGCTACCGGGCAAGGCCACTGCCCGCTCGCTACGTGGATGGCACCGTCGAGTTGGAGGTCCCGTTCTATGGCGCTGCCCCCGGGCAGGCAGCGGTCCTCTATCAAGGTTCGCGAGTGCTGGGTGGCGGCACGATCAAGGCAGCCGCCTGAGGGCCGGGATCGGTACGATCAGCTCGCCTCCGCCTGCCGCTGGTACCAACGGACCGGGTGCTCGATGCCGTGGATCTCCTCGTAGCGTGCCCACAGCCGCTCGTAGAGGCCCCGATAACGGTCCTGGATCTGGTCGACGACGCCCTCGCTGATCCCGATCGACCGCAGTCGCCTGGCGAGCGACCCGATCGAGAACTCCCGAGCCTCGAGAGGGCTCTGGCGCTGGAGGGCGGGGAGGTGCCCCGGGTCAGGCAGCTGCAGGCGCTGCTCGGGGTTGACCACGGTCAGCACCGTGGGCTCGGAAAGCTCCAGGACCTGGCGGGCGATGACCCGGGCCTGCGCCGGATCCTCGGCGACCCGACGGCGCAGGGCCAGCACCCCGAAGCCGATGTGCCGAGACTCGTCGCGCGCGACCGCGGTGAAGCCGGTGGTGAAGCCAGGGAGAAGGCCTGCCCCCCGGAAGAAGCGCAGGAGGTTGCGCTGGCCGGCCAGGGCCAGGTACCCCTCGATGATCAGGTGGTAGGTGACCACCGCCTCCACCCATGCGCCGCGGTCGGAGGGCGCCACCCGGACGCGCTCGGTCGCTGCCGCCAGCTGCCGGTCGAAGATCTGGCGGAAGCCGGCCGTCCTCTCCGGGCCGATGCGCCCCAGGGCGGCGTGGAGCCCTCCGCCGATCCCCAAGACCTCTTCGAAGTAGCGCTGGAAGAAGACCGCGTGCCGGGCCTCGTCGGCGATTTGCGTGGCGAGGAAGATGCGCTCGTCCTCGCGAGGCGCCGCGTGCAGGATCGGCGACAGGGTGTCGGTTACCGCCTGCTCACCGATGAAGAACAGGATCATGGTGCGGCGGACCGCGTCGCGCTGGCTGCCGTCGAGGCGCTCCCAGTGAGAGACGTCCTCGGCCAGGTCGAGGTCGGCGACCGCCCACTGCTGTCGCTCCCAGCGCCGATAGAGGGCGAGGGGGTCGAGGGTCGGGTCGAGATAGCTGTCCATCTGCACCTGGACCTCGTCCAGGGAGAGGCGGAGCAGGTCCTGGAGCGGTGCCTCCTCGACCCTGCGCACGATCTCATGGGTCTGCTCCATGGAGGAAGCGTACGGGCCGGGGCGGGGGACGTCGATCGACCCGTGCCACGAGGGGGGTGGGGCGCCCTCTGGGGCTGGTCCCGCCGGCTGGCGGCCGTCTCTCGCAAGGCCAGCCGTCAGCGGAAGGGCTTCCTCTGGGAGAATGTGCCGGCATGGAACGGCGTGCGCACCTCGGCGACCTTCCGACGGAAGGTGAGGGCCAGAGGTTGGGCCGGGGCCCGCAGGCTGGGTTCGACCGATGGGTGACGGCCGGTTGACATCGGGAAGACCATGGAGCTGAACCTCTCGTTGGCGGCCGGATCGGTCGGGCTCGAGCTCGCCGCCAAGGCGGCTCGGTCAAGCAGTCCGAATCTGGCCGTGACGCTGCCTTGGGTGGTGCCGCTTATCCTTGGCCTGCCGGTGGTCGGCTACGCGATGCTCCTCGGCGCCGTCCGGGGGAGGCGGGCGGCTGGCAACCTGGGGATCCTGGTGGTTCTGGCCATGCTCGCTGCCACCGTGGTGGTGGCCTACACGCGCTTTGGGACGAGCTCCCCGTATCACCTCGCTTATCAGTGGATCAACATCCCGGTCGCGGTGAGCGGGGACCAGCGGTTCCAGGGCTTCGGCATCGACCTCGCCTTCCGGATCGATCGCCCGACTCTAGCCGGCTTGCTCGCCGTCCTGGTGATCGTCCTCACCGCCCTGGTCTGGCATCGTCTCGCCGCCCGCGCCGAGCAAGGGCCGGTTCGCTTCCACGTGAACGTCCTCCTGTTCGTGCTGGGAGCGGCTGGGGTGCTGGTCAGCCAGGACCTGGCCGAGCTCGCCGCCTTTTGGCTGGCGACCGCGGTGGGGACCTACCTTCTGCTCGGGCACCGCTGGGGGACCGAGGGCGCGGGCCGACGGGGGCGGTTGGCGCTCGCCCTGCCTCTGGCCGGGGACCTGGCCCTTCTCTGCGCGGTCGCGATCCTGTACTCGAGCACCGGGACCCTGGACACGCAGAGCCTCTGGTCCCAGCTCCGGACGGCACCTGGGGTGGGCCCGCCCACCCTCGTCGGGGCCGCCCTCCTGCTGGTGGCGGCCACCTTGGTCCGGGGTGGGGTATGGCCCTTCACCCCCTGGCTGACCGGGGCCGTGGACGCGCCCCCCTCGGCCTTGGCCATGGTGGCCGGGGTGTGGCCGGTGCTCGCCGCCAGTCTCCTCTTCCGGGCCTTGCCGCTCGTTGCCCTGGCCGGCGTCCAGGCCTCCCGTACCGCGGGTTACGCCTTGGGCGTGGCGGCGGTGGCAGGAGCGTTGCTGTCCCTCCTTGGAGTCGAGATGCGGAGAGCGCTCCTGCTGGCGTCTGCGGGGGCGGTGGCCATGGCCTTGCTTGGGGTGCTCTACCCTGCTTCGACTGCCGTGGGGCTCACCCTCGCCCTGGCTGTTGGCCTGGCCCGGGCTGGCGCCCTGTTGGCCGCGGGGACGGTCACAGGCGCGCTCCGTAGCGCCGATCTGCGGGTGGCAGGGGGCGGCTGGGAGCGGATGCCAGCGACCACGCTGACGCTCTTGCTGGGTGCGGCCGTGATGGCGGCGGCTGGCTACGGGGTGCTGGCCTTGCGCTCGCCCTCGATTGCCTGGCTGGCACTGGGGCCGGGGGCGGCCCTGGTGACCCTGGGGGGCGCCCGAGGGTACGTCGCGGTGGGCCATGGGCCGCTGCGGCGACGGCGGGCCTTCGAGCCCTCAAGGGTCCGTGAGGCCGCGGCTCCGGTGGCCGGGGCCGCCCTCGTCGCGGTGCTGCTGGGCGCGGTCGGGGTCGTGCTCGGCGGGGTCGAGCGATGGGGTACCGCCCTCCAGCCGGGAGGACGTCCCATCCCGGCGCCGAGCGGAGGATGGCCGCTGCTCGCACTGGCCGCGCCCGTCCTCGGGTGCCTGGCCGCGTCCCTGGTCTGGCTTCGCAAGGAGGCCGTGCTGCAGCTGTCCGCGACGCTGGGGGAGCGTGAGCTCGAGGTGAGGGGGATGACGGCCAGGTTGATCGTCCGAGGCCTCAGCTCCCTCCCCGGCGAGGCGGTGCGCGCCCTTGAGGAACGGGCCCTGCCCGCCCTGGAGTCGGGGCTGGGCCGGGCGCTGGTCGTGACCGGAGGGCTCGCCAACCGGCGGCCGCCCCTGGTGCCCACCGTGCTGGGGCTCGCCGTGGTGCTGGCGCTGGTCTTCGGCCTGCTCGGCCGGGAGGTCATGTGGTGATCGGCGTCCTCCTCCAGGCGACGCCCTCGCCCAGCCCCACCCCCACCCCGCTGGGAACCAACGTCATCGGCTTCAGCTTCCTGCTCAGCCTGATGGTCTGGGGGCCGGCGGTGGTGGCGCTGGTCATCGCCGTCGTCCCCGAGCCCCGGGGCATGCGTCGGCTGCCGTGGGGGCTGGCCTTTTGGACCACGCTGGGGGTGCTGGCGCTGGCCATGGCCGGCTATTCGCAGTTCCAGTCGTTCACCAGCGGGCTGCAGTTCGAGGAGCGGATGCCGTGGATGCCACGGCTAGGGGTGAGCTACCACCTGGGCGTCGATGGCATCAGCATGGCCTTGCTGGTGCTGAACGGTCTGGTCTTCGTGTGCGCGGTCCTGGCCTCCTGGGAGGTTCGCGAGCGAGGCCGGCCCTACTTCTCCCTGCTCCTGTTCGCCGAGGCCGCCGCCAACGGCGTCCTCGCGGCCCAGGACTCCTTCCTCCTGCTGTTCTTCTGGACGGCCGGCATCCTCCCGGTCGGGCTCCTGGTCGCCGGTTGGGCGGGCGCTCGAGGGCCGGCGGCGGCGGCCCGCTTGCTCGTTGCCTGGGGTGTGGGGGCGGCGACCTTGTTGCTCGCCGTCCTCCTCCTGTACGACGCCAGCGGGGCGTCGAGCTTCGACCTGGGGACGCTGGCCAAGCCGGTCTCGAGCGTCACCGTGCAGGTGCTGGTGGGAGTGGCGCTCGCCGTGACGGTGGCCACCAGGCTGCCGCTGGTGCCGGCCCATGGTTGGGTCCGTGAGGCGGTGGCCGAGGCCCCGGCCGGGGTCGCGATCCTGACCATCGGGGCGGTGAGCCGGTTGGGGGGCTACGTGTTGGTTCGCCTGCTGGTCGGGGCCGAGCCGAGCGGGGCCCGCGCCCTTGCCCCCTACCTTGGAGCCCTGGCCGCCCTGACGGCGATCTACGCGGTGGTGGCCGCGTTGGGCACCCGTGACCTACGCCGCCTGGCCGCCTACCTTGCCCTGATCCCAGGGGCGGTGACGATCCTGGGCGTCGCCGGACTGACCCCGCTCTCGCTGGATGGCACGGTGATGCTGCTCTTCGGCGGTGGCCTCGCTGCCGCTCTGGTGGTGGGGGCGGCCATCGTCCTCTCGGAACGGGCCCAGGCCCGTGAGCTGGGTGTGGCCGCCGGCCTTGCCGGCCGCATGCCCAAGCTGACCTGGCTCCTGCTGACGGGCTGCTTGGCCGTGCTGGGGATGCCCTTCTTGGCCACCTTCCCTGGGGCGGTGATGGTGTTCCTCGGCTCGTTCAGGACCCAGGTGTGGGCTGCCTTCTTGGTCGCCGCCGGCCTCGTGCTGGGGGGCATGGCGGTGGCTCGCCTCATGCAGCGGGTGGCCTTCGGGCCCCCCAACCCTGATGCCCCTTCGCCTGCGGACTCCTCGCTGGCCGAGTCCTGGTGCTTGGGGGTGCTGGTGGGGGCGCTGCTGTGGGTGGGCCTGGTCCCGAGCGGTCCCCAGTTGTTCGGGAACCCGATCTTCCTCGATCAGGGTCTGGTCAACATCGTCAACTCACCCACGGCCGATCTCGCTGCTCCCTACGCGCCCCCGACCCCACCCTCCCCGAAGCCCTCGCCGTCGCCGACCCCGTCCGCGTCGCCGACGGCGCCCTCACCCTCACCCTCACCATGAGCATCCTCGTCCTCCTGCCCGAGCTGGTGGTCGCGGTCGCGGCCCTGGCGCTCGTCATGGCGGTACGACGGCGTGCCGGCCGACCCTGGCTACGCGTGGGCGCGTTCCTCGCCGCGCTCGTGGCGCTGGGCCTGGAGCTATGGCTCGGGGCCGCGGTTGGGGACCTCCCTGGGTCGGTCTGGCGGCAGGACCGCTTCGCGCTCTTCTCCAAGGTCGTGCTCCTCCTGGCGCTGCTCGGGGCCGTGGCCTCGACGACCGAGGATGGGGCCGGCCTCGAGGTGCCCTGGGGCCGTCTTGGCCTGCCGCTGGCCTTCCTCACCGTCCTGGGAGGCATGGTGGCAGCGTCCGCGACCAGCCTGGTGGCCCTCTGGGTCGGGCTCCAGCTCGCCAGCCTCGGGGCGGTGGCGGCGGCTGGCCTCACGGCTCGGGACGCGCGCTCACGCCTGCTGCCCGTGGCCGGGGTGGCGGCGGGGTTGACCGCGGTCGGCTTCGGAGCGCTCGGGATCGTGACCCGAAGCCTCTGGCTCAGCGGGGTGCAGGCCGGACTCCCCGCGAGCGCGGCCTCCTTCCCCCTCGCCATCGTGGTGCTGATCGCGCTGGCAGGGGTCGCGGTGCCCCTGGGGTTGGTGCCGTTCCAGGTCCTGACCGTGGAGGGCGCGCTGGGGGCCGCACCGGTGGGGGCTGGCTGTCTGGGCGGGCTTTTGGTGGGAGGGGCGGCGATCGTCGCTGCCAGGCTGCTCGCGGTTCTGAACGCGGTGGCGGTGACCTGGACACCGTGGCTGGCGATCCTGGCCGTGGCCACCCTCCTGCTGGCCGGGCTCTCGGTGATCGCGGTGCGCTCCCCGCGGGCGACGGTGGCCTGGCTCGGCGTGGGGCAGGTGGGATGGATAGCGGCCGGGCTGGCCACGCACGACCTGCGGGGCTCGGCCGCCGCCCTGTTCCTCCTGGGAGGAACCACGATCGCCGCCACCTCGGCCCCGGCCCTGGTCGGCACCGTCGAGGTGGCGCGTGACCTGGCCCGCCTCGACGGCCACCGGAGCGGCCGCCTGCTGGGCCTTGGCATGGTCGTGCTCTCCCTGGCCGGTGTGCCCCCTCTGGCCGGCTTCTACGGCGAGGTGGCGGTGGCCACGGAGCTGGTCCGCTCGGGGATGATCTGGCTCCTCGCCGCCGCCCTGCTCGGCTGGGTCCTCTCCCTGGCTGGCCTGGTCGGGGTCCTGCACCCCGCGTACCTGCAAGCGGAGGGGGATGCGCAGCGGCGGCGCGGCCGCGGGCCCGACCTGCGTGGATGGATGTCGGGAGGCCTGCTGGTGGGGGGGATCGTGCTCGCCTACGGCCTCTTCGCCTTCCCCCTCCACGATCTCGCCGTGCAGGGGGCGACCGCACTCGGCCTGCCCTGACCGCTGCCTCCACCTCCTCGGGAGCAGCCCGACCCGATGACCATGGGGGGGCCGGCCAGCGCGAGCGGCCGGGGGGGACCTGCTCGGTGCTCGCTGCCCCTGCTAATCGTCGTTCGAGGCCCGGTTGTGAGGAGGGAGCGGGGGCGGGCTGGGAGGCGGAGGTCGCCCCCCAGGCCCCTTCGTCAGCGGCGCGACGCCCGTGTGGATCCTGGCTCTGGCACCATGCGATGAGGTGATGGTCGAAGGCTGCGATCGGCCGCCCGTGCTCTGGGGAGGACCGTCCCCGCCGTCGCGGGTGGGATCTCCACCTGGCCGCGATGGGCTGCCCATCTCGGTGGAGGGCGGGTTTGTGGCGAGTCGCCGGTGGGGGCGGATGGTCCCTTCCCGAGGCCAGCGACGCAGCCCTGTGGCGCGACGCTTGCGGTGCTCCGGCCTCGGCCCGGGCCGCGCCTCCGCCGGTGTGATCGGGAGGCCCTGGACCTTGCCTGATGCTCCGATCCCGTCGCTACCTGAGACTGGCGCTCCTCTCGGAGGGTGTCGGTGAGGGGCCGTCGGCGGACGGTGGCCTCGCGCCGCATGGGCGAGCTCCGGCGGGTCGTGATGGGAGGCGTGGGGGGAGGTGGAGGGCGGGGATGGAGCGGCGGGATCGGGCCCACGCCGACCGGGCTGATCGGCAGCGGTTGCCTCCTGGCCGCTGACCTGATCTGGCTGTCTCGGACCCGCCCTCCGGCCTGGCCCTGGCTGCTGGCCTGGTTCGTCGGATTGGTCGCGATCGGCGTCTTCTTGCCCGGCGTGGCCAACCAGGTGAGCCTGGTACGGGCGCACCTGGCGGCCTTTGCCCTGGTCTATGCCGCCGCTCCCGGCGACCTGGTCGACCTGGCCTGGGTGGTGGTGCTCGCGGGTGCGAGCGACCTCGTGGACGGTGCCGTGGCCAGATCGCTCCATCAGCCCAGCCGCCTGGGCGGGGCGTTGGACCCTCTGGTGGACGGGATCTTCTTCGGCGCCGTGGCGGTCGGCCTGGCCGCCGGTGGCGCCTATCCGGGCTGGCTTGCCGGGGTGGTGCTGGCGCGCTATGGACTGCCCGCCCTGGCCGGGGCCTTGCTCCTGCTCGGCCGACGCCAACCGCGACTCCACCACACCCCCCTGGGCCAGGCGTCGACGACGCTGATCGGAGTCCTCCTCGGGGGGATCGCCCTCTTCCATGGCCTCGGCTATCCCACGGTCCAGATCCGCTGGGCAGGCGAGGTCCTGATCCCGGTGGCCGCCCTGGCCACGTTCGCCAACCTGTTTTGGAGCAACCGGCGGGAGATCCTGGGCGCTCGTTGCGGCGGGCGTGCCGCTCCTGGCTCTGGTGCTCCGCCGTAGACTGTGGGAGGCCGCGCTAGACGGGGAGCTGGCGGTTCCCTGCACCGGCAATCCGCCATAGCCGGGTCGAACTCCTTCCCGAGGTCCGCGCTTGCAGCCAGGGCCCGGGTGGAAAGCTGAGAAGGTTGGGCCCTGCGCAGCCTGGGTCTCTGAACCCCGTCAGGTCCGGGAGGAAGCAGCGGTAAGGAGGCAGCCCGGGGGTGCCGCAGGTATCCTGGCTGGAGCTGGAAGCTCGGGCACCGCTGGGGGCGTCGCGATCGACGGAGGGTGCGCGGCCACCCCGGACGCCATGGTGACGGCATACCAGAGTCTTTATCGCAAGTATCGGTCCCAGACCTTCGCCGACCTGGTCGGCCAGGAGGCCACGCTCCGCGCCCTCCAGGCGGCGATTGCGGCCGATCGGGTGGCCCATGCCTACCTGTTCTCCGGGAGCCGGGGCACGGGCAAGACGTCCACCGCTCGGCTGTTGGCCAAGGCGGTGAACTGCCTGCAACGAGCCCCGGGAACGGCCGAGCCCTGCAACCGCTGCGAGTCCTGCCTGCAGGTCCAAAATGGCTCCGCCCTCGACCTGATCGAGATCGATGCGGCCTCGAATCGAGGGATCGACGAGATTCGGGACCTGCGGGAGAAGGTCAACCTCGCGCCAGCTCTGGGGCGGAAGAAGGTCTACATCATCGACGAGGCCCACATGCTGACCACAGAGGCCTTCAACGCCCTGCTCAAGACGCTCGAGGAACCGCCGGGTCACGTGGTGTTCGTGCTCTGCACCACCGAGGCCAACAAGGTGCCGGCGACGGTGCTGGGTCGTTGCCAGCAGTTCGTGTTCCGACGTTTCTCCGAGGAGCAGGTGGTGAGCCGCTTGGCGCACATCGCGGCGAGCGAGGGGATCGAGGCCGAGCCCGAGGCGCTCGTCCTGATCGCGCACGTGGCCCAGGGGTCGATGCGGGACGCGATCGGGCTCATGGATCAGCTCGTGCCGCTGGCAGGAGCCATCACCGTGGCGGCGGCACGGGACCTGCTGGGCGTAGCCGACCCCGCCCAGATCGATCGGCTCCTGGACCAGGTGCTTGCGGGGCGCGCTGGGGAGGCGCTTCGGATCCTGGGGGAGGTGTACGAAGGCGGGGGCGAGCTCCGACAGGTCGTGAGGGGCCTGATGGAGCGGACGAGAGATCGGCTCGTGCGGGCGATCGACGAGGGGGATCGATCCGCGCGGGATCGGCTGTCCTCGATCCTCGACGCCCTGCTGCATCTCGACGGGGAGGTTCGTCGACATGCCGAGCCCAGGTTCCTGGTGGAGGCGGCCCTGGTCCGGCTGGCGGTTGAGGTCGCTTCCCCCACTCCTGGTCCCGCGCCCTCCCAGGTGGCACCTCCGACCAGCCAGCGGGAGGCTGGCTCAGCCTCTCAAGGCCCAACCCCACCGGCGGAGCCAAGGCCACCATCGGCCCCGGGGGATGGGGAGGCAGGAGACCCGCTTGAGGGCTGGCGTCAGATCCTGAGCTCGCTGGAGCTGAAGACGCGAGCCTGCTTCCGCGAGGCGCGCGCGGAGCGGGACGGGAATCGTCTGATCCTCTCGTTCCCGCAGCGTCGTGATTGGCACTATCGACGGGCGCTCGAGCATCAAGGTGAGGTCGAGGCGCGAGTGCGTGACTGGCTTGGTGAGGAGGCCAGCGTCGAGCTCCGCCTGCTGGAATCGACCTCGGCGGCCCGGGGTGGGTCTCGACCCCGTACCCCAGAGGAGGCGCCGGTGGTCGTGGCGGCGCTGCGCAAGCTGGAGGGCAAAGTCGTACGGGTGCGCCCACTGAAGGAGACGTGACCGATGCAGAACCAGATGAGGATGCTCCAGCAGGTGCAGAAGATGCAGAGCCGCCTGGCCAAGGTGCAGACCGAGCTTGAAACAGAGCGGATCGAGTCCTCCGCTGGCGGAGGAGCGGTCCGGGTCGTGGTCAACGGTCAGCAGCGATTGCTCTCGGTGACGGTGGAGCCGGAGGTTACCTCGGACATCGAGATGTTGCAGGACCTGGTGGTGGCGGCGGTCAACGAGGCGTTGGATCGCTCCCGGGAGCTGGCGGCGAGCCGAATGCAGGCCGTCGCCGCCGATCTGGGCCTGCCTCCGGGCTTGATCTGAGCCGCCCATGGCCGTGGAGGCTAGGAGGGGCGCCACCGATGGGCGCCAGGGAACGCTCGACGATGGCGATGGTCGTCCCGATGCGGGGAGGAAGGAGACCGGCGTGGTCACGAGGAGGTCGTGGTCGTGACCTCGCTGCCAGCTCCCCTGGAGACGCTGATCCAAGAGCTCTCACGCCTTCCCGGCGTCGGTCCCAAGACCGCGCAGCGGCTGGCCTTCCACATCCTCCGAGCCGAGCCGGCTCGGGCCGAGGCGCTGGCCCAGGCGATCCTGGAGGTGAGGCGACGCATCGGTCATTGCGAGCGGTGCTGGAACATCGCCGAGGGTCCGCTCTGCGCGATCTGCCGATCGGGGCATCGGGATCAGGGGACCATCTGCGTGGTGGAGTCCTCGCTGGACCTGCTGGCGATCGAGCGCACGGGCGAGTATCACGGCCTCTACCACGTGCTCCAGGGGGTGATCTCGCCCATCGACGGCGTGGGGCCCGAGGACATCCACGTGCCTGAACTCGTCGAGCGGGCGAGGAGCGAAGCGGTGAAGGAGGTCATCATCGCCACGGACGCGGACATTGAGGGGGAGGCGACGGCGGTCTACATCAGCCGAGCCCTTGCCCCCCTCGGCGTTCAGGTGACCCGGCCTGCCCATGGCTTGCCCGTTGGGGGGGACCTCGAGTACGCGGATGAGCTGACCCTGGCCAAGGCCTTGAGCGGACGTCGGGCCTTCTAGGCCCCCTCGGCCAGCCTGGGGCAGGGGCTGAGAGGTCAGGCGGGAGGTTTGAACCCCCCGTCGACGTGGTATAAGCGATATAACAAAAAAGCGGCCGCTCGGGAACGGCACGGCATCGACGGTCGGAGCTTGCGTCTAGTTGGGGGCGGCTGTACAATGGCTTCGCGCTGCCGGCCGCGGGTCCCCGCCCTCCCGAATCGGAGGGGGCCAGCAGCCGGGTCGACGAGCGAGGTATACTCTCCCCCGCTGGCGAGCAGCGGGGTGGGATGGCTCAGCACCTTGACAACTGAAGAGTGGGAAAGACTCTGAGAGTCCACGGGACTCAGGGCTGAGAGCCTTGGGCTCCTGTCTTGTACGGAGAGTTTGATCCTGGCTCAGGGTTAACGCTGGCGGCGTGCCTTACACATGCAAGTCGAGCGAGGGTCCATTTCCCGCAAGGGAGGTGGGCTCCTAGCGGCGAACGGGTGAGTAACACGTGGGTAACCTCTCCTCTCGTGGGGGATAACACCGAGAAATCGGTGCTAATACCGCATGTCATCGTCGGAGGCATCTTCGACGAGAAAAGCCGCAAGGCGCGAGAGGGCGGGCCCGCGGCCTATCAGCTTGTTGGTGGGGTAACGGCCCACCAAGGCGATGACGGGTAGCTGGTCTGAGAGGACGACCAGCCACACGGGGACTGAGACACGGCCCCGACTCCTACGGGAGGCAGCAGTGAGGAATCTTCCGCAATGGGCGAAAGCCTGACGGAGCGACGCCGCGTGCGGGATGAAGTCCTTCGGGATGTAAACCGCTGTCGGAGGGGAAGAGCAAGGACGGTACCCTCCAAGGAAGCCCCGGCTAACTACGTGCCAGCAGCCGCGGTAATACGTAGGGGGCGAGCGTTACCCGGATTTACTGGGCGTAAAGCGCGTGTAGGCGGCTGGTCAAGCGTGGTGTGAAATCTCCGGGCTTAACCTGGAAACTGCACCGCGAACTGGCCTGGCTAGAGTGCAGGAGAGGGAAGCGGAATTCCCGGTGTAGCGGTGAAATGCGTAGATATCGGGAGGAACACCAGTGGCGAAGGCGGCTTCCTGGCCTGTAACTGACGCTGAGACGCGAAAGCGTGGGGAGCGAACCGGATTAGATACCCGGGTAGTCCACGCCCTAAACGTTGCGGACTAGGTGTTGGCGAGATTGACCTCGTCAGTGCCGCAGCTAACGCATTAAGTCCGCCGCCTGGGAAGTACGGCCGCAAGGCTAAAACTCAAAGGAATAGGCGGGGGCCCGCACAAGCAGCGGAGCGTGTGGTTTAATTCGAGGCTACGCGAAGAACCTTACCTGGGCTTGACATGCATCGGAAAGCCTGGTGAAAGCCAGGCCCTCCCGCAAGGGACCGATGCACAGGTGGTGCATGGCTGTCGTCAGCTCGTGCCGTGAGGTGTTGGGTTAAGTCCCGCAAC
>DATGLL010000072.1:0-4815 GCA_035294145.1 Candidatus Dormiibacterota bacterium | reverse complement strand
AGCGCGAAGCCGTCTCCAAGATGAGGTCTCCCACCGGGTGAACCGGGTAAGGGCCCTGGTAGACCACCAGGTTGATAGGCCGCAGGTGGAAGCGTCGCAAGGCGTTGAGCTGAGCGGTACTAATCGCCCGAGGGCTTGCCTCCCGATCAACGTCGGTGGTTGTGGCATCCAGGACCTGTTCAGCAACGTGCGGGCTCTGCGTGGTCAGCGGAGCCGCCGCCCCCCTTCCCTCACCGTTGCCGCTGAGTAAGCGATCGTCTCATGCGGCACCCCTCACGGGGTTGCCCTCGCGGGCTTCGCGCCTCCCCGCCGCGTGCCCGGGAGGCCCGGGTCTCACCGGGGTCCCCACGAGGCCGGCCTGGGGACCCCATCGGAGCGTGCTCCGATGGGGAACCCTCGTGGGGCACCCCTCCGGGCCATCGTGCGGGAGCGCCGCCATCGCCCAGGCCACCCGATGGGCGGCGGCACGCCGGCCGTCGTGCCGGGCACCGAGGCGGCTCAGGAGCTCGCTCCCGTCTCGGACCAGGTCCTCGTCGACCTCGGAGGGATCGACCCCCACCTGCCGCTGTCCCTGAGCGGCGAGGGCAGCCTCCACCTCCTCGGCCCCGAACCGCGCCAAGCGGTCCCGAGGCTCGACCGCAGCGCCAGGAACCTCCGACGCGTTCCGTTCAGGGCCGAGCCAACCTCGGTCAGAAGGCGCCCGACGGCGAGCCCCTCCTGGGCCGCCCAAGCGGCAGCACCCGCCACTTGCCGGTCCAGATCGGAGCGTTGATCGGCAGCGGACACGCGAGCGGGCGGTCACGCCGGGGCGTCCCCCAGGATCAGGTGACCGACTCGCCGGGCCGGGACGGGAAGCGTGCCCCACGGGAAGCGGCGGGAGGCGGTCACGGGAGGGATGCCTTGCTCGCGGCCCACTGCTTCGAGTTGACGGAAGTGAATGGTAGTGTGTGGACACGTCAGCTGTCGTTACCCCCACCTCACCCACGAGAGCGGCCCCGGCGCTCCGGGGCCGCGCACCTCCGAGCCGCGCGTTCCTCGCGGCCGACGAGGCACCTTCCACGCGCCCTTGGGGCCTCTCTGCCCGAGGCCGGGGGCCGCACAAGGGTCGCTCAGGAGGGGCAAGATTGAGGTGCTATGAGGGAGTTCGACCCCCGGACCCCGGAGGGGTTCTACGCCTCGGCCATGCCCCCACCTCCGGCCATAGCGCCTCGACCGCGACGAGCCCGAACGGCGCTCGCCATCGCGGCAGCTTTCCTCGCGCTCGTCGCCGTCCTGCTCGGCGTCGACGACCTGCGGTATCGCGCGGAGGCGACCGATCAGGCGCAACGCGCCAGCCGCTTCGCCCAGCAGCTGGCTGCCGTCCAGGCCCAGGAGCGCCAGCTCCAATCTGAGGTGGCCCAGCTCCAGGTCCAGGCCAGGAACCCCACCCTGACCATGTGGAACACGTGTGGCGGGCCCTGCACGATCGGCCCGAGCGGCGTGCGCGTCGGCAGCGCGCCCGACACCTTCGAGCTCGACATCGAGTTCACGTCCACCGTCCCTGTCACGACCTATTTCTTCACCTTCCGGCAATGGGCGCAGTTCGACAACTGCGGGTTCGATGTGCACTGCGTCACGGGACCCTACCAGTCGTTCGCGGCCTCGACCTCGGTCAGCCGCACCTTCCAGGACGCGGAAGGGTGCTCGGGGTATGTATGGGTGATGCAGGCCAGCCGTGACGGAATCATCACCCCCAACGTGAAGGTCCGCTACGCCCCGGCTTCGCATCCCACCGGGGTCTGCGCGCAGAGCCCCTGAGGCCGGTCCTTGTCGTCGTCACCTTCGCCGGCCCGCCACGAGCGACAGGAGGGGGAGGGCCTCGCCCCCTTGGCCTTGACCGCCTGCTGGACGGCGGCGGCCCGGGCCCGTGAGACCGAGCGGGAGGATCGGCTCTTCGAGGACCCGCTGGCCGAGCTGCTCGCCGGTGAGGCGGGCCGGGCGTTGCTGGAGGCCGAACCCCAGGACAGCCCCTACCTCGCCATCCGGACGCGATGGTTCGACGACTGGCTGCGGCAGGCGACGGACGACGGCATCCGGCAGATGGTGATCGTCGCCGCGGGGATGGACACACGAGCCTTCCGCCTCCCCTGGCCGCCTGGCGTGTGGCTCTGGGAGCTGGACCAGCCCGCACTCCTCCGGCTGAAGGACGACTTGCTGGCCGAGGTCGCGGCACGGCCCCGCTGCCGCCGCATCCCGCTCGGCGTCGACCTCGTCGAGAACGCCTGGGGGGAGCCCCTGATCGCCTCCGGCCTGCGACCGGATCGGCCCTCTGCCTGGCTGTTGGAGGGCGTCCTCCCCTACCTGGAGCCGACGGTCGCCGAACGCCTGCTGGACCGCATCGGCGACCTCGCCGCACCGGGCAGCCGGCTCGGCGCCGATCTCCCCTCAAGGGAGCTTCTGGACAGCGAGTGGACCCGGCCGTATCTGCAACACCTTGAGAACATGGGAACCCCCTGGAGGTTCGGGCACGATCGGCCGGAGGAACTCCTGGGGTCCCGGGGCTGGCGTCAGGTCCACGTGGCACAGCCGGGCGAGGCGGGAGCCGGGGCTGAGCGTTGGCCGTGGCCGGTCCCGCCGAGGGACGTCCCCGGCATCCCCAGGAATTTCCTGGTCACGGCCGTGCGCTGATCGCGCTCGGCCTGGCCGGGGGCGAACCGGCCCTGCTCGGCCTCGGTCACGGCCGTCGCCCGGTTTGAGCTACGCTCCTACACGTGGCGGTACTCCCCAGGCTCGACCGCGGCGCTCCCGCCCGTGGTCGCGAGCTGGTCGGGCTGATCACGTTCTCCCACGCCCTCCAGCATCTCTACGCGGCCGTCCTGCCGCTCGCTTACCCCCTGGCCGTGGCCGAGTTCCACGCCTCCTACACCGCGCTGGGGGTGCTCCTGGGCGCGGTCGGCGTCGTGGGCGGGCTCCTCCAGGGGGTGGCCGGCGTCTATCAGCGGATCACGGCCCGGGTGGTGCTGACCGTCCAACAGCTGGGTCTGGCGATCACCCTGGCGACGAGCGGGCTGGCTCCCAGCTTCCCGATCTTCGGTGTCGGCCGTTTCCTTGGCGCCATCGTCTCCTCTCCCCAGCACCCGGTCGGGAACGCGGTGCTGAGCCGGCACTTCCCCGAGCGACGGGGCACGGTGCTGAGCTGGCACACGACCGGAGGCAACATCGGCACCTTGGTCGTGCCCCTGATCGCCTCGGTGGTCATCGCCCGGTTCGGCTGGCGTGCCGCACTCCTGGTCTTCACGGTCCCCATCGCCCTCGGCGGCCTATGGATCGCCCTTCGCCTCCGAGAGCCGGCGCTGCCCGAGCACTCGCACCATGCCCACTCAGGCGGCGCTCAGCTCCGGCAGGTGATCCTGCGGCGCTCGACCCTCGCCATCATGCTCGCAGGCACGGTGGCCGCTGGTGGGCGCGGGCTAGGGGTGATCACCGCCTACGTCCCCGCTTACCTGCGCAGCGGGTTGGGCCTGCCCCAGATCACCGTCGGCCTGGTCTTCACCGTGGTGATGGCCGGGAGCATCGTGGGGCCGGTCCTCACCGGCCACCTCGCCGACCGGGTCGGCCGACGCCGCGTGGTCCTGACCACCTACCTCCTCGGGGCCCTGGCCCTCCTGGCGTTCGGCGCCGTCGGGCACTTCCTCCCCCTCCTGCTGGTGACCGGAGCCCTGGTCGGCGTGCTGGCCTACGCGGAGTCGCCGCTCCTCCAGGCGCTCTTCTCCGACGCCGTCCAAGGAGCCCCCCAGCAGGCCGCCTTCGGCATCTTCTTCGCCGTCTCGTACGGGGCAGGGTCGATCTGGGTCACCGTCCTGGGCATCGCCATCGACCACCTTGGCTTCACGCCGACCTTCGCGTTGATGGCCGCCTCGTTCGTCGCTGCCGCGGGCATGGTCGTTCTGGCCGGCAGAGAGGCCCGGCTGCAGCCCGTACACTGAGCGTGGCCGGCAATGGAGATCGAGGTCGTCGTCGAGGTGCCCAAGGGCAGCCGCAACAAATACGAGATCGACCCGAAAACAGGGGTGATCCGCCTGGACCGCTTCCTCTCCAGCGCCCTGCGCTACCCTGCTGAGTACGGGTTCGTCGAGGAGACCCTGGCCGACGACGGCGATCCCCTGGATGCCATGGTCCTGGTCGATGAGGCCACCTTCCCCGGCTGTCGGATCCGTTGCCGTCCCATCGGGCTTTTCGCCATGCAAGATGAGAAGGGCGACGACGTGAAGATCCTTGCCGTCCCCGCCTGGGACGCAAGGACGGACGTCAGCCAGGTCGGTGATGTCTTGCTGAACGAGATCCGCCACTTCTTCGATGTCTACAAGGACCTTGAGGAGGGCAAGCACACCGAGGTCCATGGCTGGCACGGCCACGAGGTGGCCGAGGCCGAGATCGCCCGCACTCGCGAGCGGTACGCGCGACGCTCCCGCGTCCTGCGACGGCTCGACCTACGCCACCACTGAGCGCGCCACTCGCGCCCGCCCATGCCAGGGCACGACCGTAGGGATGCTCAAGCCCGGAGAACCTCGCTGGAGGATCCGAGGCCGTCGCCGGCGCTGTGGCATGGTACCGGCCGACAGCTGGCAACCACCTCGCCCGGGATCACGTCCAGGCCAGGGGCCCGATGGCTACGGGAGGGATCGGGCAGCGAGCGCCGTTGCCGCTGAGTAAGCGATAGTCTCATACGGCACCCCTCACGGGGTTGCCCTTGCGGGCTTCGCGCTTCCTTGCCGCGTGCCCGAGAAGCCCGGGTCTTACCGCGGCTCTGCGCTTCACGAAGGCTCCAACTGAGCC
>DATGLL010000071.1:0-3727 GCA_035294145.1 Candidatus Dormiibacterota bacterium | reverse complement strand
TCAGTTGGAGCCTTCGTGAAGCGCAGAGCCGCGGTAAGACCCGGGCTTCTCGGGCACGCGGCGGGGAAGCGCGAAGCCCGCAAGGGCAACCCCGTGAGGGGTGCCGCGTGAGTGCTATTGCGTACTCGGCGGCAACGGTTGGCGTCCGCGGACGTGGGGGACGAGCGAAGGGTGGGCCAGCTCGCTGGGACCGCGACGGCCACCGGCTCATCCCTTAAGCCCGACCCCAACGAGGAAGGCACGATGGCCACGCCCAGGATGGACCCCCGGCCCCTGGTCCGTGAGGGCCCTCAGGCTTGCCCCGATCGGCTGGTGGCCGGCTCCGGGCCTCGGCCGTGCTGCCGACCCCGGAGGGCGCGCCCGTCGGCCCCGCCGATCGGGGCCCGGGGCCGGGCTAGGGGCCGACGGGCACCTGGAACTCGCCGTCCTTGATGCGCAGCTCGCCGTCGACGTAGAGGGTCGGCTGGAGGACGACCCCGTCCATGTGGATCGAGCTCCGGATCGTGCCCCCGACGTCGATGTTGGTCCCCAAGCCGAAGTGCATGCAGCCGAAGATGTTCTTGTCCTCGCGCTGGACGCCGCGGATGAGCGCGCGTCGGTTGATCCCCACCGAGGCCTCGGCCGGGCACAGGTAGGCGTTCTCGTCCCCGTAGGTGGCGAGGTAGCGGCGCAGGGTCCAGGCCTCGGTCCCGCCCTCGATCTTGGTGATGCGTCCGTCCTCGATCGTCAGCTCGATGGGCTCGCGCAGGCGGCCCAGGTGGTGCATGGTGAGGTCGATGACCAGCTTGCCGTTGGCGCTGCCCTCGATGGGGGGCACGTTGAACTCGCCGGTCGGGAAGAGGTAGTAGAGCAGCCCGGCGCCCTTTCTCCCCTCGACCTTGGCCTCGTCGATGACGCGGTAGTGGTCGAAGTCCGGGCCCTTGAGCGGGGGGACGAAGATGCGGCCGGTGACCTCGTAGGTCAGGTCGGTGCCGTAGCGGGAGGTGACCCGGCAGATGCGCGCGTGCTCGCCGAAGACGTTCTTGGCCACGTAGTGGCGGATGTTGGACATCTCGGCGACGTCCTCGGTGACGGCGCCGGACTGGAACATCTCCAGGGTCATCCCCCCGTCCATGCAGATGGCGGGGACGCCGGCGGCCATGGCCTCGAAGTTGGCCCGGGAGTGGAGCATGCCGGTCGAGGCCAGGAGGATGTTGAAGTCAACCTGCTTCATGGCCTCGCAGACGGCGGCCGGGGGGTCGAAGTAATCGGCCGGACGGGGCTCGAAGAGGGCCAGGGTGGCATCCGCCCCGAGGTCGGCGAGGATGGTCATGACCGCTTGCCAGACGCGCGGGTCGTGGGCGGTGTCGGTGAGCACGAGGACCCTGGAGCCAGCCCGGATGTTGGCTGCGAGTGGCCGGCGGAGGTACTCGAGGGTGCCGGTGATCAACCCATGGTTGGGGCTCTCTCTCATGTCTGCCTGGGCTCCTCAGAGGGGATGGAGGTGATGGTCGGGACCAGCGAGGACCTCACCGCGGGTGGCGTCCACCGCCGCCGCGGCCACCCGTCAACGGGACGGTGATTGTTCCATATTAAAGAACAGTTGTTCAGCATTTATGTATCGATTATGCGTCGCCGGGCGGGTCGCGTCAAGCGTCTGGGCCGGGCGGGGAGGGGCTCGTTCGAGGGAGGGCGGGCGTGGGCACGAGGGGTGCCCCGGGGGGATGGCCACGGGCGCGCGAGCAAGGCATCCCTCCCGTGACCGCCCGCTCGCGTGTCCGCTGCCGATCGACGCTCCGATCTGGACCGGCAGGTGGTGGGTGGTGCCGCTTGGGCGGCCCAGGAGGGGCTCGCCGTCGGGCGCCTTCTGACCGAGGTCGGCTCGGCCCTGAACGGAACGCGTCCGAGGTTCCCGGCCTTGCTGCGTGACCCGACCGTGACCACGATCGTGGTCGAGCCTCGGGGCCGCTTGGCGCGGTTCGGGGCCGAGGAGGTGGAAGCTGCGCTCGCCGCCCAGGGAGGGGGGCTGGTGGGGATCGATCCCGCCGAGGTCGACGAGGACCTGGTCCGAGACGTAAGCGAGCTCCTGAGCGGCCTCGGCGCCCGGTGCTATGGTCGGCGATCAGCCGCCCATCGAGCGGCCCGGGCGATGGCGGCGCTCCCGCACGATGGCCCGGAGGGGTGCCCCACGAGGGTTCCTCATCGGAGCACGCTCCGATGGGGTCCCCAGGCCGGCCTCGTGGGGTCCCCGGTGAGACCCGGGCCTCCCGGGCACGCGGCGGGGAGGCGCGAAGCCCGCGAGGGCAACCCCGTGAGGGGTGCCGCATGGGACGATCGCTTACTCAGCGGCAACGGTGGGCGACGGTCGCTCCCCTCGGCGATCCGAGATCGCGGGGGCCGTGCCGATCAGTCGAGCGGGACCACGAAGCGACCGTCGCGGATGCGGACCTCGCCGTCCACCTCGAGCGTCGGCTCGAGCACGACGCCGTCCATGTGGATGGAGCTCCGGATGCTCCCGCCGACGTCGATGTTGGTGCCGAGGCCGAAGTGCATGGAGCCGAGGATGTTCTTGTCCTCCCGTTGGACCCCCGTCACCCGGGCGGCCGGGTTGACGCCCACCGAGGCCTCGGTGGGGCAGCAGTAGGCGTTGTCGTCGCCGAACTCCTCCAGGTACCTGCGGAGCTCCCAGGCGTCGGCGCCGCCCGAGATGTCGACGATTCGCCCCTCGCGGATGGTGAGCTCGATGGGGCTGGACAGGCGGTTCAGGTGGTGCATGGTGAGGTCGATGACCAAGCGCCCCTGGGCCGTTCCCTCGACGGGGGGGACGTTGAACTCCCCGCTCGGGAAGAGGCACGTGTAGAGGGGGCTGGGCCGGCCTTCGCTCGACCGCCGCCAGACCTTGAAGGGGTCGTATCCGGGCGGGGGAGGAGGAGGGACGTAGATGCGGCCCTCGACCGAGTAGGTGAGGTCGGTGCCCAGCCTGGAGGTCACGCGGGCGCGTTTGGCCCCCGCTCCGAACACGCGCTCGCCGACCACGTGCCGCAGCCTCGCGATCTCGACGTAGTCGGCGGTGGCGGCCCCGGCCTGGAACATCTCGAGGGTCATCCCCCCGTCCATGCAGATGGTGGGGATGCCGGCCTCCATGCAGGCCATGGAGGCCGGGCTGTGGAGCATGCCGGTGCTGGCCAGCAGCACCACCAGGTCCGCCCTGAGCATCGCCTCACGGACGGTTCGGGGGGGATCGTAGTAGTCGGCCGGCCGTGGCTCGAAGATGGCGACCGTGGGCTCGGCCCCGAGGTCGGCCAGGATGCTGAGGACCGCCTGCCAGACGCGGGGATCGTGCCGTGTGTCCGTCACCACCAGGACCTGGTCGCCGGCCCGCACGTTGCTGGTGAAGGGACGGCGAAGGTAGCTCAACGACCCGCTCAGCTGCTCATGCATTCGCCAACGCCTCCTTCGGGGCCTGCACGGAGGGGTGTTCGAATATAAGGAACGATCATTCCGAAAAGTCCAGCATATCCCCCTCACCGTGCTCGGTGGAGGGGGAGGTGGCCGATCGGTCCCGATGCTCACCGCGTCGACCGGTGGGGTTGACAACAGCTGACGCGCCCATACACTACAATCCACTTCCATGAACTTGAAGCAGTGGGCGCGCGAGCAAGGCATCCACCCCGTGACCGCCTCCCGCTGGTTCCAGTCGGGCAAGCTCCCCGTCCCGGCCCGGCGAGTTGGTCACCTGATCTTGGTG
>DATGLL010000070.1:0-22433 GCA_035294145.1 Candidatus Dormiibacterota bacterium | reverse complement strand
GGGTACCGGCACGTGCGGGGCAACCTGCTCCAGGGGCTGCCCTTCCGAGACGACTGCTTCGACCTCGTCCACCAGCGTCTGATGATCTCCGGCATCCCCCTGGGCGAGTGGCCCCGGGTGGTGGCGGAGCTGGCCCGGGTCGCCCGCCCCGGCGGCTGGGTCGAGCTCGGTGAGCCAGCGATGGGAGCTCGACGCGTCGGCCCGGCGACCGAGCGCCTGCAGCGGATGGCCTTGGGGGCCGCGGCCTCGCTCGGCCTGGACACCGCCGACACCGTCTTCGGCTCCCTCGACCGCTACCTGCGGGAGGCGGGCCTGGAGCACGTGACCCGCCACGAGTTCGAGCTCCCGGTCGGCGAGTGGGGCGGCAAGGTCGGATCCTTCATGGGCAGCGACCTCCGGGCTGCCTTCACGCGGATCTGCGAGGTCCTGCAGGCAAAGTCCATGCTCGCTCCGGAAGATGCCTCCGATCTCATCCGTCGCTCCACTCAGGAGTTCGAGGCGCACCGAACGGTCGCGCTCATGGCCGTCGCGTACGGACGAAAACCCGGCTGAGTTGCTCGACTCGAGGGCGAAGCGCCCCAGGTGACCCACAGGCATCCCGACGTCCATCCCGCCCAATCCTGCGGCGCCGGGTTGCCCTCACATGTGGGTGAAGATCACGGGCAGCAAGAGGCTCTCGACCACGTTCCCGATCAGCATGAAGCCGACGGCGGCCACGCCAGCGCCCAGGGCCCAGCGGCGCAGCAGGGAGCTATCGTGGGCCAGCCTGACCGCCCAGCCCGCCCCGCGCTCGGCCCCCCCTCCCCAGCCGGATGGGCGTGCGAGGAGGGCGGCGGGAACCAGCACCGCCGCCATCAGCGCGACCAGGAGGAAGGGGTTGGGGACCCAGGTGGCGCCGCCTCCCCCCAGCCACCAGTTCGTGGCTGCCGCCCCGCCCAGCACCAAGAGCAGGGTGAGCAGGGGCAGGGAGGCACGGCGGACGGCCTCCCAGGCAAGCCAGCCGGCCCCGAGCTCGACGCTGGGATACACGATCAGCCGATACCAGGCGTACTGCTCGACCCTGACCTCGGCGGCCAGCACCAGCATGGCGGCCGCGTACGCGACCGCCGGCCAGACCAAGAACAGCTCCCGACGCGGCTCACCCTGGGCGGCGAGGACCCCCAGCCCGATCCACCCCAACAACCACCAACCATCGTGGAGGGAGCGATTGATGCCCGCCGCCGCGGCGATGAAGTCGAAGCCAGAGAGCATACCGCTCCGGGTGGCAGCCTGATCGCTCCAGATGCGCAGGAACAGGGACCAGTCCACCAACCACCCATAGAGGGCGAAGAGCAACAGCCCGGCCGCCGCCGCTCCCAGCGTCGCCCCCGCCAACCGCCAGCGCCGCCCGGCGGCGAGGATCGGGGCGCAGATCCCGGCCACCGCGATCCCCGGCACCTTGAGGAGCGGAGCGGCCAGGCAGCAGACCAGCAGCCCAGCCGACGACCACGGTCCCGCCCTGCCATCGATCGCCCGCACGGTGAGCAAGAGGGCGGCCAGGAGGAGCACGGCCTGGAGCGACTCCGGCTCCGCCTGACGGCTGACCAGCACCGCCCCGGGGGCGGTGGCCAGGAGGGCGGCGCCGAAGAGGGCGGGGCCCGGCCCCAGGAGCCGTCGGCCCAGCAGGTACACCAGCAGCACGCTCAGGGTGCCGAACGCCACCGGGAGGGTACGGACCTGGACCGCGGTCACCTGGAGCATGCCCCTGGCCCCGGTCAGCCAGCACCAGCCACCGATGATCAACCCGAAGAGCGGAGGATGGTCCATGGAGTGGTGGACCAAGGGGAAGCTCGTCCCGTAGGCGTGCAGGATGGTGGTAGAGGGATAGCCGGGGAGGTAGGACCAGGTGTAGGCGTCGCCGTGCAGGATGAGGTTCAGGCCGTACCAGGCGAAGTACAGCTCATCAGCGTTATCGGTCAGGCGCGGCGCCTGGGCCAGACCGTGCAGCCGCAGCGCGAGGGCCACGAGCACCACGGCGACCAGCGTCGCCCGCTCCCATGGGGCCCAGGCCATCGACCGCTCGCCGGCCAGGGCCGTGCCCGTCTCAACGGACGCGGTAGATGCGGTAGCCGTCATGGTCGTACACCTGGACCCCATGCCGTGCCCAGTAGCCGGGATCGGCGCCGAATCGCTGCAGCTCCTGAGGGCCGATCACCACATAGTCGACGCCGTAGCGATGGGCCAGCGCCGAGGCGGCCGGCGCACCGCGCAGCATCCGCTCGGCATCCGCCGTCCGACGAGCCCAGTCGTCCAGGCCGTAGGTCCAAAGCCAGCCTCCGTAGCCCACCACCACCCGGCGACCAGCCAGCGTCGGGATCGGCTGGTTGTGGTCGGGGGCAACCAGGAAGATCGCGTGGGCGGGCGTGTGGGTGCGGACCCAGGCGGCGGCGCGCACGCCGCCGGCATCGGTGAAGATCGAGGAGCTCACGCTCGGCTCGAGGGTCCGGGCCAGGTCGAGACCGCCCGCGAGCATCATCGTCACCGAGAGCAGGACGGCCAGGCCCCGGGCCCATGCCCCCTGCCGGAAGAGCCGCGCCAGCAAAGCCCCAACGAACAGCGAGCCGAAGAGCAACCAGTAGGCGAAGAACTTGGTGTTGTCCCAATCCCAGGGCTGGAAGACGAGGAAGTTGGGGACCAGAAACCAGAGCCAGATCGGGGCCAGGTACCGGCGGATCTCCCCCAGCGCCGTTCCCGGCCAGAACGTCCCCACCGCCATGGCCGGCACCAGGGGTCCGGTGTTCTTCACCCAGAACCAGATCGGACCGTCGTGATGGCCGGCGGTGTCGGCCATCCACCAGAGCTGGACCCGGATGCCGGCCGCCCCGCCGCTCAGCATCCAGAGCGTCGGCCCTAGCCCGAGGGCCAGGGCCGGGACGAAGAACGCGATCCACTCACGACGCCTAGAGAGGACAGCCCAGAAGCCGGACAGGGCGACGATGGTGCCGTAGGCGTGGAGATGGCAGAGCGGCGTCAGCCCGGTCACCACCCCGGTGAAGACGAACGGGGTCCAGGCTCGGGCGCCCCGCGCCCGCTCCCGCCGCAGCGCCGCCCAGAGCATGGCCATGACCAGCGGCGCGAGGCTGAACCCGAGCAGCGTCGAGCGCTGGGGGATCATCCAGGCCAGCACCGGGTTCAGCCACTGCAGGTTGAAGGCTGGGTCTTGGGTGTAGAGCCGGGGCAGGTGCTGGAGCACCGACAGCCCGGAGCTGGCGAGGTCCTGGAAGAAGCGTATGAACCCCAGGCCCCCGCTCAGGCTCACCACCAGCACGGCCAGGGCAGCCCCGGCCCGGCTGGCGATGAGCCGCACGCCCGCCAGGTAGAGCACCGCGGGTAGGGCCAGCCCCAGCAGGCCGCTGGTCAGGACCAACGAGGAGGGAAGCGATGTGCCCAGAGGCACCAACGCCGCCGCCAAAAGGTCGACCAGGAAGGGGTAGGTCATGGGGTGGCCCGGGTCGATAGGGAACTGCGGCGGGAAGTCGCGGCCGTAGGCGAAGGCGCCAGCAAAGGTCAGGTGCGCCGCCCAGTCCGCGTACACCCCGGGATTGCCGGCGATGAGGCCCTGGTCCGTGAGCCGGTAGGACTCGGCGAGCACCAGCAACGTGAACGGCCAGGCGATGAGCAGTAGCAGCCAGAGCGGCCAGGGCTCGCCCCGGCGCCAGCGGCCGATGGCGTCGGCCAGCTCCTCGCCCAGGAGACGACGGCCATGCCACCACCCGGCCCCGGAGAGGGCTACGGCGAGCCCCAGCCCGGCCAGCACCGTGGCCGCCTCCAGACCGGCAGCCAAGGCCAGCAGGAGATCGATCGTCGACATCACCGCGGCTCCGATCACGGTGCCATAGGCCAGGCGTTCCTCGATGCGGAGGGGCAGGCCGGAGAGGTAGGTCAGCCCCGCGCCGGCGATCGGGCAGCCCACCAACACGGCTGTCGCCCCACCTGCCGAGGCGACGAGCGTCGCCAGCCCAGCGGCGGCGACCACGCCCAGGATGAGGGGCAGGGACCAGGCGCGGCCTCGGCTCAGATCCAGGTCCGCAGCCACATCTTGCCCAAGGGGAAGCCGCTCAGGTACGCCTGGTCAGAGATGGGCAGGCCAGTCCAGACCGGGTAGAAGTAGGCGAAGGAGAGCACGACCACGGCGAGGAAGGCCGGCAACAGCCACCCCGTCGAGACCACGTGGCGACGGCCGAAGAGGTCCAGACGCACCGGCCCCGCCTGCTGCATGCGGGTCAGCAGGAAGGCCAAGGCCAGGATGGCGAAGATCAAGGGGCCGAAGTAGTGGTACAGGAAGAGCACCCTGGTCACCCGGGACCAGGGGAGGTACTGGGTGATGTAGCCGACCAGGATGACGGTCGCCGGGAAGCTCCGATGTCGGAGCACGAAGTAAGGCAAGGCGAGGAGGGCGGGAAGGGATGCCCACCAGATGATGGGGTTGCCCAGGTTGACGATGCCCGCCACCAGCGGACGGCCGGTCACCCCGTCGATGCCCAGGCCCTGGTACTGGTAGTAGTACGCCACCGGCCGGTAGAGGAAGGGCCAGGTGTACCAGGCCGAGCCATAGGGATGGGTGGCGGTGAGGGTGGCCTGGTACTCGTAGGCCTGCCAGTTGTAGACCAGCAGGTCGTGCAGGTTGTGGAACTGCCCGCGGAGGAAGAACGGGAACCAGCTGGCCAGGTAGATCAGCACGGGGAGGACCACCATCGACACCAGCATCACCGGGACGTACCAGCTCGCCTGCGCCCCCCCGGGGAGGCCGGGGCCTGCCAGCCCCCAGGTCCAAGCCCGCTCCCCCCGCCCCACCGTCACCCCCACGTGACGCACCAACGGCCGCACGATCAGGAACATCAGGATGCTGGCCCAGGCGGCGAGGGCGATCCACTTGGCCGAGATGCCCAGCCCGAGCACCGTGCCCGTCAGCAGCAGCGTCACGAGCGAGTCCCTCTGGTCACGGCTGTCCAGGTGGACCAGGAAGCACACGTAGGCCAGCAGGATGAAGAAGATCGGGAAGATGTCGATGACCGCGATCCGGGACTCGACGAAGAAGAGGCCGTCAAAGCAGGCCATGGTGGCGGCGGCGAGGGCGAACCAGCGGTTCCGCCACAGCAGGTACGCCAGCAGGTACATCAGGGGCACGCAGAGCGTGCCGAAGAGGCAGACCATGAGACGCCAGCCGGTGGTGGTGAAGCCCAGGTCGGCATAGCTCCCATGGGCTCCTTGGAAGGTCGCCCGCCACCAGCCATCCAGCCACTCCCCGGCTGCGATCAGCTCCTTGGCCAGCGGCGGCTCGGGGTCAAAGTAGGCAACCCCGGTCAGGTCGTCGTGGGCGAAGACGGCGAAGTAGATCTCATCGAACACCTGCCCGTTGGGCGGTGAGGGGGCCTGACCGGGCGCGGCGTAGCTGCGCTGGTAAGGGTAGGCAAGCCCACACAGCGTGCCCGGGTGGCCAGCCGGATCCACCGGCGTCGAGTGCACGCAGTTGCTGAGCGGCGGCCACAGCTTGCCCGTGAAGATGTCGGGCATGATCGGGCTGAAGTAGCGCAGCACGAACGCCACCACGAGCAGCAAGCCCATGATCGTGACATCGGCGCGCTCCAGGCGCAGCCGGCGCAGGAGCCGGGAGCCGCGACCCCGGCCCTCGCCAGGCTCCGGGATCGATACCTCCCTCTCGGCCTCAGGCGGCCGCTCCACCACCTGGGACCTCATCTCTGTCCCACCCCGGCCGGCCCCACGCTCAGCGTCCTCGCCGACGCCGTCGCTGCCCGCCGAGGTTGACCCCTGCCCGCTCCGGCAGCCGGGAGCTGATCTCCCAAGAGAGAGCATCCGGGTCAGGGACCGGGACGGCGACCGCGTCCGGCGAGGCCAGCTGGCGGCCGAGCTTGCGTCGGATCGGCCCCACCTGCTCCTCCCCGCCCTTGAGGCGCAGGAAGAGCGCCGGCCGCGGCAACAGCTCCCGGTTGATCGGCCGGGCCAGGCGCTTGCGATCCTCCTGGAAGTGCCGATCCAGGGGCTGGACGCGCACGGCCCGGATCAGCTCATAGGGGATGACGGTGCTGGAGAGGATGCCGGAGATCTTCACCCCCTGCTCGGTGACCTCCACGTAGTGACGGTGACGGTAGTAGAGCAAGAAGCCAAGGATCAGCAACCCGAAGGGGATGTAGAGCAGGAACACCCCCGACTGGGCCAGGTCGAAGCGCAGGTGGTTGCTGTAGGTGTACACCCCCGCCATCACCAGGCCGAGCAGCATGAACATGAACGGCCACAGGCGCTGACGGCGCCACTGGATCTCGGCGTACAGGATGGGCTGGCGCAAGGCTCAGAAGATTATCCTTCGCCAGCCCCGTCCCCTACGCGCCGATGAAGGCCCCGTGCATGGCCGTGGCGCAGGGGCAGGTGCGCTCGGCCGGGAGTCGGGGGATCAGGGCGAGGATCAGCCGCTGCACCCGCTCAGTGTTGCTGGCGAGCACCCTCTCCACCTCGGACACCGATACCGGTTGGATGTCGGGGCGGCCCTCCAGCCCGACGTCGTAGTCGGTGATCAGCGAGATGTTGACGTAGCACATCTCAAGCTCGCGGGCGAGCACCACCTCTGGGTACTGGGTCATGTTGACCACCTCCCATCCCATGGCCGAGAACCAGCGGCTCTCGGCCCGGGTCGAGAAGCGCGGCCCCGGGATCACCACCACCGTGCCCCGCTCGTGGACCGTCACCCCCAGCTCACGACCGGTGGCGATGGTCAACTCCCTGAGGACGGGGCAGTAGGGGTCGGCGGCGCTGACGTGAGCCACTCGCGGGCCCTCGGCGAAGAAGCTGTCGGCGCGCCCCCAGGTGCGGTCCACGAACTGGTCGCAGACCACGAAGTCCCCTGGCCGCACATGCGGCTGGAGGCTGCCCGCCGCCGCCGGGGCGAGCACCCGGGAGACACCCAGCTCCTTGAACGCCCAGAGGTTGGCCCGGTAGTTGATGGCCCCCGGCGGGAGCTGGTGCCCGGCGCCGTGCCGGGGGAGGAACGCAACCCGTACCTTCCCCACCTCGCCCAGGGCGATGCGGTCACTGGGTGGACCGTAGGGGGTGTCCACAGAGATCAGCTCGACCTCGTCGAGGAACCGGTAGAAGCCGGACCCCCCGAAGACGCCCACCTCAGCCCTCGCGCTCATCGCTCCCGCCCTCCACGGCCCATGCCATCGCTCCTCTCACCAACGCCGTCCGAGGGTACACCACCGTCCCCGAGGCGCTCAGGGCCGCCGCGCCGATCGGGTCGTCCCCGCCTCGACGCCGACCAGCCGCCGAACCGTCTCGTCCACCATCCGGTCGAGCGGTGGCCAGGGGAAGCCGGCTCGGCTGATCCGCAACATGACCAGCCCGTGCAGCGCCGACCAGACCAGGCCGGCCACGAAGGCGGCCGTGTCTCCTCCCCCCTCCGCTCCCGCGCCCGCCTCCGTGGCGAGGCACGCCCGAACCGCGTCGGTGAGCCGCTGGAAGACCCGCCGCCCGGCCTCGGTCTGGGTTCGCCTGCCCAGGTCGGCGTCGAACAGGACCCGGTAGTGGCCTGGGTGCTCCAGGGCGTACCGACAGTAGGCTCGGCAGCCGGCCAGGAGCGCGCCGACCGGGTCCCTCACCCCTCGCGCGGCGGCGCCGATCGCCGCCTCCAGCTCGGGGAAGAGGCGGTCGGTGACCGCCACCGCGAGCTCCTCCAGGTCGCGGAAATGGGGGTACACGGAGGGCGCGGCGATGCCGACCCGGCGCGCGACGGCACGTAGCGACAGGCGCCTCACGTCGCCGGTCTCGGCCAGCAGGTCGCTGGCCGCCTCGATGATCTCGTCGCGGAGGCGCTGACCCTGCCCTCGCGGGTTGCGCCGCCTCCTGACCTGCACCGTCACCTGGCCACAGACGTGCTCGGGAGCGACCTTGACAGCCTCCGGCTATCATACTTAAGCTTACGCATGTAAGTTTACGGTCAAACCCACCTGGAGTGAGCCATGGACGTCTCCTCTCCCGGAGCTGGAACCGCCACGTCCTCGAGGCTGGACGGGGCCTCGCTCGACCTCCTGACACTGCTGTTGCTGGTGGGCGGCGGGCTCGGGACGTTGCTCTTCACCGCCGTGTACCTCATCGAGGGCGCCACCCAGCCGGGCTACGACGTCTGGGTGCAGCCCATCAGCTCGCTCAGCCTGGGGCCCGGGGGATGGGTGCAGCGTGCGAACTTCGTCCTCTTCGGGGCGACCACCATCGGCTGCTCGGCAATCGGGTGGCATCGAGCCCTGAGGCCGGGGTTCGGGACGGTCACCTACCCGGTCCTTCGGAGCGTCGAGGGCGCGGCCCTGATCCTCCTCGGATTCTTCGCCCAGGATCCCACCGGTGGCTACCCGCCAGACGTGCCCGCCCCCGCCACCCCCAGCCTGCACGGCGAGATCCACGTCGTCCTCTCCTACGTCGGCTTCGTCTCGCTGCTGTCCTCCCTCCTCCTCGCCCGGCGCTTCGCCATGGAGCCGCCGTGGCGGGGCTGGGTGTGGCCCACGGTGCTCTTCGCGATCCTCCCCATCGCCTTCATCACCGCCTTCGGCGCGACCTACGGCCACGCCCCGGCCGGGGTGTTCGAACGCCTCGCCTCCAGCGCCGGCCTACCTTTCGGGCTCGCGATCCTCGCCCGGCTCGTGGCCCAGGCCTGGCTCGGGGCCGGACGGCGGGCCCCCGACGGCGTCCGATCGTGACCTCACCGCCTCAACGGCCCGATCGCCAGCGGGGACGGGGTCGGATCGTACGGCCTTGACCACCCCGTGCTCGGTGATCAGGGCGCGGACCAGGGCGGCGGGGGTCACGTCGAAGGCAGGGTTCCAGGCCGGCGTGCCCGGGGGAGCGAAGCCCGTCACCTCCTCCGGCGCTCGCTCCTCGATGGTCACGCTGGCGCCGTCGGGCGTGCGCCGGTCGAAGGTGCTCTCGGGAGCGGCCACGTAGAAGGGCACGCCGTGCTCTCGGCACAGCACCGCCAGAGGGTAGGTGCCGACCTTGTTCACCACGTCCCCGTTCGCGCACACGCGGTCGGCGCCGCTGATCGCGACGTCGACCATGCCCCGCTGGAGCAGCAGCCCGACCGCCGAGTCGACGATCAGCCGGTGGGGGATGCCCAGCCGCTGCAGCTCCCAGGTGGTGAGCCGCGCCCCCTGGGCCCGAGGTCGCGTCTCCATCACGTAGACGAAGGGCTCCTTCCCCATCTCATGGGCCACCCTGATCACGCCCAGAGCGGTGCCGTAGTCCACGGTGGCAAGGGCACCCGTGTTGCAGATCGTGACCACACGCGCGCCGGTGGGCAGCAGCGCCGCCCCGTGACGTCCAATCGATCGACAGGCCTCCACGCTCTCCCGGGCCACCCGGTGAGCCTCGGCCAGGGGATCCGGGGCTCGCTCCACCCGCTCCACGGCCCAGAAGAGATCGCGGGCCGTGGGACGGGTGGCTCGGATGGCGGCGGCCCCCTCGGCGAGGCGGCCCTCACGCGCCGCCAGCGCTACCCCGTAGGCCGCCGCCGCCCCGATCGCCGGGGCGCCGCGCACCACCATCTCCCGGATCGCTCGCACCACCTCGACGCTGGTGCGGCAGAGCACATATCGCTCCTCGCCCGGCAGACGGGTCTGATCGATGAGCCGCACCCCACCCGCGGCCTCGTCCCATTCCACGCTGGCCATCGCGCTGATCCTCTCACCCACGCGGCCCGCGCCGACGACGGCCTCGCACCGTCACCCCGGCCCAGCAGCCCCCTCCTGGCCCGCTTCAGAGGCCACCGACCGCCTCCAGGTCATGTTCATCCTCCCCGTCGCGTAGCCGTCCAGGTCGAGGGCTACGAACGTGTAGCCGGCCCGCCGGAGGGCCTCGGTCACCTGGCGCCGTGCCTCAAGCAGACGCCCCATGTCCGCTGGCTCGACCTCGATCCTGGCCACCTCACCGTGATGGCGTACACGAACCTGCCGGATGCCCAACGCCTTGACCGCGGCCTCCGCCGCCTCGATCCGGCGGAGGATCTCAGGGGTGACCTCGGTGCCGTACGGAACCCGGGAGGAGAGACAGGCGAAGGAGGGCTTGCTCCAGTTGGGCAGCCCCAGCCGGCGGGCCGCCGCCCTGATCTCGGTCTTGCTCATCCCCGCCTCCAGGAGCGGGAAGCGGACGCCCCGCCGAACCGCGGAGCCATGGCCCGGGCGATGATCGTGGGCATCATCGGCCGTGGCTCCGTAGGCCAAGTGGGCGAGCCCCAACCGCTGCCGGATCGGCTCCAGGGTGCCGAAGAGCTCCTCCTTGCAGTGGAAGCAACGGTCGGGGAGGTTGCGCCGGTAGCTTTCGAGCTCGACCTCATGGGTCTCGACCTCAACCAGCCGTGCCCCCAGGGAGCGGGCCAGGTCACGCGCCTCCTGCAGCTCGGCCTCGGGGTAGGCAGGCGAGATGGCGAGAGCAGCCACGACCCGCTCATGGCCCAACTCGTCCAGGGCCAGCCGGAGAAGGAGGCTGGAATCGACGCCACCCGAGAAGGCGACCAGCACCGACCCCAGCCCACGGACCAGCTCGCGCGCCTGCTCCAGTCGCCCCGGGTCGTGGTGGTCAACGGTGATGATCACGGCTTGCCCCCAGCCTAGCCGATCTCCCGATCCCCTTCGGGCGCCAGGGCCTACTGCCCGGCGATCACCGCCGGCGTTTGAGAGGACTCGGTCGCCGGAACCCCGCAGAACTGCTCGTAGTCGATCAGGCCGGTCACGGTCGGATGATCACCGCAGAGCGGGCAGGCGGGGTTGCGGCGCAGGCTCAGGCTGCGGAAGCTCAGGTCCAGGCCCTCGAAGATGAGCAGCCGGCCGATCAGCGGCGCCCCGATGCCCAAGAGAAGCTTGATCGTCTCGAAGGCCATGAGCGAGCCGATGATGCCAGGGAGGACGCCAAACACGCCAGCCTCGGCGCAGCTGGGCACGGCCCCCGGAGGCGGCGGGGTCGGGAAGAGGCAACGGTAGCAGCCCGTCCCCTTGGCGGGCTCGAACACCGTGAGCTGCCCCTCGAAGCGATAGATAGCGCCGTAGACCAAGGGCTTCCCGGTGAAGTAGGCGGCGTCGTTGCTCAGGTAGCGGGTCGGGAAGTTGTCGGTCCCATCCACGATCACGTCGTAGGGGCGAAAGATGTCGAGGGCGTTCTCCGAGTTCAGGTGGACTCGGTGCTTGATGACCTCGACGTCGGGGTTCAAGGAGCGAATGGTGCCCTCGGCCGAGTCCACCTTGGGCCGCCCCAGGTCGTCGGTGCCGTGCAAGATCTGGCGCTGGAGGTTGCTGGCATCGACGTTGTCGAAGTCGAGGATGCCGATCCTGCCCACGCCAGCCGCCGCCAGGTACATCGCCGCAGGCGAGCCCAACCCTCCTGCGCCGAGCAGCAACACGCTACTGCCCAGGAGCTTACGCTGACCGGCGCCGCCCACCTCGGGAAGGATGAGGTGACGTGCGTAGCGTTGGACCTGGTCGGGCGTGAAAGCCATCTGTGCCACGTGTGCATACTACTTGCGCTCCACAGCCGGCTATTCCTCCCCGAGCGGCGGGAGGGCGAACATGGGCCCGAAGGCGCTCCGGCTCGGTTCCTACAATGGCCCAAGACCATGGAACAGGAATACATGGACGATGAGCAGGTCATCGCCCTCTACAACCGGGTGCGGACGGGGCGGAAGACCTGGCCCGCCGGGATGTGGAGCTCGCCGGCGGCGCTGCAGTACGCGGTGACCATCTTCGACTATTGGATTCACAACGTGATGGGCTGGAAGGGATGGCCCGAGGCCCGCACGCGCATCACCCCGGCGCTGCTGGAGGAGCACCACCTGGCCGACATCGTCGAGAACGTGTTCGTGCCCGAGTTCGGCGATGACTGGCTGGACTTCGAGGTGCTGCTCAATGAGTCCATGCGGCTCTCCGAGGACGAGAACTGGGCGCCGGAGCTGGTGGACCGGCAAGAGCGCGTCGAGGCTGCCTTCGCGCATGCCTTCGAGCAGATCTTGGGCTCGCCCAAGACCCAGCCTCGCCTCCTCCCCATCTACCACCGTTTCCGCAACCACCTCATGCGCATGTGGGGCGCCTTCCAGGAGGCCCAGGCGGAGCACGACAAGGCGCAGCGAGAGGCCGCGGAACGGTTCTGGACCGGCCTGCGTCTGGTCCGTGCCACCCGAGGGCCCAGCGGCGAGCAGTGGTCGATCGTCAACGACGAGGACGAGCGGCTGGGGGAGATCGTGGTGGTCTGGGGCGACCCCCATCCCTACTGCTTGATCGTGCTAGATGAGCAGCTCTCAGGTGAACGCGGCACCTGGGAGCAGGTGATCTGGAAGCTGGAGCAGGAGCTGTTGGTCGAGGACCCTGGCGTCTTGACCTACTCCATCTGGCAGAAAGGGTTCGTCGGCGAGTTCTATCGCTGCGCCGACTGCGGCGAGCTGCACAGCCAGTTCGACGAGAACCCAGGCGAGGAGCTCCGGATGGACCTCCGTGACGACGACTGACGACTGAGGTGGACCCAGGAGCAGGCAGCTCGACCTGAATCTGGCCATGAGGCCGGGCCGCCGGGACGGGGATGAGAGGTGCCCGACCTCATTGGCGCTCATCCGAGCCCGCCGGGACCGTCCTCTCCACCGCCCGGAGCTGGTAGTCGCTGCCCTCCCAGCGTCCGTCGGCGTAGGTCGCCGTCCACTCGACCACCCCGTCCGCGGGCACCCCCTCGGTGGGGAGGTCTGTCACCCAGCAACCAAGGCCGGTGTCATGGGTCTGGGCGACCTGCGAGGTGTTCCAGCCGTCCAGCGTCCACAGCACCGTGGCCCGCCGTCGGAGCTGGATACGGACCCCACGACCCTGGGGGAAGGTTCGGATCCGGTGGGCATGGCTCCACACGAACGGGGGACGTCTCACCGGCCCTTCGAGGTAACGACGTCGGACCGGCTCGAGCAAGTCGGGCAGCCGCGAGCCAGCGATCGCCGCCAGCAGACGGAGGTACTCGGCGTGGGCCCAGCCCAGGGGAGCCACGCTGCCGGTGGCACGACCGGTGACGAGGCCATGCTCAGGGAGATGGTCGGCATCCCAGACCTGCTCCGGGAGCAGGAGCTCGGGGCCGGCGCAGGCCTCCATCCGGCGGACGTAGTCGACCGCCGACTCGCCCGCCGCCAGTGCGTAATGGGCCCGCTCCCCGATCAAGACCGGCCAGGGACGACCACGACCGGGGCGGGTCGCCTGCCAGGGAGGCACCCCCTCATCGGTCTCGCCGTGGGCATCGCCGGAGAAGCGACGCCAGGCGTCGCCGATGGGGAGGGAGACCCGTAGCTCGGCATCGGCGGCGGCCAGGCCGCTCAGGATCCGGGGGTCGGACGGTCGACGCAGGCCGCGGCGGACCAGCTCCAAGAACTCGATGCCCACCGGGTCCTCGGGCCGGGCGCCGACCTCGCCATCCGGGGCCAACCGCACGTACCGACCCCTGGCCTCGTCGTAGGTCCATCGGTCGACCTGCTCCTGCCAGTAATCGGCGACGGTCCGCAGGTGCTCCGCGGCCGCCGCCTCCCGGGCGTCATCGGCGAACTCCGCCGCCACCACCAGAGCAGCGATCGCCACCGCCAGCGCCGAGGGAGAGTAGCCACCCCCCTCCAGCCAGCGGTCGGCGTCGGTGGCCGGGCCGCAGTTCACCAGATAGGAAGCCGCCCGCCGCACCAACCGAGGGTAGGGATCGTGATCCAGGGCCTCCTCCACCCCGAGCCGCCAGGCCAGGAGGATGGGGTAGGCGACCTGGTCGAGGGCCACGCCCTCCGCTTGCGAAGCGCCCGTGATCCGGTACCTGATCGGCCAGGAGCCATCCTCGCGCTGAGTGCTCTCAAGGTAGGTCAAGGCTCGTTGCGGGGCCTCACGATCGCCGGCGTCAAGCAAGGCGGTGGCGATGTGGAAGAGGTCTCGGTTGCAGATCAGGCAGTACGACTGGGCAGGATCACCCCAGGCCGCCGCTGGTGCCGAGATGAAGGCCCCTGGACGCTGCTTGTCCTCCAAGCAGTGCAGCACGGTCATCGAGGCGAGCGCCAACGCGCCACCATCCCCTGCCACCCGGCGCAGGTTGCCGTCCGGCACGGGCTTCGCGCGCCAGGCCCTGATCAGGGCCTCCCTCACCCCGCTCGCGCCCCGGCTGATGACGTCATGGGCCGCCTCCTCCGCGGCATCCCGACTGACGCCGAAGCCCAAGCCGACCTGGAAGGCTCCCCCGGCCAGCCCCAGCTCGGCACCGAGCGCAACCTGACCGCGAACGGCGTTGGTGTACTCGGCGGTCATGAGCCCGTCGTTGTCGTGAAGGTCCACCAAAAGGTCCGAGCTCTGGAGGTAGCCGGTGCTACAACGGCCGAACGGCCCTACGATCGCGATCCAGGTCTGCCCCTGGCGCGCGATCAGGATCGGCGGCTCTCGGTCCAGGACCATGGCATCAGCCACGTCGTGTGGGGCCGCCTGGAGATAGAGGCGGACGTCGGGGAGCTCCGGCCGGAAGAGCGCCGCGATCAGGATGGCGTCCCCCTCCGGATCGGGCAGGTACTCGGCCTCGAGCGAGTACTCGACGTGCCGGCTCTTCACCCGAAAGCAGGGCAGGCCGGGCTGGACCCACTGGACCGAGTGCTCTGCGTCCACGCTGTCATCGAGCGGAGGCACGCCGGGGGAGGCGACCAGGAAGCGAAGGCTGTGGAGGACCGGACGGTCCAGGGTGGGATAGAAGACCTCGCTCAGGTTGCCCCGGGCGATCGTGAACCAGACCCGGCTGGCAGGGCCGGGAGCGGCGCCGAAGCCCTGCTTGCGCCCCGGTCCCCATCCCGGCGCCACGCCGGGAGCGCCAGGGGCTCGCACCTAGGCCTCTCCGGTGGACCGGGCTCGGGTGCCCCCCCGGTCGGGCTGGACGTCCCCCTCCCGATCGTTCCTCACCGATGCTGACATAGCTTGCTCCCTCCCCGCTCCACCCCGCTGACAGGGCGGGGCCCAGGATCGCCGGCACGATGCCACGCCACTGGAATGTAGAGTTTCTGCGATCCGGCCGGGGTTTGGTACCCTCTTGCCGGCACAGGTTCCCGTGACGGGGTCGCGGGGAGGTGGCTGAGTGGTCGAAAGCGCCCGCCTGCTAAGCGGGTAGGGGGTGTTGAGCTCCCTCGAGGGTTCGAATCCCTCCCTTCCCGCCAAAAAGGTTGACGCCGCGGCCTATGCCGGGACCTCGTACCCAGGCCATCTCCGACGGCCTGCGCGATCGGTCCCCCCAGATCGTCACGACACTCCCGCGCGACGAACCACATCCCCCATCCCGACCTAGAGCCTCTCGAAGAGGAGCCCCGGCAGTCCCAGCCCTCCCCACCCCGAGCACGTGGCGGGCTCCACGTCGGGTCCGGCTGGGCCGTCAGCCCGTCCCGTACGAGATCGCGGTGCCGGACCCGGCGCCCCTCCTCGCCGAGGTACCCGAACCCGAAGAAGACGTCCGTCAGCCACCCGAGCCAGGCATCGATCCCCTCCACGCCGCCGCGTTGCCCGGCCCGCTGTTCGCAACCGGCCACGACGGCTGCCTCTAGCTCGTTGGGCTGGAACGCCCCCAGGCGGGAGAGGGCCGATGCCCGGGCCATGAGCACGTCTCCGCGCACGTGTGGCGATCGGCATCGGGCCAGCACGCCCCGGCGGCAGTGACACGCAGACGCTCCCACGATTGGTGGTCACCCGGACGACCTCCCCGCGTCATGTGCACCAGAGGAGCCGGGAGAACGCATGCTCCCGGCAGACCGGTGAGCAACGGCTCCGCCGAATCCCCTGATAACCTCCCAGGACACCGTGCCCAGGGAGCGTGAGGTGGGCGTCGGCAGGATCGCCATGAGCCCGCCGACATCTCCCGCGGCGGCGCGGGGCCGCCGGTGAGCAGAGGCGGGACGGCCACGGCCGCAGCAGGGGCGAGCAGGCGGCCCCAAACGTCGCCCCTCCACCCCACACCTGACCGATGCCGCCGCAGGCGTCGCACTCGAGCTGACCGCGCCACGTTCCCACCGGGGTCAGACGATGCCCAGGCCACGGCCGACGGGGCACTTGCGGGCCCGTGGTTGGGCCGGACCATGTGCGGCTCGGGAGCCGCAGACGTGGCGAGGCCGCGGCTGCGGCCGCTCCGGTTGCCCGAGGGGTGCGCGCAAACGCGCAAAGCTCAGGGAGCCGGCTCAGACCTCCCCCCTGTCGGACCTCAGCCCGGACCGACCGGAGGCTGACCGGCGTCGCTCGGCGGGTGAGCCGCCTCCGATCATCCAGCCTCGTGTAGAACAGGGCCCAGGAGATCTGACACGCTGGCCCGGGTCAGAAGCGACAGCTGGCGGAGCACCGGCCGGAGTCGTCCAGATCGGAGGCGTAGATGAGGGACCGATCACCCTGGCACGATGGGACGCTGCGACGGAAGGCCCAGGAGCTGACGCCGGTCGTCCACGGCTGGAGACGGCGATGGGTAGCCTGCCACGAGGCGGGCCACTTCCTGGTCGCGGTCTACCTCGGCCACTTGCCAACGTCGATCGGGATCGACGTTGGAACGCTGATGCGAAGCGGCCTGGTTCGCACCAACCCCAGGACTCGCCCCCTCTCCCCCACCGCGTGGGGGGCGGTGATCATGGCCGGTGGCTTGGCACAGCGCCGGCTCGGGGTCCCGGAGACGCTCGGGACCGAGCAGGACCGGGAGCAGCTCGAGGCCCTGGGGCTCACCTCCTCGGGACGCCGACGTGCCTGCCGGATCGCCGAGCACGTCCTGGACCGGGTCTGGCCGGACGTCGAGCTGCTGGCCGAGGCGGTGGCGGAACACACGGTCCTCGCCGGTGAGACGGCCCTGGCGTACCTCCTGGCCGTGCAGGCACCGGGGGCGGAGGCATTGCGAGCGATCTCCAGCGGCGATCTCGTGGGGAGCTACGTCGCCCTCGTGGACGCCAGGCACGAGCCCCGGTCCCGAGCCAGGACCCCCTCGTCGGAGCGAGTCGAGACGTGAATCCGCCCCGAGGGCACCGGAGCGTGCTTCGCCAGAGGGAGGCGCAGGGCAAGGGCGAAGGCCAGCGTCCAGGCGGCCACTGAGTCAGCGGCCATGCCTTCTGTGCTCCGGCTCGAGCGCTGCCAGCAGAATCAGCCGGAGCATGTCGACGCTGGGGCGACGCTCGCCATTTGGTCGTGACCACCCTACCTCGGCTGGTCGCGAATGGGCCCGGGCACGCCCTGGACACAAAGCCGTATCCTTACTGAGTCAGTCATGGTGTCCGGGGCCCGTGATTGCGCGTTGCGGCGTATCCCTCGGGCGCACCTATGTGTCGAGATCGAGCACGTCAGACGTCAGTGAGCATCTCAGCCGCAACCGTGCGATCCTTCGCACCACTGAACCCGAGGAGGGACGGCCGAGCAAGGAGTGCGGGGTGAGCACGCGTGCCGCACGTACAGCAGGACAAGGAGGATCGAGAGTGCTGCCGGTCAGCAACCACCAGCGAGCACCCAAGCGACTCAGGATCGAAGACCTCCGTCGGGTGCTCGGCGACGCCGAGACCAGTCGACTGGTCGAGGTCATCCAGGGACGGCCGGTGCGACGTCGCCGGGCGATCTCGGTCGAGCAACTGCAGCGGGCCAGGCATGTACTGTTTGGCAAGAGCGAGGACGATGAGGCCTGGACGGAGGCACTCCCCGTGCTCCGCGAGTACTTGAACGGCCACAGTCAAACGCGCAAGGCGATGATCCGCTGGATCGACCGGGAGCTCGAGGAGGCCCTCCTCGGCGCCTGAACGGTCCTGGCCGCTCCTTGCCGGGGGGAGGTGGGGCGTCGGGCAGGCGCGCCGAGCGCCCCACTCGCAGGCCACCCGTCTCAGGAAGCCGCGGTCCCCGCTGGCTCCCTGGCTGGCGCGAACGTCAGCTCGCCCTCGCGGGCGTCCACCTCGATCGTGTCGCCCTCGCCGAACTCGCCTCGTAGGAGACGCATCGCGAGCTCGTCTTGGATCAGGCGCTGGATGGTACGCTTGAGGGGCCGTGCGCCATAGACGGGATCCCAACCCCGCTGCGCCAGCAGATCCTTCGCCCCCTCGGTCACCCGCAGGCTGATCTTCCGCTCGCTGAGCCGCCGTTGCAGCCTTCCCAGCTGGATGTCGACGATCGCTTTCAGCTGCTCCTCGGTCAAGGGCCGGAAGACGATGATGTCGTCGACCCGGTTCAGGAACTCGGGCCGGAAGCTCTGACGCAGCACCTGGATCACAGCCTCCTGCACGTCTGCCCAGGGCCGCCGTCCGTGCATCTCCTGGATCAACTGACTGCCCAGGTTCGAGGTCATGATCAGCACCGTGTTGCGAAAGTCCACGGTGCGGCCCTGACCGTCGGTCAGCCGGCCATCATCGAGCAGCTGCAGCAGGACGTTGAAGACGTCCGGATGCGCCTTCTCGATCTCATCTAGGAGGATCACCGAGAACGGACGCCGCCGGATCGCCTCCGTGAGCTGGCCGCCTTCCTCGTAGCCGACGTAGCCGGGCGGTGCCCCGATCATGCGGGCTACCGTGTGCTTTTCCTGATACTCGGACATGTCGAGCCTGACCAGCGCCTGCTCGTCGTCAAACAGGAACTCAGCCAGGGCTCGAGCCAGCTCTGTCTTCCCGACCCCGGTCGGCCCCAGGAAGATGAACGAACCGACCGGTCGATTGGGGTCCGACAGGCCTGAGCGGGAGCGGCGAACGGCGTTGGCCACGGCCTCGATGGCCTCGTCCTGCCCCACCACCCGCTCGTGGATCCGCTCCTCCATGTGGATCAGCTTCTGGATCTCACCCTCCATCAGGCGCGAGACGGGGATACCGGTCCACTTGGAGACGATCTGGGCGATGTCGTCCTCGTCAACCTCCTCCTTGAGGAGCGCTCCCGATCGCTGGACCTCGGCGAGCTCGGTCCTCGCCCGATCCAGCTGCCGCTCCAGCTCCACCGATTCGCCGTAGCGCAAGCGGGCCGCACGTTCGAAGTCAGCCGCGCGCTCGGCCACCTCGGCCTCGTGTCGTACCTCCTCGATGCGCGCCTTCAGGGTACGGATGCGCCCGATGATCTCCTTCTCACGCTCCCAGCGGGCCCGGAGTGCGTTCCGCTGCTCGTTGAGCTCAGCAAGGTTGCGCTCGAGGGCTTCCAGGCGCTCCCGGGAGATCGCGTCCTGCTCCTTGCGCAGGGCCTGGCGCTCGATCTCGAGCTGGCGGATCTGCCGCTCGATCTCGTCCAGCTCGACCGGCATGGAGTCGATCTCCATGCGCAGCCGCGCCGCGGCCTCGTCAACCAGGTCGATGGCCTTGTCGGGTAGGAAGCGGTCGCTGATGTACCGATTGGAGAGCACCGCCGCGGCCACCAGGGCAGAGTCCTTGATGCGGACCCCGTGGTGGACCTCGTAGCGCTCCCGCAAACCACGCAGGATGGAGATCGTGTCCTCCACGCTGGGCTGGTCCACCAGCACCGGCTGGAAGCGTCGCTCCAGAGCCGCGTCCTTCTCGATGTGCTTGCGGTACTCGTCCAAGGTGGTGGCGCCGATCGCGCGCAGCTCACCTCGGGCCAGAGCTGGCTTGAGCAGGTTGGCAGCGTCGATCGCGCCCTCGGCGGCACCCGCCCCGACCAGGGTGTGCAGCTCGTCGATGAAGAGGATGATCTGCCCCTCGCTGGAGGTGATCTCCTTGAGCACCGCCTTGAGACGATCCTCGAACTCACCCCGGAACTTGGTGCCGGCGACCAGCGCCCCCAGGTCGAGTGCGATCACTCGCCTGTGCTTCAGCCCCTCGGGCACGTCGCCAGCGGCGATGCGTTGAGCCAGCCCCTCGGCAATCGCGGTCTTGCCCACCCCCGGCTCGCCGATCAGGACCGGGTTGTTCTTGGTTCGCCGTGACAGCACCTGGATGACCCGCCGGATCTCCTCGTCACGGCCGATCACCGGATCCAGCTTGCCCTGGGCGGCCAGCCGGGTGAGATCCCGCCCGTAGCGCTCCAGTGCCTGGTACTTCGACTCCGGGTTCGGGTCGGTCACGCGCTGGCTCCCGCGTACCTTGCGCAGGGCCTCAAGCAGGGAGGCACGGGTGACCCCCTCCCGCTTCAGGACCGGTCGGTCGACCAGCGCGAGCAGGAGGTGCTCGGTGGAGATGTACTCATCTTTCAGCCGGCTTGCCTCTTGCTCAGCCTGCGTGAGGATTCCCTCCAGGTCGGAGGCGAGGTACGGCTGGCCTGCCCCACGAACCTGGGGGAACCGTCCCACCTCGGACTCCAGGCTCACCTCCAGCGCCGGCAGCGACACGCCCGCCGCCTCCAGGAGGGGACGTGCGATGCCCTCGTGCTCGCGGACCAGGGCGAGCAGCAGGTGCTCGGGCTCGACGGCTTGCTGCCCATGCTCGCGGGCCATCTGCGCCGCCCGTTGCAGGGCCTCCTGTGCTTTCTCCGTGAATCGATCCAGTCGCATGTGCACCTTCTTGATTCCCCATGCCGCAGCATTTCAACCATGCCGAGGCGGCCCGGGCTGGGCGCTGATCACCCACCCGGCGGTTCGTCCAGAAAGCGGCCTGCAGCCCCGGCAGTGGACCGGCGCGCGCACCTCTGCCTCCGAGCCGCCTCCAGCGGGGCCGGGCTGCACGGCCTCGGCCGACAGCGCTGGCAGACGAGCTCGCGGGCCCGTGCCACCGAGCCCTTCAGGCCCAGGGCCATCGAGCCTCAGCGATCGGAGCCGGCGGCCAACGCAGCGAGACGCTCGACCTCGATCCCCGCCACCTCAACCACCTTGTCGCGACCGCGTCCTCCAGCCATCAACGTGACAGCTCCCAGCGGGAGGTCGAAGGTCCGGGCCAAGGCCCGCACGATGGCCCGATTGGCGGCCCCCTCCGCGGCCCGGGCCGTGACCCAGACGTGGAGCACCTCGCCATCCCAGGACAGACGCTCGCGGCGTGCACCGGGGTGGGCCCTCACCGCGACCCGCATGCTTGGAAGGGTACGAAGGGCGAGCACGTCGTAGGAGGTGACGTCTATGCCCTCCCCCAGCGCCCATGTCCCCAACCGGCCTCCAGGCCCCACACTGTTCAGGAGAACCACAACAGGGACCGGCCGGGCCGAAGAGGAGGTGGCAGAGGTGCAGATGTCCGAACGCACATCGGAACGGGAGGCGGCTCCGAGCTCCGACCTCGACGAGACCGAGCTGAGGGCGTGTCTCGGACACTTCGCCAGCGGGGTCACAGTCGTCACTTACGAGGGGCCCCAGGGTCCACGGGGCATCACCGTCAACGCATTCACCTCGGTGTCCTTGAAGCCGCCACTGGTCCTCATCTCGGTGTCGCGGTCCTCGCGCAGCCACGACGTCCTGGCTGGCCGCCCCTTCACCGTCAACATCCTGAGGCCAGAGCAGGAGGCAATCGCCCGGCACTTCGCCAGCGGCGGCGACGACCACTCGCACATGCCCTGGTGTCCAGGCGGCGTGGGCCCTCGCCTGTCCGGCGTGCTCGCCTATCTCGAGTGCGAGCCCTGGCGCGCCTACGAGGGAGGCGATCACACGCTCTACCTGGGCCGCGTCGTCGCCTTGGGCTACGAGGAGGGCGACGCGCTCGGCTTCTTCTGCAGCCGGTTCGTCCCGGTGCCGAGGCCAATCCCCTCTCAACCCCCCTTGCCCTACGATCCCTTCGAGCTGCCCTACGACGCGCCGTGAGGTTGGACCGCCGACTCACCGTGCCCAGGACCGTCGCCCAGAGCGAGTCGCGCCCGAATCCTCGTGAGAGGGGTTGCGGAAGCTCGAGGAGGCGGCCCCAGAGAGAACGGCGCCAGTAGGAGCGACGATGCCATGGCCCCCGTTCGACGGAGAGGCGTCCTTGCCACCCCATCTCGCCGGGCCTTGTCCCCCCTGCCCCGTCGACGGGGGCGAAATTGCCCCCCTCCGAGACCACCCAGAGGGGGTGAACGCGGAAGACCAGGCCAGGGCTCATCGCTCACGTCGCGCGGAGGGGATGGCGGTCAAGACGATCGCCAGGGAGAGGGAAGACGCGGAACACGGCCCGCACGGCGCTGCGGGGGCTGACCGCCATGGCACGAGCGAAGACCCGCTCCGCGCACGGCTGAGGCGGCCACCGGAGATCCTGGCGGTGGAGACTGGCTCAGTGCGACGGGTGGATCCCGCCCACCAGATTCCGCTGGGGCGGGGGCAAGGGTTACGCCCCCAGCGCTGGTGATGGCGCTGGGCTACTCGCGGTGCTGATGGCGCGGACGCTGCCGGTTGCCAGGGGCAACGCAGCGGATGCCGTTGCCGCCGAGTACGCAGTAGCACTCACGCGGCACCCCTCACGGGGTTGCCCTTGCGGGCTTCGCGCTTCCTTGCCGCGTGCCCGGGAAGCCCGGGTCTTACCGCGGCTCTGCGCTTCACGAAGGCTCCAACTGAGC
>DATGLL010000069.1:0-47809 GCA_035294145.1 Candidatus Dormiibacterota bacterium | reverse complement strand
GCCGCGATTCGCGCCACCTGCCGATCCGGGTCGGGGCGCCGATCCGCAGCGGACCCGCGGGCGGGGAGAGCGGTCCTGCCGGCCGGTGGCCGCTGATCCTCCCCCAGGATCCGTCCGCCAACCCGCCGTGCCGGGACGGGGAGCGTGCCCGACCGGAGCCAGCGGGAGGCGGTCGCGGGATGGATCCCTTGCTCTCGTGCCCACTGCCTCAAGTTCCGATAGCCGGCTATCGCGCACGGTTTGGGCAACCGTTCGTCACCCTTCCTGTGGGTCGGCGAATCGCCGGACAGAGAGCAATCCTGGTCGCCTCCCCGCGCAGCCCACCTCACCGCTGGCGGGCTGCCCGCTGAAGGGCAGGACCATCCCCCCTCGCTGGGTCCGCTGGCGCCGGATCTCACTCGCCTCGGCCCGTATGACATCGAGGTCAAAGATCAATGGCATTGGCCCAAACGCGCAACGCAACATCGCCAAGCGAGTGTCCTCGGCCGGGGACGCGGCGAGGGCAGAAACAATCGAGACAGGCGACCCCGGTGCAAGCACGGGCGCCATCCGGGGACGCGGCCGCAGCCTCGACGGAGGTGGTGGTCACCCTGAAGCGGGCCGGACGGGCCTTCGAGCCCTGCGCTCAGGCCAAAGGCGCCTGCTCCCTCTTCGTATCGCATATCGCAAGGCGCGCCCAGCCGGATCCGGCCATCGTCGCCCCCCGCTCCGATCCACCGCCAAGGTCGGTGGGATCGGGGTCGCGGCCACCCAACCCCGGCCCGGCGATCGCCCGGGATCAGCGTGGGCCACGGCCGTCGGGGTCGACACCGGTTCGAGCGGCCGAGGCCGGACCTGCCGCCCAGATCGCGATCCGCTGGCTCAGGGAGCCGGCCAGCACCGCGCCGCAGCCGAGCAAGGTGAGCCGGCGACGGCCGCTACCGGCCAGCCCAGCCGCGACCAGGCCGGCGCCGGCCAGCGACAGCTCCAGGGCCAGCCGCCGGAAGCGTCCGGGGCGGCCGGTCCGGTACACGACCCCGGCTTCGCCCAGGGAGCGCTCCATGGCCAGCTCCGAGAGGGCCTCGGCCACGGCCCCGCCGACGGCCATCAGCTGCGCCGGCCGGGCCGCCGGCGGGTCGACCGTGGCCGCGACCAGCGCCCCGGCGCTGGCCGCCGAGCTGCCGGCGAAGAGAAAGGGCAGCCAGGCTCGGGCCCGCTCCCAGACCGGCACCGAGGTCTGGCCGACCAGGACTCCGGTGTAGGTGGTGAGCACGGGTCCCAGGATCCCCGCCACCACGCCCGCGAGCCGGCCCAGCGGCCGTGCCACCCCAATCAGGTCACCGGCCACGCTCAAGGCCGCGCTGCTGCCGAAGGTGGCCAGCGTCCAGGTGCCGATGCTCATGGGCGAGGTTGGCCGGAACACGCGGAGCATGTTCAGGAAGCGCTCAGGCCGGCCCAGGTCGGAGATGAGGAGAGGGGCGCCGACAAGGGCGCCGGCAGCCGCCGCGAGCCTGGCTCGCCTGGCCAGCTGGTGCTCTCCTGCCACCTCAGCCACGGCGGCCAGGGTGGCGGCAGCTCCTGCCAGGCCTCCAACGAAGAAATACGCTGGCACCTCCCAGGTCCAGAGCGGGCGCTTCACGATGGGGCGGCCCGGGTACTCGGACACGTTGACGGCCCCGTCCGTCGTCGGCTGTCGCGTCGCTCTCATCCCTGCCTCCCGCCCAAGACCGCCGCTGCGACCCCGAGCGCCAGCGCCACCGCGGCGGCCGCCGCCGACGCCCAACCCCGCTTCAGGCGCCGGGTCGGCGTCACCGGCGCCGAGGGAAGGCCATACACCTCGGGACGATCCAGCAGCAGGAAGATCGCCGCCGTTCCTCCGACGCCCTCCCCGCCCGCATCCGGCAACCCGTAGAGCCTCGCCTCCTCGACTCCCTGGGCGCGGAGCTGCTTCAGGCGGGCACGCGCCCGCTGCTCCAGCTCGGGCAGCGGCCCGAACGTGATCGACTGGGTCGGACACGCCTTGGCGCACGCCGGCTGGAGGTCAAGCTTCAGGCGATCGTAGCAGAGCGTGCATTTGAAGGCCCTGCCGTCCTCCTCCCGCCGATCGATCACGCCAAAGGGACAGGCGGGCACGCAGTAGCCGCAACCGTTGCAGACGTCCTCCTGGACCACCACCGTCCCGAACTCGGTGCGGAACAGCGCCCCGGTCGGACAGACCTCCAGACAGGCAGCCTCCGAGCAGTGCTTGCAGACGTCGGAGTTCATCAGCCAGCGGACCTCGTCACCCCGCCGCTGCTCGATGAAGGCGACGTGCCGCCAGGTGTTGGCACCCAGCCCGCCCGAGTTGTCGTAGGAGTTGGCGAGGAAGGTCAGCCCATCCTCGGGAACCTGGTTCCACTCCTTGCAGGCAACCTCGCAGGCCTTACATCCGATACAGATCGAGCTATCGGTGAAGAAGCCAACCTCCGCCCTCACCGGGACAACCTCCCCGGGCGAATGTCGCAGGTGGCTGCCTTCGCCTCCTGGATGTGGACGTTGGGGTCGAGCACGATGGCCAAGAGGTCGTTGGCCGACGCCCCGCGGGCGAGGCCACGGCTGCCCCAGTGATAGGGAAGCCCCACCTGGTGCACGAGACGTCGGCCCACCCGCAACGGTCGCAAGCGATCGGTCACCAGCACGCGAGCCTCGATGGTGGCGCGAGCAGTGGAGATCACGGCCCACCCCCCGTTGACCAGGTTGCGCTCCCGGGCCAGCTCGGGGCTGACCTCACAGAACATCTCCGGCTGGAGCTCGGCCAGGAAGGGCAAGAACCGACTCATCCCCCCAGCGGTGTGATGCTCGGTCAGCCGATAGGTGGTGACGACATAGGGATAACGCTCCCCATCTTGATTGGTACGGTTGAGGGATCGCTCGAAACGCTGACGCACAGGGTTCGCCCCCTGACCGTACAACGGGTTCCCGACCGGGGACTCATGGGGCTCGTAGTGGGTCGGCAAAGGGCCGTCTTGAAGGCCGTTGGGCACGTACAGCCACCCCTTGCCGTCCGCTTGCATCACGAAGGGCTCATCGCCTCGCAGGAGCATCTCAGCCCTGGCCCCGGGGCTGGGAAGATAGTCGGGGGGCATGTCAACCTTGAAGTCGGGCACGTCGGCCCCTGTCCAACGCCCGGCGACCGGATCCCAGAAGACGTAGCGCTTCCGTTCTGACCAGGGACGTCCCTCGGGATCGGCGGAGGCCCGGTTGTAGAGGATGCGCCGGTTCGCAGGCCAGGCCCATCCCCATTCAGGCGCGACCCAGCTCTGCTCGCGTCCTGGACGCCGCCGCGCAACCTGGTTAACCCCGCCGGCGTAGGCACCGCAGTAGATCCAGCAGCCGCAGGCAGTCGACCCGTCGTCTTTGAGCTCGGTGAAGGTGCCGAGTGGGCGGCCGGAGGCATCTCGACCATTGATCTCGGCCAGGACCGCCTCCGCGCTCGGTTCTTCCTCAGCGCCCTCGATGGGATAGCCCCAGGTCAAGGCCTGAACCGGTCGGTCACGCGCCTCAGCGGAGCCGGCGAGCTTCCGCTTGATCGCCCTCCCCAGGTGGTAGAAGAACCAGAGGTCGGAGCGGCAATCGCCTTTGGGGGGCAAGGCCCGGTGATGCCACTGCAGCAGGCGCTGGGTGTTGGTGAAGCTCCCGTCCTTCTCGACATGCGAGGCGGCAGGCAGGAAGAAGACCTCGGTCGGGATCTCCTCCGGGCGGAGTTCGCCGCTGGCGATCTCGGGACCGTCCTTCCAGAAGCTGGCCGACTCGATCTCCACCAGATCTCGGACGACGAGCCACTTCAGCTTCGACATGGCGATGCGATGGAGCTTGGAGTTGGCCGAGCCAACGGCAGGGTTCTCGCCCAGGAGGAAGAACCCCTGGACCCGGCCGTCCAGCATCCCCAGCACCGCTGGGTAGACGGAGTGGTCACCGTCCACCCGTGGCAGCCATCCGAAGCCCCACTCGTTCTCAGGGCCAACGGCGTCGCCGAACCAGGCGCGGAGCAGACTCACGGTGTACTCCCGCATGCGCCCCCAGTAGCCAGCCGGGGCCGCGTCCATGGCCAGATAGGCCTCCAGGGTCGGATGGTGGTGTGCGTGCGGCATGGGCAGGTAGCCGGGCAGAAGATCGAAGAGGGACGGGATGTCGGTCGCCCCCTGGATGTTGGCATGCCCCCGGAGGGCGAGGATGCCTCCCCCCGGCCGGCCAATGTTGCCCAGGAGGAGTTGGATGATGGCCGCAGCGCGGATGTTCTGGACCCCGACCGTGTGCTGGGTCCAGCCCACGGCGTAGCAGATAGCCGAGGTCCGCTCACGGCCCGAGTTCTGGCACAGGGTCTCGGCCACCTCCAGGAAGCGTTCCCGGGGCACCCCGCAGACCTGCTCGACCAGCTCGGGCGTGTACCGGCTGAAGTGCCGCTTCAGGATCTGGTAGACACAGCGCGGATGCTGGAGGGTCGGGTCCTGGTCGGGCTCTGGCACGTCCACCGGACGATCAGGGACGGCGGCCATCCGCACCGCCACCTCGCGAAGGCCGGTGGAGGGCTTGGCCACCATCCCCTGGTACTGCCAGCTGGTCGGGTCGTAGCGCCGGCCCTCGGCGTCCCAGCCGGAGAAGAGGCCGTCCAGGTCCTCGGTGTCACGGAAGCCCTCGTCGACGATCGTGGCCGCGTTGGTGTAGGCCACCACGTACTCCCGGAAGTCGCGCTGGTTCTGGAGGATGTAGTTGATGATCCCGCCCAGGAAGGCGATGTCCGACCCGGCCCGAATCGGGACGTGGATGGAGGCGTTGGCGCTGGTGCGGGTGAAACGTGGGTCGACGTGGATCACGGTCGCCCCGCGAAGCTTCGCCTCCATCACCCACTGGAAGCCGACCGGATGGCACTCGGCCATGTTCGAGCCCATGATCAGGATGCAGTCCGCGTTCTGCAGATCCTGCTGGAAGGTGGTAGCGCCCCCTCTGCCGAAGCTCGTCCCCAGACCGGGGACAGTGGAGGAGTGTCATATGCGGGCCTGGTTCTCGACCTGGACGACGCCGAGCGCGGTGAAGAGCTTCTTGATCAGGTAGTTCTCCTCGTTGTCGAGGGTGGCGCCGCCCAGGCTGGCGATCCCCAGGGTGCGGTTCAGCATCCGTCCCTCGGCGTCACGCTCCTCCCAGGTCTCGGCCCGGGTGGCCAGGACACGATCCGCGATCATGTCCATCGCCCGCTCCAGCGATAGCTCCTCCCACTTGGTCCCGTAGGGGCGGCGATACTTGACCCGATACTCGCGCAGAGCATGGTTGACGAGCTGCTCGCTGGCAGCACCCTTGGGACACAGTCGGCCGCGGGAGATAGGGCTGTCAGGATCGCCCTCGATCTGGGTCACCCGGTTGTCCCGGACATAGACCAGCTGCCCGCATCCAACCGCGCAGTAGGGACACACCGATCGGACCACGCGCTCAGCATCCGCAATCCGGGCCCGTCGTTCGGCGCTCCGCCTGGACTGCGCCGTGAGACCGAGCCCCAACGGATCGCGGGCCCGGAGCTGACGTAGGACCGGCCATCGGGCCAGCAGGTTCTCACCTCCGCGCACACCACTGCTCATCGAGCACCTCCGCTGATCCTCCTCGACAGGGATCGTCGGCGGCCAGCACCTCCCCTTGGGTTGTTCGCTCGTCTCCCTGGCTTCGCGGTCTCCTCGTATTTTGCTCCCCGCGGCCAAGCCCCGAGGCCCACGCATCGGGCGGGCCGCCCAGGGCCCGTGCAGCTCACGCTCGACGCGCCCAGCGCGATCAACACGGCACGGGCGGATGGCGGTGGACCGCTGGCTCTGGATCCACCACGCTCGCGGCGAGCGAAGGGCTCCCCGGTCGTGCATGCGACGGAGGAGGTTCCAACCGTTGCGTCCTTACCACCAGGGCGATCCGGGTCGAGCCTGACCATCGCCATGCCACCCCGCCTCGGATGGGCAGGGTGCACGCCCAGGGGGCGCCCGGCGCCGGGAGCGGCGGGTGGGGCGAGGCGGGTGGGGCAAGCGGTGGCGGCCCTCCGGGCCGAGGGGATGAGGCCCGGGGGGCCGCCACGAGGCAGGCTTCGTGGGGAACCCCCGGGCACGGTCCCCCTGAGCCGGCCCCGAGGGCCGGGCACGCGGCGAGGGGGCGCGAGGCCCAAGCGGGCAACCCCGTGAGGGGTGCCGCATGAGACGATCGCTTACTCAGCGGCAACGGTAGGCACTGGCGCGGCTCCGGCCGGTGCGCCGGCGCCCACGGCCGACCCCCTGAGTGGAGGTCCTGACCTGCGCCAGGAGCACGGCGTGTGCGACGAGGATCGATCGAAGGGGACGTGCCGGCGTCCCCCACGAACGCGTTGCCTGGGCTGTGGCGCGCCTCCGCGGTGAGGGCAGCCGCTCCCGGGCCCGGGGGCTCGGTTGACGGATGTCGAGCCCGAGATGGTTCGGCGTCAAGCGTGAGGCCGGGGTTGGCAATCGGGCCAAGGCGGCAATTGCTGGACACGCCCGGCCTCCCACCCTCATGGCGGCCGATTGCGCTTCCTCGCGTTGCTGCCCTGGAGACGTGCCGGGCTGCCAACACCGACCTCCGCAAGCCCGGCCGCACTCCTGCAGCCGGGCGGACGGGCCGCTACCGTCTTGATGGCGACCGGCTGCTGGTCGACGCGGGGGGGCACCGCTCCGTCTCGATGGAGGGCTTTGTCGTCGCTCTCCTGGACGAGGTCGAGTGCCCCCGGCATCCACGGCAATGCTTCAGCATGGCTGGGTGAGCCAGGGCCGGCGTGGTCGCCGGGGTGAGGCCGGCGTCTCCCTCCTGGGGCAGTTGGCGAGATCGAAGGAGACGCGGCAGGATGGGCATGTGCCGATCGATGCCGCTGAGTTCAGTGATCAGGGGCTGCGTTGGGAGATGGAGGACCGCCATGTCTTGCTGGTGGAAGAGGAGGAGATCCTGGGGGCGGTCTTCGATGGTCACAACGGCGCTTGGGTGGCGGAGCTGGCCGCACGGCTTCTCCCCCAGCTCCGCCACCGATCCCCGGCCGAAACCCTGGTCATGATCCATCGCCAGACGCTTGGCTTGCCCGGGGGGGCTTGCGCCGTCGTCTTCCGTCTGCGAGGCGATTGGCTTGAGGTGGCGAACGTTGGTGACGCCGAGCTCGCCCTGGTAACCGGGGACGACGTTCGCCTCCTGACCCAACGGCACCGGCTTGACGATCCGGAGGAGCAGGCCAGGGTCCTGGCTCGAGGCGGGTTGATCCAGGGGCCGTACGCGATCGATCCCCGCACCTTGCGCGGCCTGATGCCCACCCGTGCCCTGGGAGACCACGAGCTGGAACGCATCGGAATCGTCTGCGAGCCACATCGGTGGTCGGGCCGGTTCCAGGAAGGCTGGCTGGTGGCTGCCTGCGACGGGCTCTGGGACGTGGTGAGCGCCGGAGAGCTTCCCCCGCTGCTCCATGGCTCGGCCGAGGACGTGGCCCGTCGCCTGGCCAGGGAGGCCCTCCAGGTCCGCGGATCCACCGACAACCTCACCATCCTCGTGGTGCGCAGGACCTGACCATTGCCACGGCACCGGCCGCCCGTAGGGCTCCGCCCAACCCCACGTCGGCCACGGCGTGAGCCTGGACCCAGGAGAACCAGGCCACCTCGGGGCTTTCCCCCGGCGCTGGCCGCGGCTCCCGGTCAGTGGCCCGGGGCCGGAGCAAGTAGCGGAGGTCGAGGTGGGTGTGGGCGAGGGGGCCGGGGTGGACGTCAACGTGTATCAGTCCCGCCCTCGCCGGGCACAGGGGGAGGCCGGTCTCCTCCTGTGCCTCGCGCCATGCCGCCTCCCAGGGCGCCTCGCCCGGCTCCAGGTGACCGCCAGGCTGCAGCCATCGGCCTAGGCGACGGTGACGGTGGAGGAGCACCCCCCGAGGGCCGACCACGATGGCGGAGGCGGTTACATGGACCGGGCCGGCGAGGCGATCGAAGGGATTGGCTAAGCGGTCGAGCTCCTGCAGGAGTCTGAAGCGGGCGCGATGCTCGCGGAGGTCGATGGGGGGTGGCAGCGCCAGCACCTCGGTGCGGACCAGAGCGCGCAGCTCCTCGGTCATCCGCCGGGTCATGTGCTGAACCCTACCCAGCTCCCTCGCCCTCCCCGCGCCCGGAGATGAGCCCGTCGCCCCGCATCACTGATCGCGAGGTGGGCGAAGGAGGCTGGCCGGAGCGAGGGCATGGGGAGAGGGCGAGCTGGACGGGATCGTCGTGCTCGCCCGGTGAGCGCTGATGCTGCCCGTGGCAGATGCGGCCTGGGCCAGATGCAGCGACGACGGTGGATGATCGTGGCGCACGGCCGTGGCACGGGCGCACGGGGCCTTCTGGGGCCGGTGGTGGCGTCACCCCGGGCCGGAGCCTCGCTCGCATCCCTCGAGCGCAGAGCGAGGCCGAGGCGGGGCCGCCCCCTCACCGGGGCTTGCGCTTGCTCCCCCCCGGCCTGCGAGCATATCGGCCGACGATGGGGGGATCGCAGGCAAACGCTGCGGCCGGGGCCGGGAAGGAAGGGAGGGATTACCAACCGGGCTTGGCGGAGGATTTCGACCGCCTCTACGAGAACACCTACCACCGGCTGTTCGCCACCATGCTATCGCTCCTACGCGATCGGGCTGCGGCCGAGGACTGTACCCAGGAAGCCTACGTGCGCGCCTATCGCGCGTGGGCCAGGTGGAGGCCGGAGGCCCCGGTTGAAGTGTGGCTGCATCGGATCGCCATCAACGTGGCCATCTCCTACCGTCGCCGGGAGCGGCTACGCCAAGTCGGCCAGCTCGTCACGCGCCTCGGGCTCCCTGCCGAGCCGGACCCCATCGACCAGGCGGCGACCCCGGAGCTCCTACGTGAGCTGCGGGCGTTGCCTCCCAAGCAGGCGGCCGCGCTCGTGCTCCGGCACGTCCACGGCTACACCAATCGAGAGATCGCCCATGCCCTGGGCGTGCCGGAACGCACGGTGGCATCTCGCCTGGCGGCGGCGCGGGCCAGGTTGCAAGCTCGACTGCGCGACGTACGAGGTTCGGGTACCCGGTTGGTTGCCGGCGTTCCTTCTGACGAATGAGCACGACGGGAAGCGGCGAGCAAGACGACTTCGAGGGATGGCTTGAGCGCGAGCTGCGGCGCACGTTGGGCCCAGTGCGCGGTCCCAGCCCGCGCGCCTCCCAGGCCGCCTTCCGTGCCGTTTCCCGCGGACGAGGAGGAACGTTGATGGCGATCAAGTCAGGCATCCTGGCCTCAGTCACGGGCAAGGCAGCGGCTGGGATCGCGGCCTTGGCGGTGGCCACGGGTGGCGGAGCGGTGGCGGCCGTGGCGGCCACGGGCAGCGCCAACCCGGCCGCCTGGGGGCAAGCGGTGGTGCAGGCGGTCCAAGGCTGCAAGCAGCAGGTCGGTGACAATGCCGCGGCGGGGAAGGGGACGTGGAACGTTGGCCGGTGCGTGAGCGCGTTCGCCCGCCAGCATGGCGAGCGGGAGCGTCTCGCCCACGCCGGGTCGGTGTCCAGCCCGGCGCCGGCCACGCCCGCCTCGCCCCACGGCCGATCCCGGCGGGAGGAGGAGTCCACCGCGCATGCCGGGGTCCCGCATCCGACCCCGACCGGGGGCGGCCTCTCGGGGAGCACGGGTGTCGGCCAGCCCGGCGTCGGTCACGCTTCCTCCGGCGGCCTTGCCGCCGGTCACGGCCTGCCCAGCGGCTCTGGGGTTGGCCACGGCCGGCCCTCGCCACTGCCCACGCCGGCGCGCGGCTGAGGAGGGGGGTTGGGGGCCGGTCAGGAGACCGGCCGACAGCGCCCGGGCTCGCCGAGCTCGGGCGCCGGCCCCGGGCCTCGAGGTCGGACCTCCACCCTGGGATCGGGATGCTCCCGGCGCACGATCACCTGGAGGTGGGCCCAGGCGGGGTCCTCCTCCGGGTGGTCGGCTCTCACGTGCGCTCCCCGGGACTCGGCGCGCAAGAGCGCGGAGGCGAGCACCAGCCGAGCCAGCATCCGAGCTGCCCCACCTGCCTCCGAGCCCTCCAGCCCTCGAATCCCTTGGTTCAGCCGCTCCGGCTGGCGCCAGGGGCCGGCGCAGTCGTCCAGCAACGAGCCGACCCCGGCCGTGCCCCCCGTTGCCACCTCCGCGCATACGGCCCGGTCGGGAGAGGGGGGTGAGGAGGCCTCAGCTGCCGCCGCCCGGCCAGCCCGACGTCCGAACACGACCGCCTCCAGGAGCGAGTTGCTGGCCAGCCGGTTGGCGCCGTGGACGCCGGTGCGGGCACATTCCCCGACGGCGAGCAGCCTCGGCACGCTGGTCCTGCCCTCGAGGTCGGTGACGATTCCGCCCATGGTGTAGTGGGCGGCCGGAGCTACCGGGATCGGCTCTCGCGTCGGGTCCAGCCCCAGGGATCGGCAGCGGGCCAGGAAGCTGGGGAACTCACATGCCAGCCGCTGCGACCCGAGGTGGCGGGCATCCAGGAAGACCGCCTGCTCCTTGCTCCTCGCCAGCTCCTCGACGATCGCCCGGGTCACGACGGCCCGAGATGCCAGCTCGCCACGGGGGTCGACGTCGAACAGGAAGCGTCGGCCACGGCGGTTGGTCAGGATAGCTCCAGCCCCGCGCAACGCTTCGGTGATCAAGAAGGGCTCGCCAGGGCCAGCGTAGGCGGTGGGATGGAACTGCACCAGCTCGAGGTCGGCGAGGGTCGCCCCGGCCAGCAACGCCGCCACCATGGCCAGGCCGTCGCAGCGCCGCGACGTGGTGGTGCGGTGAAAGAGGCCGGCGTAGCCCCCACTGGCCAGGATCACGGCCCCAGCCCGTACCTCCATCTGGGTGGAGATCTCCATGCCATCGTCGGGCTTCCTGGCTGCTGCCTCGCCGAGCGGCCGCAGGCGGGCGCCGACCACCCCCTCGGGCTGCACCAGCAGGCCGGCAAGCTCGCCTCGCACCCAACGTACGGCGCCCGTCGCCCTCAGACGGCTCCGCAAGGCCGCGGTGATCGCGGCGCCGCTGCGGTCGCCACCGGCATGGACGACGCGAGGACGAGAGTGGGCGGCCTCAAGGGCCAGCGTCAGGCGGCCTCCCTGGCGGTCGAACCTCACCCCGAGCTGGGTCAGCCAGGTCACCGCCGCGGGCGCCTCTTCGGTCAACAGCTGCACCGCCCGGGGGTCGCAGAGGCCCGCCCCGGCGGCCAGGGTGTCGAGGGCGTGCTGACGGGGAGAGTCGTCCTCGCCCAAGGCGGCGGAGATGCCTCCTTGGGCGCGCTCCGACGCCCCTTCCTCGGCCTCGGTCAGCAGCACCCGTGCGCCCGTCGCCGCGGCCTCCAGAGCCGCCGACATGCCGGCCAGCCCCCCTCCGATGACGAGGATGTCGACCTCCGCGACGGGGTTCACGAGGGCAGCTCCCTCCAGGCTGGCGCGCCGTGGGCGTCGAGGTCGGGCATGCTCAGCCGATGCCGACCATGCGCTCGAGCGCCTGTCTCGCTCGGGCGGCCACCTCCTCAGGCACCTCGACTGGGTGGACGTCCTCCTGGAGCGAGCGGAGCACCTTGGGGAGCGTGATCAGCTTCATGTAGCGGCAGATGGCTCGCTCGCTCACCGCGTAGAAGCGCTTGGCCGGGTCGGGCACCTCCTTGCGCAGTCGATGCAGGATGCCGAGCTCGGTGGCGATCACGAACGAGTGGCGGGGAGAGGAGCGCACGTGTGCGACCATCCCCTCGGTGGAGAGCACGTGGGTACGTGCGGCATCGACGTCGCCGGCGGCGGCGAGGTACATGCAGGAGCTGGCGCAGCCGCACTCCGGGTGGACGAGCAGGTCGGCGTCCCCATGCTCGCGACGGGCCCGTTCCAGGTCCTCCCCGCGGATGCCAGCGTGGACGTGGCACTCACCTGGCCAAACGTGCATCCGGCGACCGGTGACGCGCTCCAGGTAGCTGCCGAGGAAGAGATCGGGGGCGAAGAGGATCTCCCGATCCTTGGGGATGGCTTCGATGACGGCCTTGGCGTTGCCGGAGGTGCAGCAGTAGTCGCTCTCTGCCTTGACCTCGGCCGTGGTGTTGACGTAGGTCACGACCACGGCCCCTGGGTGCTGAGCCTTCCAGGCCCGCAGCTGCTCAGCGTCGATGGTCGCTGCCAACGAGCAGCCCGCGTCGAGGTCGGGAAGCAGCACCCGCTTGCCGGGGTTGAGGATGGCTGCCGTCTCGGCCATGAAGTGGACGCCACAGAAGACGATCACCTGGGCGTCGGTGGCGGCCGCCGCCCGGGCCAGGCCCAGGGAATCGCCAACGTAGTCGGCCACGTCCTGGACCTCCGGCACCTGGTAGTTATGGGCGAGGATCACGGCGTCGCGGGCTCGGGCCAGCTGCCGGATCTCCTCTTGGATCCCCCTCACGTCGGAGGGCAGCGATCGCTTTCGGTAGCGCTCGGCGTCCTCCTCCAGGCTCTCGACCAGCGCCTGGCTCAGGCTTCCCACGTTTCGATGACCTCCATCGAGATGTCGACGGCGGGGGCCGAATGGGTGAGGCTCCCGACCGAGATGCGGTCCACGCCGGTCGCTGCGTACGCGGCCACGGTCGCCAGGCTCACGCCTCCGGAGACCTCCAGGACGGCGCGACCGCGGGCCCGGCGCACGGCCTCGGTCACCTGGCCCGGGCTCAGGTTGTCGAGCAGGATGGCCTCCGCGCCGGCGCGTAAGGCCTCCTCGAGCTGGTCGAGGTCGTCGACCTCGACCTCCACCGGCAGCCCACATCCTCTCGCCCGGCGCACGGCTTCGGCCACCCCCCCGGCCGCGGCGACGTGATTGTCCTTGATCAGGACGGCGTCGGCGAGGTTGTAGCGGTGGTTCGTCCCCCCGCCGCAGCGGACCGCGTAGCGTTGCAGCGGTCGGAGACCTGGCGTCGTCTTTCGCGTGTCGAGGACGATCACCGTTGGGCTCGCCGAGGTGGCCTGCTGGACGTAGCGATGGGCAAGGGTGGCCACGCCGGAGAGCTGCTGCAGGAAGTTCAGGGCGGTCCGCTCGGCCATGAGCAGGCCCCGTAGGGGGCCATCAACCTCGGCCAGGGCGTCCCCTGACGTGATCGGGGAACCATCCGCCGTCCGAGCCCTGAACGCGATTCCGGGGTCCACCTGGCGGAAGACCTCCTCGGCCACGACCAGGCCGGCCACCACGCCCGTGTCCTTGGCCACCAAGTGCGCCTTGGCCATCAGCCCCGCCGGCACCACCGCTTCGGTGGTGACGTCGTGGCCCTCGGGGCCGAGATCCTCGGCCAGCGCCTCCGCCACCTTGGCCCTGAGGTACTCGGGGGTGAGCTGTGAGGGGACGGACGTTCCCCTCCCTCCGATCTCCTTCACCCGCTTGTGCCCTCCACCAGGTCGAGCTCCACGTGCTGCCAGGGCAGCTCGCGGCGCCAGGTTCCTAGCACCGGGCCGGTGAAGCGGTAGAGGTCGCCTGGTCGGCCCACGCGCCTCCCCTCGGCGCGCCGGCCGACCGGCACCAGCACGCCTGAGGCGAAGAGGCGGTTGAAGGCCTTCTTGAAGTTCCCGGTGTTGAGCCGCAGCAGCGCTGGGTCGAGGATGGCGGCGTACACGGAACGCAGCTCGGGGAGGGTGAAGGTCTCGGGCAGGAGCTGGAAGGCCAGCCAGGTGTAGCGGAGCTTGGATTGCGCGCGGTTCATGGCCACCCGCAGCATGTCGGCGTGGTCGAAGGCCAGCGCCTCCGCGGGCAGGCTCCGTACCGGCACCCACTCGGCGCGCATGACCCCTCCCCCGGGTGCCAGCGCGAGGCCGTCGCTGCGCTCCAAGGCCAGGTGCGCGACCGAGACGACGCGGCCTCGGGTGTCACGATCCGGTGCCCCGAAGGTGCCGAGCTGCTCCAGGTACCAGTGGGCGGCGTCCAGTCCTGCCTTGGTCTGCAACGCGCGCCGGGCAGCGGCATCGAAGGTCTCGTCGGCACGGACCAGGACGCCCGGGAAGGACCACTTGCCGGCGAAGGCGGCGTCTTCCCGCTTGACGAGCAGGACCCGCCAGGCTCGGTCGATGGGCTCTTCGAGCCGCACCGTGAACAGCACCACGTCCACCGCCACCACCGCGTTGGGCTCCAAGGCGGTGCTGGCGAGGCGTCGCGGCGATGGGCTCCGGTCTGCCACGAAGTTTCACTATAGACGATTCAAATCTTGGAGAGAGAAATTCTCGGGATCGGCCGAACGGGCGGAGGCGAGGGGCCGGGAGGTTGGCGCCGGGGGCTGGGCCCGCATCCGGGTCGCCCTTGGCCCCTAGGCGGGAGCCAGCGGGCCGCCTCCCGGACCCGCCGAGGCGCGGGCCGGACCGACCTCGGGGGGAGCCGCCGCCAGAGCCGGGCCACGGCGGGACGCCTCCTCGGAGCCGGCTCCGAGGGAGCCCCCTTCCCGGCCCGGGGCCCGGCCGCCGGCCGTGCGCCCTACGGGCTCGGGGCGGGTTCGAGCCCTGCAATGCCCTCGGCGTTGAGGCGCAGGACCCCACGCCGGACGGTGGAGGGGTCGGAGCCGGGGAGCGGGGCGACGGTGGCGGCCGGGTAGCCATGGAGGGGCAGGAGGCGGGTGTGATCGTCGATCGATGGGCGGGGCGAGGACGCGCGCTGGGGCAAACGAGTGGGGGGCCTCGTGGCCGGGTGGGTGGAGATCGCCACGTGGCTGCCCTGCTTTCGTGGTCCCCCTCCACCCCTGGCGCCCTGCTTAGGGGCGAGACGTCCGGCTGCCGCTCAGAGGCAGATGATGAGGAGGCACAAACGGCGGGCAGGGGGGGCCGAGGGAGCAGGGGTCGGCGGGATGGGGCTGGGCGATGGCCCCGCTGCCGGCGCGGTCGGGTTGGGAACGACGGAGGAGGAGGGGTTCGGGACGACCGCTGTCTTCGGGGTGGGGAGGGCCGAAGGGGCTGGCCAGGTCGATGGGGTCGGCCGAGCCGGGGATGGCGGACGGGTCGCCCGCGGCGCTGGGGTCAACGTTGTCACCCCGGTGCCGATGACGGGCTCGGTCGGGCTCGGCGAGGCTGAGGGGGTGGGCACTGATCGGCTGCTGAGGAACCGGGCCACGACCTGCGGTGCGGCTGTCCAGGCCACGACGGTGGTGGCCACGCCGGCCAGGACGACGACCATCATCGCCACGGCCAGGAGGTGCCGGGCCCGTGCGGCCGGGAGCAAGGAACGCCGAGACCGAGGCCTGAAGTGCTCGGGCAGGCGGTCGCTGCGGGGGAACTGCGAATCCAGCTCTGCCCGGATCAGGGTCGCCCAAGCCAGGTCGGATGGTTCGCGAGGGGTGTCAGGTCCTCTGGCTCGCATTGCCTTCGAGACGCTCTGGAAGGTCTTTCCGTTCGGACTCCAACAGGGTATTCCGCATGGTCTGGAGCGCGGCGCCGAGCCGGGAGGCCACCGTCCCCGGTGGGATCCCTAGCGTTCGGGCGATCTCTTCGCGGGTCATGCCGAGGTAGAAGTGGAGGATCACCGTGGCCCGAAGCTTCGGGCTCAGCGCTGCCAGCGCCCGCCGCGCGAGGCTTCTCGTCTCGACCGACTCGAAGCTGGAACTCGGGGCGCCCAGGAAGAGACGAAGCGGAAGCAGACGAGCCAGGCTCTGGCGTCGGTGATGGGAGATGGCGGTGTTGACGGCGATTCGATGGAGCCAGGCCCCCATCGAGCTGACGTCGCGGTGCCGACGGTACCAGCGATAGGCTCGCTCGAACGTCTCCTGGGTCAGGTCCTCAGCAACGGCGGCGTCCATGACGATCCCCAAGATGGTCCGGTAGATGCGTAGCCGGTACTGCTCGTACTGGAATTCGAACTCGTCGTCCAGAGCCGTGCGCTCGTCACACGTCCCCTGCATCCCCACGTGCCTCGTCCTCTTCTGCTTCTGCCTCGTGGATTGCCCATGCCGCCGCAGCCGCTGGCGTCCTGTCAAGAAAATGCCCGGAGGAACACCCTAACACTTCTCTACGAAGCTTCGCGAGCCACCGATCAGGGAGGGGGCCTGGAGCGTCCCTTTGACGTCGGAATGCTTCGAGCCGGCTGGGCTGTCCGGCGTCTGCGATGCACGGCTGGGAGGGTCTGTAGAGGAGCTGCGCATGGTTGAGGGCTGCGGGATGAGTTCCACGTGGCGCACGGTGGCGCGGATCGCGGCGGTGGTGTCCGGGATGGTGGTAGCGGTGGCACCGGGGACGGTCGCGCTGGCCGACGAGGCTGCGCCCCCGGGGGCTGCGGCCGCGACGCCCGCTGAACAGCGGGCGGGCGACCCCGCGGGCGTGGCGTTGGTGGTGGGTCTCTCCCTTGGGGGGGCATGGCCGGTCGCGGTGACGGTGACGGTGGGGGCGGAGGGGGCAGGCGGGACGTCGACCGGTGCGACGAGTCCAGCGGAGATGGCCACGGGCCAGCTCGTCACCCTCCGCCTCTCCCCGGCCGAGGGTCAGAGCCCGATCGTCTCCCCGGGCTCGGCGCTTGTGGCGTCGTCGGCCGCTGGGGCCGGGTCCTCCGACCAGGGGTCGCCCCCACGGATCGGTGAGAGCGGCCTCGGGGCGATCGGGAGGGTGGGACCCTGCGGCGCCCGGGGTCAAGCCGGGGCCGACTGCGGGCTGATCGGCGCCCCGGGCGGCGAGGGAGCGGAGGGGGGCGGTTCGGCCCGACCGACGGTCGTGACCGAGGAGGCCGGCTGCCCGGTTGGTTGCCCGGCCCCGGTTGAGCCAGGGGAGCCCCTGGGGACGGTTGGTGTGGACCGAGGTGAGGTGGACCAGCCAGCGGCCGGGCCCTCCGCCCCGCAGGCGCCGGCGGCACCTGCCAGGTCGCGCCCCGCTCCCCCTCTGGCCAGCACCGGGAGCCCGGTGGCGGCGGGACTGGCTGGGCTGCTGATGGTGCTGCTCGGAGCGTTCCTCTCGTGGCGGCGGGCACACCGTTGAGCCGGCGAGGGACGGGGCGGACGTCGGCGTCCAGGGCCAGGGGCGTCCTCGCGGCTGTCGAGTCCTACCCCTTGACTGGGATCCGGGGGTGGCGTCCGCGCAGCCCTCTTCCTAAGCCGGATCCCTGGTGGCGTGCTTGAGCCTGACCTGAGGTGAGGACGCGGCGACGAGGACGCTCGATTCTCCTCCTTCTCCTCCATCCCCCCCGTCGTTGGACCGGCTCCCAAGCGGGAGCCGGTCTGCTCCCCCTCTCCGGGCTCGGGCTGCTCCTGCTCGTCCTGGGAAGCCTCATGCTCGGTGGCTGGCTGGGCGGTCTGGCCGCTGGGGAGTGGCGGCAGCAGCAAGGGCTGGACCGCTGGGAGCGTTTGACCAGTGGGCTCAAGGTGGGGCAGCCCATCCTCCCCCCGCCACCCGAGCTGATGCGTCCCGTGGGAGGTATCGACTTCCGCCTCCGGGTGCCACGGCTCCACTACCAGGCCGTGGTCCGGGAAGGGGTGACGCCGGAGGTGCTGTTCGCAGGACCGGGGCACTACCCCGGGACTGCCTGGCCCGGCGAGGGGGGCAACGTGGGGATTGCTGCCCACAACGTGTACTGGCTCCGCTTCGACCAGTTGCGTCCGGGCGACCCCATCTACCTCGATACCCGATATGGGACGTTCCGCTACCGGGTCACCCGGCTCCTGGTCGTGCCTCCCGACGCCAGCTGGGTGCTCGACAACGCGCCTGGGCGCCTGCTCACCCTGACCACCTGCTCGCCCCTCTGGGCCGGCCAGTTCGCCGCCGGCAGGTTGGTCATCTTCGCGACCTCGGACCCGGGACTGGCCGATGAGCGGCCGGGATCACCTCGACCCCCGTCGCCGGCGCCGATCCCGCTGGAACCTCCTTCCCACCTCGGGCCGCGCCCCACGCCCCCGACGCCGCGCCCGGCCGACGTCCAGCCACCTCCACGGATGGCGCCACCATGGGCGCCGGTCGCCGTCGCCTCCAGTCGTCCCTCGCCCGTCACGCGGGAGGCGGATGACGGGGAACGCCTCCTGCCCCGGGAGGCTCCCCCGATGCACCATCCCAGCCCTGGCCACGACGCCGACGGCGCATCGCCGGGGCGGATCCACCGCCCGCTGCCCTCGCCCCGGATGGACGGGGATCCACGTCGGGGCCGAGACGAGGAGCGGCATCGCTCCCGGTCCTGATCCTTGCTTGGCGGCGCCCGAGCGATGGACGGATGGCCGGCTGGCCGTTCCCCAGTGGGTCGGGGGAGGCCCTGCTCGCGGCCACCGTGAGGAGGGATTGGCCGCGCGGCCTCCCCGCCCTACCGTGGTGGCGATCCCGGCGGGACGCCAGCCGCGGTCACGGCCGACTCGCCGTCGCCTGGAGCATCCAGAGCTGCTTCTCGAGTCCGGCGACGACCTCGACCACCAGATCCTGAGAGATGAGATCCTGCTCGCCCAGCTCGCCCAGTCGGCGACGTGCGCGTCGTACGGTCTCCAGCAGCCGCTCCGTCATGAGCTCGACGACCCGGGAGTCCGCGACCCGACCCTCGGGGAACGGCGGGAGTCGGGAGTCGCGCGCCACCGTTGCCGCGCGGCCGTCGGCGGCGATGCCCAGCCCCAGGAGCCGCTCTGCCACCCGATCGGACCAGTCCCGAGCCGCGCTGGTCAGATCGTCCATCTGCTCGTGGATTGAGCGGAAGCGGCTGCCGATCACGTTCCAGTGGGCCTGCTTGGCCTGCAGGGAGAGGTCCACCAGGTCCACGAGCAGCTCCTGGAGCTGCTCGCCGACGGCCAGGCGCGCATCGGTGGCCACCGGGTGGGAGCCGTGGAGCTTCTCGATCTCGGTATCCGCCATGGTGTCGCCTCCGAGTCAGGGGTCCTCGAGACCCCGCGCCATCCCCGGGCATCCCGCTCGACCCGGCGGCAGGGGCCGCCGCCGGGCCCGGGGCGCCATGACCTGTCCCGGACGGGACGTCCTCATCCACGGTACGTGGACCGGCCGCTTGGGGTGGCGACTTGCTCCACGCCGGGACCGGCTCAGGATCGACGCCAGGCCAGCCGCTCGGTCAGTGCCGTCAGCTCCTCGATCAGCTCCGGGGCGACGGGCAGACGTCCTGCCGCCTCCAGCGCCTGCTCCACCAGGGCCTGGATCTCATTCTCGGCCTCGGCCAGGACGCCGCTCTCGATCATCAGCCGTCGCAGGAGGGCGACGTCGGTCACGTAGCGAGCGTCGGGACGGCGGCGCAGCGTGCGGGCCCAGAGCCAAGTCGGCTTCCGTTGGATGAGGTCGTCACCGCTCGGCTTGCCGGTCAGATCGGGATCGCCGAAGGCGCCCAGGACGTCGTCCCGGAGCTGAAAGGCGACGCCGGCCGGGATGGCGTAATCGGACACCGCCTCCAGCAACGTGCGAGGGGCGCCGGCCAGGGCCAGTCCCAGCTGGATTGGCCGTTGCACCGTGTAGCTGGCCGTCTTGTACCGATCGACCTTGAGCGCGTCCTCTTCCCTGATCTGGAGCGAGTGGGCCGCCAGCACGTCCAGGTACTGCCCGAGGGTGACCTCGGTGCGCAGCTCGTGGTACACGGCCAGGCCGGCCCGGAGGCGCTCGGCCGGGAACCCGGAGTCGACCAGCATGCGGTCAGCCCAGATCAGGGCGAGATCGCCGAGCAGGATTGCAGCGCTGGCGCCGAAGCGTTCCGGCTCGCTCTCCGCCGACCGGGCGAGCGTGATGTGGCTGGCTGGCCTTCCCCGACGGGTCGGCGAGCGGTCCATGACGTCATCCTGGATGAGCGCGAAGGTGTGGAGGAGTTCGAGCGCGGCGCCGGCGCGGAGCATGGGCTCGTCCACCTCGGCACCCCCCGCCCGGTATCCCCAGACCGCGAGCAGGGGCCGGAGACGCTTGCCACCGGCGCGAACCGCCGCCTCCAGCTCGTCGACCAGCGGTCCCAGCCTGGGGTCGATGGCCACCGCCTCGGCCCGCCGCTCGGCCAGGAAGCGACTCAGCGCCAACTCGATGCTGGCCTCAAGATCGCCGGTGGAGATGGTGGATATCGTGATCGCTGTGGCCCTCGTGATGGCAGAACCCCTCCGGAATGTGTTACGACCACATGCAACGTGGCCGGACCGGAATCGGGTTCACCTGGTCCAACCATACCGAGGCCACGGGCCCCAGGTCGGCCGGCACCGCTCGCCGGGCTCGGAGCGCGATCCCGGCCGTTCCCGGCCCGGGCATCGGTCGCCGGGGGAGACGCCGTCGGCGGGGGGACGGATTCCCGGTCAGCGCGAGCTTGCCCGTGATCCGGCGCCGGTTCTCGCCTCCCGCTCGATGGCCTCGGCCGCCCTGGGCCAGCGCTCGGCGAACGTGTCCGCCTCGACGCTGGTCACGGTGCAGTGAGCTGACCCTCGGGATCGGGCTCGGCGATGGGGCACAGCCCCTCAAAGGTGGCTCCCGGCCACGCCCATTGGCTCCCTCCCTGCCAGCCAACCCATCCCTGGCCGGGCCCCGAGGGGCAACCGGCCGGGTGGGGCTCGTCGCCAACCACGTCTTCCCCGACGACGGTCCCCGCATCCAGCGCAGGTCGTACACTGAGAGCCGTGCACGCCGTCCAGGTCGCCGAGGGCTGGCTTCTGACCCGCCGTCGCGAGGTGGACTACGTGCGCTGCGCCAGCTGCGCGTGTAGCTGACCATGGGAGCGCTCGCCTCCCACCCCTGAGCTCGTCACGTCAGCTCGGTTCGCTAAGGAGTGCGCTGGTGCAGATCATCACCTCCCTCTCTGCCTGGACGCCCGTCATCGGATTGGCAGGCACAGGGGCTTGCCGCTTGAGGCCCCCATCGTCATCAATCGCCCCCGGGGTCGCCCGGGGATGGGTGTGAGGTACGTCGCGTGTGCACGACCTGCGGCTGCAACGGCACCGATCAGGGCCTTTCCCGCATCGAGCACATCAAGGCTGCCAGCAACCACCTGCGAGGCACCATCCGCGAGGAGCTGGAGCAGGACACCCCCGCCTTCACCGAGGAGGCAGCCCAGATTCTGAAGTTCCACGGTGTCTACCAGCAGGACGACCGTGACCGGCGTCGAGCGGCACGGGCCAGCGGCGGTGGGAAGCACTACGTGATGATGGTCCGCACCCGCATCCCAGGCGGGCGGGTGAGCCCCGAAGGCTACCTCGCCCATGACGAGATCGCGGAGCGCTGGGGCAACGGGACCATCCGTGTCACCACCCGCCAGGACTTCCAGCTTCACGGCGTTCTGAAGCGGGACCTCCGGACGGCAATCCGGGCCATCAACCAAGCCCTGATGACCACGTTAGGGGGGTGTGGCGACCAGGAGCGGAACGTCATGTGCTGCCCTGCCCCGCTCGGGGATCGGCTCCGAGAGGAGGTCAGGGTCTTCCTGAGGGAGCTGGTGGGCGCGCTCACCCCGGCAACCCGTGCCTACCACGAGATCTGGATCGACGACCAGCTGGTGGCCTCGGGGCGTGAGGAGGCCGAGCCTCTCTACGGCGACCGGTACCTTCCCCGGAAGTTCAAGACCGGCATCGCCCTGGAGGACGACAACTGCGTCGACGTCTACGCCAACGACCTGGCCTTGATCGCGTTGCGCTCGCCCGAGGGAGGGCTGGCCGGCTTCGACGTGCTGGTGGGAGGGGGCCTCGGACGGACGGCGAACAAGCCCGACACGTTCCCGGCCGTGGCTGTGCCCTTGGGGTTCGTGCCCCCAGAGGAGGCGGTGGAGGTGTGCCGGGCGGTGGTGATGACCCAGCGTGACTTCGGCAATCGCTCCGACCGGCGCCACGCCCGCCTCAAATACCTCCTGCACGAGCGCGGGATCGACTGGTTCCGGCGTCAAGTCGAGGAGCGAGCCGGCTTCCCCCTGCAGGAGTTCCGGCCCGTCCGCCGGATCGCCCTCGACGACCACCTGGGGTGGCACGAGCAGAGGGATGGGCGCTATTTCTACGGCCTGTACGTCGAGAACGGCCGCATCGCCGACGGCGCTGGGCACCGCCTCCGCACCGCCCTGCGGCGGCTGGTCCACGAGCTCCGCCCCACCCTCTACCTCACCCCTCAGCAGAACGTGATCCTGGCCGGGCTCGAGCCGGAGGCACGCCGAGAGGTGGAGGGTACCCTCAGGGCCCATGGGGTGCCGCTCACCGAGGAGCTTCCGAACGCCCTTCGGCACGCCATGGCCTGCCCTGCCCTGCCCACCTGCGGCCTGGCCGTGGCCGAGTCCGAGCGGGCGCTCCCGGGCTTGATCCGGCGGGTCCAAGCCATCGTGGCCGAGCTGGGGCTGGAAGACGAACGGATCAGCTATCGGATGACCGGTTGCCCCAACGGCTGCGCCCGCCCCTATCTCGGTGACGTCGGCCTGGTGGGGACGACGCTGGGAAAGTACGACGTCTTCCTGGGCGGGGACTTCGAGGGCACCCGCCTGAACCGTCTCTTCGCCCGCAACGTGCCTTTGGAGGAGATCCCGCGCTTGCTACGGCCAGTGCTGGCCGCCTTCCGCGACGAGCGGGGGCCAGGAGAGCGCTTCGGGGACTGGTGCCACCGGGTCGGCGTGGAGGCCCTCGCCGAACGATTCGCCGTCTCCCCGAGCGGGAGGAGGTCGTGACCATGGCTGCCCGGGCGGACCTCGATCAACGTGAGATCGAGCGGCTGCAGGCCGAGCTGGCCGCGGCCGAGCCGGAGGAGGTTCTGGCTTGGGCCTATCGTCGCTTCCCACGGACGGCGATCGTAGCCAGCTTCCAGGTCGAGTCATCGGTGCTCATCGACATGGCCTGCCGGCTGCGTGATCAGGTTGAGGTGATCACCCTCGACACCGGCCGGCTCCACCAGGAGACGTTCGAGATCATCGACACCTTCCAGCAGCGCTACCCAGTGCAGATCAGGGTGGTGTCGCCGGATCCGGGCGAGGTGGCGGAGATGACCGGTCGCCATGGCGTCAACCTCTTCTACCGCTCGCCTGAGCTGCGACTCCTGTGCTGCGAGGTTCGCAAGAGCCGACCCCTGGCCCGAGCCCTGCGCGGCGTCGATGCCTGGGTGACGGGTCTGCGACGCGATCAGTCACCGACCCGGGCCGTCACGCCGGTGGTGGCATTGGACGAGGCCCATGGGGGGATCGCGAAGCTGGCGCCGCTCGCGGCCTGGACGGCAGACCGGGTCTGGGAGTACGTCCGCCGGCACCAGGTCCCCTATCACCCGCTCCACGACCGTGGTTACCCATCCATCGGCTGTGCCCCCTGCACGCGACCGGTTCAACCCGGGGGGGATCCCCGGTCCGGGCGCTGGTGGTGGGAGCAGGACACGGTCAAGGAGTGCGGCCTGCACTGGGACCCATCGGGGCGACCGCGGCGCGGTGGCGCGGCCGGGGATCGCCTCGGCTGACGCCGGGGCGAGGCCGGGCGCGGGGTCGTGAGGCGAGGGGGCCGCGACACGAGTCCACCTCGATGCCGACCTTTGGAGGCGGCCCGCACGATGCCGCGCGCCGGCCATGCCCTCGGGTGGCTGGGTGCGGGCTGGTCGGGATCACGCCGATCCGGACAGCGGCGGCCGGCAGGAGTCCTCCACTGCCACCTGGCCCTGGCTGGCCGCAACGGCGTGCCGGTGGCGGGCCCCGGGCCTCTCCACCACCGGGCGGTGATTCGGCTCCAGCTGGGGACCTTCAGCCGCTGGCCTGGAGCCTTGAGCGGAAGGCCACGGTGATCGTTCCCAGGGCCGCCACTCGGAGATGCGCACCGACGACGCCGACGGCCGACGGTGGAACAACTCACCATGGCCCACACCGCCGCCGGCACCCATACCCCGGTCCGCCGGCTGACCATGCTGGGCTGCCATGAGGTTCCCCATCGAGCGGCCAGGCGGTCGGGCCGTGGACGCGCAGCTCACCGCGCGCCCAGCACTCGCCGGTCCGGTAGGCGCCGCGCCGGCGACCCGGCTCAGCACCAAGCCCTTCAAGCCCTCGTCCGCCCGTCCCGCAACCGGTGGCTTGACATGGGGTCAGAAGGCCATGTCCAGCGTCCGCCACTGGGAGGTGAGCAACGCCGCCAGCTCTCGGATGCGGTATCGCCAGCTCTCGGGAGCCCGCTCCCAGGCGAACTCCCCTGACATCAGCTGGCTGCTCGCCTCGGGGTCCTCTGGCACCACCAGCATCGCCTGCACCCCGGGGACATGGGCAGCGAGCCGCTCCAGATCCAATTCGCTCCCGCGCCCCGGCATCCGGTTGACCACCAGGATGGTGGGACGACCAGCGTGGCCGAGGGTGGCGAAGGCCTCAGCCACCACGCTGGCCGTGGACGGCTCGGCGTCGCTCACGAGGAGGACCTGGTCGCAGGCGCCCAGGGCGGCGCGGGCCGCACGCTCGTGCAGCCCGGTCCCGCAGTCCAGCAGGACCACCCCCACCAGGTCCTGGAGGCGCCGGATCACCTTTGCGTAGACCGTCTGGTCGAGCCGTGCCATTCGCTCCGGGTCGGTCGGGGTGGGGGCTACCATCAGCCCATGGATGGCGCGGCCCAGGGCGGCGTCAAGCCGGGGGACCGTCAACCGCGGATCCTCCAGCAGCGCAAGCAGGTCGTCGACGAACACCTGGTGCGTCGGGACCAGGGCGCGGCCGAGGGAGCCGTAGTCGGGATTGCAATCCACCGCCACGATGCGATCGCGCCGGAGCATGGCGAGCAGGGTCCCCAGGAGCGCCGTGACCGTGGTCTTGCCCACCCCCCCTTTGGGGGAGATGATCGCCACCGTGGCGCACCGCTGGAGCCGCGGGCCGACGATCACCTCCTCCAGGCGGCGCAGGTAATCGCCTGCCTGCCAGGCGCGGCGGGCACGCTCCATCGCCCCTGGTCGACGCCGGTGGGCCAGGGCGGTGAGGCCGAGCGGCGGCGCCTCCGCGCCTGGGGGTGCGATGCGGGCGCTCCAGGCGAGCGTAGGGTCAGCTGGAAAGCTGTGTCGGCGGCCGAAGACGGCGGCGTTGAGCGCCCCACCGACTCGCTCTCCCCAGCCCAGGCGGCGTGGGAGGAGGGCATTCGTGCGCGCTGAGGGCGACAGAGGAGGGCCGAGCGCGCCCCCCTCATGCGCGTCGTCGGTTGTCCCTGTCGGCTCGCTGGACCCTGCGGGGTCCAGCTCTGCATCCGTCCTTCCCACCCCGCGTCATCCTAGTCCACTTGCCCCGGTGACGGGACCACTCGCCGGCTCTAGAGAGGCCGGGTGAGCCGAGGGGCTGGTCCTCGGTGGGACATCGATCCCTCGGACCGTGTCCGGCAGGCTCCGATGGCATCATCGACAGAGAGGTCGGCCCGGAGGGACCGGCATGCTGGCTCGTCCGGGCACGGGAGGGTGTGTTCAGGTGGAACGCGGATCGAGCAGGGGGCAATCGGCGCGCGGGATGAGGGCGGACACGGTCAGGCGGCGTCTGGCGGAGGTGGTCGGGGAGGAGCACCTCATCGATGGCAGCGAGGCGGAGGACTTCACCCACGATGCGTCGTTCATGGAGCACGGTCTCTTGGCTGTGGTCCGTCCTATTGACACGGAGGAGGTCGCCCAGGTGGTCCGGGTCTGTGCCGAGACCGGGACGCCGGTCGTGGCCCGGGGCGCTGGGACCAGCCTGGTCGGGGGCCCGGTTCCGCTCGCCGGGGGAGTGGTCCTCTCCCTAGACCGCCTCACCAGCCTTGAGATCGACGTCCCGAACACGGTGGCGGTAGCCGGCGCTGGGGTGATCACCGCCCGGATCGACGAGGAGGCCAACCGCCATGGGTTGATGTATCCTCCCGATCCGGCCAGCGTCGAGCTCTGCACCATCGGGGGCAACGTGGCCTGCAACTCAGGAGGCCTGCGTTGCCTCAAGTATGGGGTGACCGCTGATTACGTGATGGGGCTGACCGTGGTGCTGGCCGATGGCCGGGTGCTGCGGCTCGGGGGGCGGGTCCGGAAGCGCTCCTCCGGGTACCGCCTTCTGCATCTCTTCGTGGGTTCGGAGGGCACGCTCGGGGTCGTGACCGAGGTTGTGGTCAAGCTCGTGCCGCTTCCTCGCCACCGGGCCACCGCCATGGTGACGTTCCGGACGGTGGAGGACGCGGCGGCGGCGGTGACGCGGGTGATGGCGGCTGGTCATCTCCCCGCCGCCCTCGAGCTCATGGATCGCGCCACCCTCCGTCTGGTTCGAGACCGCCTGCCGGCCGGGTTCGATCCCGAGGCAGAGGCAGCGTTGATCGTGGAGCAGGACGGCAACCAGCCGGAGCCGGTCCTCGATGAGCTGATGCGGATGGTTGAGATCCTGGATGGGGTTGATGACCGGATCGCCCAATCCAACCTCGAGCGCGACCGCCTGTGGGACGCCCGCCGGAACTTTGGCAAGGTCCTCATGGCCAGCCGTCACCATCACTTCGCCGAGGACGTGGCGGTGCCCCTCAAGGCGATCCCGGAGATGGTGCGTCGGGTGCGTCGCCTGGAGGAGGAGACGGGGCTTGAGATCTGCATGCTCGGCCACGCCGGGGATGGCAACCTCCATCCCACGATCCTGTTCCGGGACGACCAGCGTCACCTGGTGAGCCGGGCCGCGGCGCGCATCTTCCGAGATGCCGTCGAGCTCGGAGGCAGCATCTCCGCGGAGCACGGGCTGGGGGTGCTCAAGCGCGACTACGCCGAGGTGGAGCACGGGACCCTGGCCGTGAGCCTCATGCGCCAGCTGAAGGAGCTTCTGGACCCAAAGGGCATCCTCAACCCGCACAAGGTGCTGCCCGAGCAACCTGCTGACGATGACTTCCTGGACCGGATCCCGGGCTGGTCGGGGCCGGGGCCACGTCGCATGGAAGCCGGGGTGTGATCGGACCCGGGCTGGCCCCCCGCTGCCAGGTGGTGTGATGTGCGGGAGGTCGCGAGCTGCCTCCCCTTCGGGGGAGGAGGCCGCGACGGCTGTTCCGGGATCCCAGGCTGGGCCTGACCGGTAGGTCATGGCAGGCGTCTGAGGCCCCGGCCAGGGGTCGAGGTCAGAGAGGACGTCGCATCGGCAAGGTACGTGACCGGCACGGGCCGTGGAGGTCGACGTCGGGGGCCAGCGTCGTCCCCGGCAGTGAACCCCGAGCCAGACCTTCTAGGATGGAGGCCGCTCGTGATCGCGGAGCTCTTGGCCTTCTTCGCCTTCCTCTCCCTGACCACCACGGCCCTTGCCGTCCTCGTTCCGGGCGCCGTGCGGGCCCGAGCATGGCTGGGCGTCCCCCTGGGCGCGTTGGCGGCGGCCGGAGCAGGTGGTGGGGTGGCGCTGGTCTCGGGCGACCGAGCTGCGGCGCAGTCGATGGCGGTGCTGGCCCTGATCTTGGCGATGGGGACGCGGCTCTGGTTGCGGCGATGGAGCTACCTGGCCGCGTTGATGATGGTCGGCATCGTGCTGGCAGGCCTGAGCTACCTCGGGTATTCCGTCCTCCAGGCCGCCGTCGATCCTCTGGGCCCGACGGTCTGGGGGGGCTCGGCCTTGCTCTTGGTGCTCGAGGTGTTCGCGCTTGGGCTCACCGTCTCCTATGCCTTCGAGGTGCTCGACGTCCTGAGCCGGCGCCTGGTGCCGGCGCCTCGTTTCGAGGACCGTTACCGGCCGATGGTGGCCATCCAGGTCCCCACCTACAACGAGCCGGTGGAGGTGGTCGTCCGCACCCTGGTCTCGCTCTCTCGGCTCGACTACCCGAACTTCATCGTGCAGGTGGTCGACAACAACACCAAGGACCCGGACGTGTGGCAGCCGCTCCAGCGTTTGTGCGCCCGCCTGGGCCCGAGGTTCTACTTCATGCACCTGGAGCCCTGGCCGGGCTACAAGGCGGGGGCGCTCAATGAGGCCACCCGGCGCCTGCCCCCCGAGGTCGAGCTGATCGGCATCGTCGACGCCGATTACGTGGTCCGCCCGGACTGGCTGAGGGACACGGTCGGCTACTTTGCCGATCCTGAGGTCGCCTTCGTTCAGACCCCGCAGGACTACCGAGACTGGGAGGACGACCCTTACCTGCGCGGGCTCTTCTACAGCTACCGCTACTTCTTCGACATCACGATGCCGGCCAGGGCCAACCGGAACGCGATCATCTTCGCCGGCACCATGGGCCTGATCCGACGCGCGGTGCTCGATCAGATCGGGGGCTGGAACACGGAGACCGTGACCGAGGACGCGGAGGCCAGCCTGCGCATGCTGGGGGCTGGCTACCGGGGCGTGTACGTCCCCGTGTCCTATGGCGAGGGGCTGATGCCGCTCAGCTTCGATGGGCTGAAGAAGCAGCGCTTCCGATGGGCCCTGGGGGGCATCCAGATCCTACGCATGCACTGGCGTGAGCTGTTGCCCATCGGCCCCCATCGCCTTCGCCTGACCTTGGGCCAGCGTCTCCACTACCTGTTGGGCAGCGTGCAATGGTTCGGTGATCTGCTCACAGCGCTCTTCACGCTGCTCCTCCTGCTGACCGCGGCCGCGACCGTCATGCATCATCGCCTCCCGGTGCGGGAGATCGTAGGGCCCCTGGCCTTGGTCCCCTTCCTCTTCCTGGTCTGCGGGGTGGGGAGAGCGCTCTGGGCCATCCGTACCACCACGGGCTGCACGTGGGGGGACGCAGTACGGTGCATGCGGTGCTGGTTCGCTCTGAGCTGGGTTGTGACCTTGGCCTGCATACGCGGTCTGATCCGACGGCGAGCCGCCTTCCTGCGCACGCCCAAGCGAAAGGAGGGCCGCTCGGTCTGGCAGGCGATCAACTCCTCCAGGGCGGAGTCGCTGCTCGCGGCCCTCTCGGTGGTGGCCGCCGTCGCCATGCCGGTCAGCGCCTTCTCGCTGGGCACGGTCGTGATCGCACTCCTGCTTCTGTGGCTGGCCATCTTCTACGCCAGCGCCCCTTGGGCAAGCTTCGCCGCCGAGGGGATCAAGCTCACCCCGCTCCGACGTGCGTTCCTCCGCTCGGCCCAGACCACAGGGGACCGACCGGGGTTCAGCCTGGCGTCGGCGGCGTGGATCGGCCTCCCAGGCGCGATCGTGGCCGCGGTTGCGGCCGCGCTGGTGCTGACCACCCCTCCCGCTCCGAGGAGCGTGCCCCCACCGGCTGACCTTCCCCAGGTCCAGCAGTTGCAGCCGCCGCAGGTCCCGAGGGTGCCGCCGGCGCCGACGCCCACGCCGAGCCCCTCGCCGTCATCGTCGCCATCGCCCACACCGACCCCGACGCCGACCCCGTCACCGACCCCGTCGGCGACCCCCTCGCCGTCGCCCACGGCCTCCGCCCGTCCCTCGCCCTCCCCGTCCGCGTCGGCGTCCCCCGTGCCCAGCCCCGCCGCCTCGCCGGTGGGTCAGCCCGGACCGACGCCTTCCCCGCTTGGGCGCCCAGGACGTGCGCGCGCTGCTTGACGCCTCCGCCCCTGCCCCAATCTAATTAAGCTCTCGCGGTCGGTTATCACTGCGCACGGAGGAATGGGATGACCTCGATGGTGGGAGCGGCAGTGGTTCGGAAGGAGGATCCCAACCTGCTCACCGGCCGGGGCACCTACGTCGACAACCTGCGCCTCCCCGGCATGTTGCACCTGGCCTTCGTGCGCAGCAGCGAGGCACATGCGGAGATTCGGGGCATCGACACGACCGCGGCGGCCGCTGCCCCGGGGGTGGTGGGGGTCTTCACCGCCCGCGACCTCCCGGAGCTGCCGCCCATGCCGACCGCCGTGCCGGGCTTGGAGCGGCCCTCGCTGGCGAGGGATCGCGTCCGTTTCGTGGGGGAGCCGGTAGCGGTGGTGGTCGCCCAGGACCGCTACCTCGCCGCCGACGCGGTGGCCCAGGTAGCGGTCGACTACGATCCTCTGCCTCCCGTACCCGATGTGGAGACGGCCCTGGCCGAGGGCGCGCCCCTCCTCTTCCCGGAGCATGGGTCAAACGTGTACCTGGAGATCCCCCTGTCCCAGGACGTCACCGCCGAGTTGGCTGCCGCGCCGCGGCGAAGCCGCCTACGGCTGGTCAATCAGCGCTGTGCCCCCGTCCCGATGGAGCCCTTTGGGGTGGTCGCCGACTGGGGCCCGAAGGTCTTGACGGTCTGGGCAAGTTGCCAGTCGGCCCACTTTGTGCGCGGCCAGCTCAGCAAGCTGTTGGGGATCCCCTACCGTGGCATCCGCGTGATCGCGCCCGACGTCGGCGGCGGCTTCGGCGCCAAGCAAAGCTGGTACCCCGAGTACGTGGTGGCTGCGCTCCTCTCCCGCCGGCTGGGCCGGCCCATCAAGGCGGTCGAGACCCGGAGCGAGAACTTGGTGGCCATGACCCACGGCCGAGCGCAGGTGCAGGACGTGGAGGTCGGCTTTGACGACACGGGACGGATCTTGGCGTTGCAGGTGATGGTCACCCAGGACGCCGGTGGCTACCCCGCTGACGCGGTGGGGCTGCCCATGCTGACCATGGCCATGAGCGCCGGCTGCTATCGCATCCCGGCCGTGGCGACGGGATGCCGGGTGGTGGCGACCACGACCACGCCCGTCGGTGCCTATCGTGGCGCCGGCCGGCCGGAGGCCGCCTATCTGATCGAGCGGGTGGTCGACGTGGTGAGTCGCGAGACCGGCATCGACCCCATTGAGGTGCGCCGTCGCAATTTCCTCTCCCCCGACTCCTTCCCCCATACGACCCATCTCGGCTTCGTCTACGACTCCGGCGACTACGACAAGGCCCTGCGTCGGCTCTTGGAGATGATCGATTACGAGGAGCTGCGACGTGAGCAGGCAGCCAGGCGAGAGGACCCTCGGCAGCCATTGATGGGGATCGGTTTCTCCACGTTCGTCGAGATGGGAGGGGTGGGCCCGTCGGCGATGATGGAAGGGCTCGGGATGCTGGGCGGCTGGGAGTCGGCCCGGGCGCGCGTCAACCCGGACGGGACCGTGACCATCGCGGTCGGCACCTCCCCGCATGGACAGGGCCATGAGACCGCCTTTGCCCAGATCGCGGCAGACGTGCTCTCGCTGCCCGTCGATCGGATCGAGGTCGTCCACGGCGACACCGACGTTGTGCAGGAGGGCATCGGCACCTTCGGCTCGCGCTCCATCGCGGTGGGCGGGGAGGCGGTCCGGCTCGCCAGCCTGCGGGCTCGCGAGAAGGCGGTACGGGTGGCGGCTCACCTGCTGGAGGCGGCCCCTGAGGACGTCGAGGTGAGCGACGGTCGGCTCTTCGTGCGGGGCTCCCCGGATCGCGGCCTCAGCTGGGAGGAGGTGGCCAACAAGGCCTACCGGCCCACCCAGCTCGGTGACCTGGAGCCGGGCATCGAGGTGACGGCGTTCTACGAGCCCCGCCTCACGACCTGTCCCTCGGGGGCGCACTGCTGCGTGGTGGGCGTGGATCGAGAGACCGGCCGGGTGACGATTGAGCGGTACGTCGGCGTCGACGATTGCGGGGTGGTGATCAACCCGCTGACGGCGCGGGGGCAGGTCATGGGCGGGGTGGCCCAGGGCATCGCCCAAGCGCTGTACGAGCAGGTGAGCTATGGCGAGAATGGTCAGCCGTTGACCTCCACCCTGGCGGAGTACCTGGTGCCGAGCGCGGCGGAGATGCCTCGCTTCGAGCTCGACCACGTTGAGACGCCCACGCCGGTGAACCCGCTCGGGGCCAAGGGGCTCGGCGAGTCGGGCGCCACGGCCGCTCCGCAAGCGGTCGTGAACGCCGTGATCGACGCCCTCTCCCCCCTGGGCGTGCGGGATCTTCAGATGCCGCTCACCCCGGAGCGGGTCTGGCGGGCCATCCAGGCGGCGACAAGCGGAGGTGTGGCGTGAGGATCGCGTTGACCGTCAATGGCCGACCTGAGGAGGTGGAGGTCGAGCCTCGGCTCCTGCTGGTTCACCTCCTGCGGGATCACCTTGGCCTCACGGGGACCAACGTTGGCTGCGACTCCACCTCGTGTGGCGCCTGCACCGTGCTGTTGGATGGCCAGTCGGTGAAGTCGTGTACGGTCCTGGCCGTTCAGGCCGACGGCGCCGAGGTGACCACGATCGAGGGCCTGTCCGGCACGGCGGGCGGGCTGCATCCGCTCCAGGCTGCGTTCCAGCGTCATCACGCCCTCCAGTGCGGCTACTGCACCCCGGGGATGGTGATGGCGGCAGCGTCGTTGCTGGCCGAGCATCCGAGCCCTACCGAGGAAGAGGTGCGCCGTGGCCTTGAGGGCAACCTCTGCCGGTGTACCGGCTACCAAGGCATCGTCGACGCCATCCTTGAGGTCGCCCGTGCGAGGGGAGGCGTGGAGCGATGATCCCGGCCCCCTTCGAGTACGCCCGACCTCAAGCCCTGGAGGAGGCGGTGTCCCTCCTGGTCCACCATGGCGACGAGGCCAAGCTGCTGGCCGGGGGCCACTCCCTCCTGCCGCTCATGAAATTGCGTGTGGCCACGCCATCACTCCTGATCGACATCGGCCGGTTGAGCGACCTACGCTACATCCGCGACGGGGGTGACCACGTCGCCATCGGTGCTCTTGCCCGTCACCACGACCTGGAGACCTCCGCCCTCCTGGAGCGTGAGGCGCCGCTGCTCCGACATGCGGCCGGGTTCGTCGGCGATCCCCAGGTCCGGCACCGAGGCACCATCGGGGGGTGTTTGGCCCATGCCGATCCGGCCGCCGATCTCCCGGCCGTGGTCGTGGCTCTGGAGGCGATCGTGGTCGCCTATGGTCCCCGCGGTGAGCGGGCAATCCCGGCTCGGGACTTCTTTCGTTCGATGTTCGGGTCGGCGCTGGCCCCTGACGAGGTCCTGGTCGAGGTTCGGGTGCCCAAGGTCGGCGACAGGCGTTGGGCCTTCCAGAAGTTCAACCGCCGTTCGATCGACTGGGCGATCGTGGGGGTTGCCGCGGTCGAGTCCGACGGTGGGGTCAACATCGCTCTGGTCAACATGGGACCGACCCCGATCCGAGCCCTAGAGACCGAGGCCGCGCTGCGACGGGGGGCGAGCCCCAGCGAGGCGTCAGCGCTCGCCGACCGCGGCACCGAGCCGTTGAGCGATTTGAACGCCAGCGCCGAGTACCGGCGTCATCTGGCTCGGGTGCTGGTCCGGCGATCCCTTGAACAGATCCGGGGGTAGGGCACAGAGCTTCCCCTTCGCAGGGGACGTGGCCGGGCCGGTGGAGTCCCTCCAGCGAGAGCCCGCGCGGGGTGAACCGCAACGGAACGGTAGAGCAGCGAGAAGCAAAAGGAGCACACTCGTGGTCGGTTTCGAGCAAGACATCAAGCCACTGTTTCGTGAGTTCGATCGGACCGAGATGGAGTTCGCATTCGACCTCTGGAGCTATGAGGACGTCAAGGAGCATGCCGAGGCCATCCTAGAGCGACTGGAGGCGGGGGACATGCCCTGCGATCTGCCCTGGTCCGAGGAGCAGATCGAGCGATTCCGCCAGTGGATGGCGGAGGGGATGCAGCCCTAAACTCGCCTCTCCAGGCCACCTGCCGTCCTCTCCGATTGGCGGGGTGGGGTGGGGGTGCGCCGGTTGGCGACGGTGGCGACCGCCGAGGGGGCCATCGAGCGGGTGCCCAACCCGGCCCCGTGGCAACGGGAACTGACCCGGCTCCGCCGGCTCTCGCGGGCGATCTCGCGGAGCTGGCGGGGCTCGGCCCGCCGCCGGCAAAAGGAGCGCCGGGCCCGGCTCCAGGCCCACCTCGCCGCCATCCGACGCCACGAGATCCATCGGCTCACCACCGGGCTGGCCACGACCCGCGGCCGGATCGTGGTGGAGGGGCTGGACGTGACCGGGATGCTGCGCCGGCAGGGGTCGCCGAGGGCTCGCCGATGCCGCCCTGGCCGAGGTCCGGCGGCAGCTGCGCGACAAGACCGTCTGGGGACCCCATCGGGACGGGTCCTGATGGGAGCCCCTGGGTGGGGACCCCGCCCGTCGGCTCAGTTCGAGGCCAGCTTCGTGGGGCTCCCCGCAAGGGGAACTCCGTGAGGGGTGCCGCTTGAGGGTTACCGATCACTCAGCGGCAATGGAACGCGACCAACCGGCGGCGGCCCCGATGGCGATGACGTGGCTCCCCAACCATGCCGCCAGGCTGCTCTCGCCCCCGATCGCCGGGCCCTTGGGCGATCGGTCCAGAGGCTGCGGTTCGGCGACGAGCTTCCGGGAGGTCGCCGACCCTTCGGGCCGCTCGTGCCTCGAGGGGATCGTGCGGGGGCGCGACACCCCAAGAGCGGCCTGGGGCTCGACGCCCCGGCCCGGTGGCGGTCAGGGGCCGGGGAGCAGCCCGATCGTCAGGGCAAGCAGGGCCTTGGGCGCTCCCCTCGGACCGACGCCAAGGGCGTCTTCGAGGACTTGGCTGAGCGTCTCGTAAAACGCCTGTGCCCCCATCCATGCCCGTCCGCCCACCCTCGAAACCGGGCACGGTGGCGACGCCTGCCGGGGTCGGGGCGGGCCCTCGCCCCTGACTTGGGTGGCCCCCGGCCTCGATCGCCCCCCGGATCCAGCGAGCGGATAGCCCCTGGCCGTCCCAGGCCATGGAATGAGTCTTGTCGCCGGATCCGGGAGGCGATCCCTCAGCGATCCCAGCTCAGCGTGTACTCGTAGTCGGTTGTCCCCCCAGCGTTGATCTGCAGGACATGGGTCCCCACCGCCCTGCCCGCGACCACGTCCTGGAGGTAGAGGTACCTGACGGCTGAGCTTGGCGTCACCCAGAAGAACAGGGGGCCCGTCTCCACCAGGACCATGCTCGCCGGCGGGGCGAGCGCAGCCAGGGCGAAGTGACGCCCCCCCAGGACGAAGGTCACGGCGGCGCCGTTGAGGTCCTGCGGTTGCCCTGGTGGCTCGACCACATCGTGGCTCGCCGCGCAGCTGGAGAGGAGGAGCATGGCTGCGATCCCAGCTACAAGGCGAGCGCGTGGACCCACCTCTCGATCGTAGCAAGCGTTGCTTGCTGTCAGGCGATCGTCAACTCGTTCTGCCCCTCGCGGTGTGCGCTCTGCACCAGCCCGGCGAGCGTGCCCAGGTCGATGGCCTGCTGGGCGTCGGACCAGGCCGCGGCCGGCTCCGGGTGTGCCTCTACCAGCAGCCCGTCAGCGCCCACCGCCAAGGCTGCCCGACCCAGCGCCGGTACCCATCTCCGGTTGCCGGCAGCGTGGCTGGGGTCGACGATGACCGGCAGGTCGGTGAGCTCCTTGACCACCACCACCGCGCTGAGGTCGAGCGTGTTACGCGTCCGGGGCTCGAAGGTGCGAATGCCGCGCTCGCACAGCACCACGTCGTCGTTGCCCCGACGGCGCAGGTACTCTGAGGCGCCGATCCACTCGTCGATGGTGGCCGCGAAGCCGCGCTTCAGGATCACGGGATGGCCAAGCTCACCCAGCGCCTCCAGGAGCCGGAAGTTCTGCATGTTGCGGGCCCCGACCTGGTAGCCGTCCACGTGGTCGGCGAGGGACTCGGCCTCCTCGGGGCAGAGCACCTCGGAGATGAGGGGGAGGCCGGTCTGCTGCCTGACTTCAGCGAGCAGGGGGAGAGCCGCGAGCCCCAGGCCTTGGAAGCTCTCGGGCCGGGTCCTGGGCTTGTAGACGCAGGCCCGCAGGGCATCAACTCCGGTGCGAGCCAGGGCCCTGGCCTGCTCGACGTATCCCGGTTCCACCGCGCAGGGGCCGGCGATGACCGCGGGACGCCCTGCTCCAATGATCAGGCTCCCGATCCGTACGCTGCGCCGATGGGTGACCTCGGCCTTCTCCAGCTCCAGCAACTACCTCGTCTCCTTTTTGCCAAACGCCGCCCCCTCCAGCCCTGGTGCCGGCGGGCGGAGCGGAGACGAGGGGGGCGCTACATCGTCCGGCTCCGGCCTCCCGCCGGCCCGGTAAACGCGAACTCGAAGTAGCGCCAGATCCGCGATCGACTGACCACGTCACCATGGAGCTTAGCATTGCTGGCCCGGGGACGACCAGCCCAGCATCGGCACGCGCTGCCCAGCGCTGGAGGGGCGCTGACGGACCGTCAAGGTCGCCGAGCCGGGCCGTCTGCACCCGCCTCGCGCCGAGCGCGGCCACACGCCGGAGGTGCCGGGCGACGAAGCGGACCCCCTCTGGGCCGGCTGCCCCTCCGGGCGGCTTCATCGCCGATCTGGGGCCCCGATGGTCGCTGAGAGGGCTGGGCATCCCCGGTTCGGGACGCAGCCGCCATGGGTGCGACGAGGGGGGATCGCTCAGGCGGTCGGCCGGAGATAAAGGACACCGGATCCGCCAATCCTCCGACGAGTCGGGAAGTGGCGCTGGAGCCAGGCTTGGAGGCCGGGTAGACGTTCGAGCCGATCGGTCGCCAGCAGGACGGCGCGGACGTGATCCCCTTGGATGATCGCCTCCACTTGAGAGGCGGTGAGGTCGCCCGACTCCACCCGGACCTCGGAGGTGTCCACGAGTTCGGGCGGGGTGTCCCGGTTGGCCAACGCGGCCGCGAACTGATCGTCGGTGACCACTGGCTCGCCCGGCGAGGTTGTCGACTGCAGCGCTGCGACCGTTGCCTGCCGCGTCGTGGGGGGCTGCTGAAGGGACCGGACGTAGGCGAAAGAGGCGACCGAGGAGAGGATCGTTGCCATGCCGAGCGTGGCCACGACGATGCCCCGTGCGGGGACTCGGCCCAGCAGCGGCGCTAGCCCGCCCGCCAGCAGGGCGAGCGGGGCGACCAGCACGATCACGTGATGCGGCCAGAGGGGTCGCTGCAGGGCCAGGAGCAGCGCCGCCGCTACCGCCCAGGACCCGCTGGCCATCACGAGCAGCGGTGCTCGGCTGGCCGGTGCCCTCGTCGGCTCGAGCAGCACGGCGCTGCGGCTCGAGAGGACGAAGCCGAGCAGGCCGGTGAGACCGAGGAGGAGGAGGGGCAGCTCACGAAGCAGGTCCCCCTCGGTGAGGCCGCCGACGGTCAGGGCTCGGGCGCCAAGATGCAGGCTGACCGTCTGATGCCAGAGCTGCCGCCAGGCGCCTGCATAGGGGGCGAGGATGGCAGCCGTCGTCAGCATCCCGCCAGCGCCCGCTGCCCCGAGGTCCCGGAGAGCCCTGCCCCAAGCGACGCCATGAGACGCTCGGCGGCCATCGGCAGAGGTCGGGCCGATCCCGGGGGCGGCGAGCATCGCCGCCACCGCAGGCAGGGCGGCCACCGCCAGCAGCTTGGTGAGCACGGCCAAGGCGAGCAGGGCGCCGGCGAGCAGCGCCAGCGAGCTCGGAGGAGGTCGCCGTGTCCGTGCGGTGCCTCCGGGGTGGGCGAGGTGATCCCGGTCACGGGCCACGCGGGCCGCGGTGGCCGCCGCCAGCGCCATCAACGCCAGGTAGACGCATGGGCCGTCGGCTTGGAGGGTCACGGACTGGCGGAGGGAGAGCGGGTCGGCGGCCAGCACGGCCATGGCCAGGAGGGCGGCGCCTCGATTGGCGAGGAGCGCGACGGTTGGATAGACTGCCACAAGTCCAACCGTGGCCATGGCAAGGACGGTTCCTCGTCCCGCGACCAGGGAGTTCCCAGCCAGCAGGTGGACCGGTGCCAGAAGCTCAAGGAAGGCCGGAGGCTGCGAGCTGTAGACGGAGGTGAACAGGGGATGGCCAGCGGCGAGCGCCCGCAGCGACTGCCAGTACACCCCCTCGTCGTAGTCGATCTGCCCACCAGCGAGCAGGGGCAGCCGCAGGGTCAGCGCGACCCCCAGGATCACGAGCACGCCCGCGGCCACGATGGCGGGTGAGCCTTGGTCTGCGCGCCGCGCCTCCACCTGCATGGGCGATCACGGTATCAGAGGCCGATGAGGCGTCCGACCCCCCGCTGGGGGGTGTCGCTTCTCTCCCTGGCCCTGGTCCTGGTCACGGCCTGCGGCGGGCAGCGATCGCCGGCGATCTCCTCTGCCGCGCAACCTCGGCCCTGCACGACCTCTACCTCCACGCTGGCTCCTGCCAACGACGACTGGACCACCTACCACCGCTCCGGCGATCGCGACGGCGTGGATGTCGGCTCGCCACCGGCCGGACGGCTCGTCCAACGCTGGCAGGTAGCACTGGACGGCGCGGTCTACGCACAGCCGCTCGTCTATCGAGGGCTGGTTGTGAGCGCCACTGAGCACAACACCGTGTATGCCTTGGAGGCGGCCACGGGGTGCCTGGTCTGGAAGAAGAGCCTCGGCCCCTCCTTTGATGCCAGCCGTCTCCAGTGCGGCAACATCCCCGAGCTCGGGGTCACCTCGACGCCGGTGATCGATCCCTCGAACGGGACGCTGTTCGTGGTCTCGTACCAGCCGCCAGGGCGTTTCCAGATGGTGGCGTTGAACGTTGCCAACGGGGCCATCCGCTGGCGCTACCCGATCGACCTGCCGGGCAGCGATCCGCTGTATCAGCTCAACCGCCCGGCCCTGGCCCTCGATGCCGGTCGCGTCGACGTCGCCTTCGGTGGCCGCGCGGGCGACTGCGGCAACTACCACGGGTTCGTGGTCGGGGTCCCCGAGAGCGGATCGGGTCCGCAGGTCCTGTTTCAGGCCTCCCCCCAGCGTGGGGGCGCGATCTGGGCTCCCAGCGGGCCAGTTGTCCTCCCAAACGGGGACCTCCTGGTCACCACCAGCAACACCGACGAGCGAAGCAGCTTCGACGGCAGCGACGCCGTGGTGCGGCTCTCCCCCTCGCTGCAGCGGCTGGACCTCTTCGCCCCTTCGAACTGGGTGCAGCTGAACGACCTGGACCTGGATCTGGGAAGCGTCAACCCTACCCTGGTGGGGGACGATCGCGTGTTCCAGGTGGGCAAGGAGGGGATCGGGTACCTGCTCGACCTGAACCACCTGGGCGGCGTCGGGGGGCAGCTGTTCAGCGCCTCGCTGGGGGGATGCTATGCCATCGGTGCGACCGCATACCGAGCGCCCTACGTCTACGTCCCCTGCGATCACGGGGTGAAGGCCGTGGAGATCCAGGGCTCGAGCTTCCGGGTGGCCTGGCAGGGCCCGAACTTCCGCGCTGGCTCGCCGATCGTGGCCGGAGGCCTGGTGTGGGACATCGACTTCGATGGCGGCAGGCTGTGGGCGCTGAACGCCAAGACCGGTGCCGTCGAGCACCAGGTCAAGATCGGCACTGCTGAGCATTTCGTCGCCCCCAGTGCCAGCGCAGGGCGGCTCTATCTGCCCGTGGGAAGCCGGCTGATGGCCTTCTCCTTCGCGTCCTGATGCCATAGCGCCGGTTGCCCCAGGCGGAGCTGGGGTGCTCCCGCTGCCGGCGCCGGCCATGACCACGCCGAGCCACCCCTTGGCGCCCCCGCCGCCACTCGCACCACCCTCAAGCGCGCCGGGGCCATGAGCACCGAGGTGAGGTGGCAATCCCACCCCCGAGCTTGGGCCCCTCGTCGTGGTCGAGGCCCAGGCTCGAGGCCCTCTGCGATCCGTCCAGCGGGCGGAGGTCGCCCGGGCCGGCTCCGCAGCCCACCGTCTCGGGGGCGTTGGCGAGGTGGGGCTCGAGCCCCCCGGGGCCCCCTTGCCCCCCGCGGCCAGCTCCCGCCAGCACGGTCCCTCGACCCAGGCCCGGTCATGGGGACCTCGCTCCGCGATGCCGCTCTCATCGTCCCGGGACGAGGTGCTCACGAGCTCCCGCCGCTTGCGCGGGAACGTCCCCACGTGCTTGCGCCCGATGGGCGGGTTGAGCCCGACAGGCGCTGCCGGGCTCCAAGCCCGGCGTCCCGAGCGGGGGAGGGGAGGCGGTGGGGCTCCTCCAGCTTGGGCGGCGGCGCGTGCAGGTCGGGTCAGGCGCTGATCTCCCTCCAGGAGCCCTCGTGGTCAGGTGACGGCGTCCGGAGGATCCTCAGCTCACCGGCGCTGCAGCACCAAGCGGCGGCGGGGAGCGCCGGGGCGACCGTCCCACCCGACCCGGCTGGTCAGGGAGCGGTGCGGGCAAGGCTCCGCGCTTCCGGCTCGGTCGCGGGCACGCGCCGCGACAGCCTGGCGGTGGTCGTCACCAACAAGGCGTTGCGGGTGGCGATCAGGGCCAGGAAGGCCTCAGGGTAGGCAGGAGTCCCACTGCCATGCAGCGACGACAGCTCGTAGCCGAAGGGGAAGATGGCCGTGGTCAAGGCGCAGATGGCCAGCCACTGCCAGCGGAGGCCACGTTCGAGGATGGCGACGAGGGGAAGGATCCAGATTAGGTACTGGGGGCTTAGCACTCGGCTGGTGCAGATGACAACGAGCAAGGAGATGACGAGGGCTGGCCCAAAGCTGAGACGTCCCTGGGTCTGCCGCCAGTAGGTCCACAGGCAGCCGGCCACCAAGGCCAGCAGGGAGAGGGCGCTGATGACGCCGCTGAGCGCGCCCACCAGGTTGTAGGAGTGGAAGGAGTGGTCGGGCCGAAGCGAGAAGCCAGCAAGGCTGCTGAGCCAGAGGAGGCTGGCGGGGACGGATTCAACCTGGAGTGGTCGCATTCGTTCGTAGAGGATGGGATCGAGCCAGCTCCCCGGGGCGAGCAGCCAGGCGAGCAGGAACCCAGCGAGGACCATGGCCACGTACAGCGCCACCCCTTCCACGAGGGGGCGTGGCGGGCGCCGCCAACTGGGGTCGCCCAGGGATCGGCGGTGCTCGATCACGAGCACGGGCAGGAGGAAGAGCGGGTAGAGCTTGAGCAGGGTGCCGGCTGCGAGCAGGACGTAGGCGAGCCCGAAGCGTCGGCTCCTGGTTGACCACCAAGCGCCGACCACCGCAGCGGCCGGGACCAGGTCGAAACGGCCCAACACGGTGCCGAAGCCGCCGAGCGCGAGGTAGATGCCGCAAGCCTCGGCGATGCCCGGCGATTCCCGGCGCGCGACCATCAGCAGGCCGACCGCCAAGAGGAGCAGCATCCAGAGCCCGTAGACGGAGACGTAGTCGGGGAGGGGCGGGGCCAGGGTCAGGCTGAACGGGAGGAGGGAGAGGATGGGGTACTCGACTGGGAGCGAGTGGAAGGCGTGTGGCCCGAGCCAGAAGGCGCGCGCGTAGCGGTGGTAGAGGTCAACGTCGCCGTGGCCCCAGGGAGAGTGCAGGTAGAGCACGAGCGAGCCCAGCAGGGTCGCCGTCACCGCGACGAGGACGGTCCAGGTCCGCCCAGGAAGGGAGAGGGACTTCACGATCACCGGCGGATGATGCCTGATCATGGTCACGATGTACCTGACGGGGAGCTGAAAACCACCTCCCTGGTGGGTCTTGGGGTGGCCGCTGATGGAGGGGTCAAGCAACCCTGGGGCTGCCGGGCCCCGGGAGGGTGGGCTGGCGGTCCCGACGTCTTCGGTCGATCGGTCGGCCTACGGCTGGGGGGGCGCGGACGAGGCAGGGGCGGCGTCGAGCCGGTCGAGGCGGTAGCCGGTTCCACGTACCGTCACCAGCTCGAACGGTACCCGGCCCGCGAACTTCTCGCGCAGCCAACGAACATGGACGTCCACGGTCTTGCGGTCGCCCATGAAGTTAACCCCCCAGACCTGTTGGATCAGCGCCTCGCGCGACTGAACCCGCCCCGAGTGGGCGACAAGGTGGGAGAGCAACTCGAATTCTCGCGCCGTGAGCTTCACCTCCACGCCGTCGACCAGGACCCGATGGGCAGCACGGTCGATCACGAAGTTGCCGATCTGCTCCCGTTCGGGCACGTCCTGCTCGCTCACCTCCGAGCGAGAGCGGCGGATGACGGCGTTGATCCTGGCCAGGACCTCGCGCACGGAGAAGGGCTTGGTGACGTAGTCGTCGGCTCCCACCTCGAGACCAAGGACCTTGTCGACCTCGGCGTCCCGAGCGGTGAGCATGATCACCGGCACCCGGCTGCTCTTGCGCAGGTTCCGGCAGACGTCCATGCCGTTCATCCCCGGCAGCATCAGGTCAAGCAAGATCAGATCAGGACGAGCGGTCCGCGCCAGCCGCAGCCCACCGACCCCGTCCCTGGCCTCGAGCACGTCGTAGCCCGCCCCCTGCAGGTGGTAGCGGAGGAGGTCGCGAATGTCCTCGTCGTCCTCGACGATCAGGATGCGGTCACCCATGGGCACTCCTCGGTCCACCCCTGGTCCTGGGCACTATCCCAGCTCCACCACCTGGCCGGACTCAAGAAAGAGGATATCCTCGGCCACGTTGACCACGCGATCCCCGAGTCGTTCCAGGTCGTGGGCGATGTTGATCAGGGTCACGGCGCGGAGCGCGTCCTCGGGATCGCTGGCTCCGGCCAGCTCCGCGACCAAGGCGTCGAAGACTCGGAGGTAGAGGCGGTCGATCTCGTCGTCCCTGGCCGCGACCTCCCGAGCGTGGGCGGCATCCTCCTCGATCAGGGCATCCAGGATGTCGTGGACCTGCTGATTGGCGAGCTCTCCCATCAGCCCGAACTCGGGCCGGAGCGGACTGTGCTGGAGGCCGGCCAGCGTGGAGGTCTGGCGGGCGATCCGGACGAGGTAGTCGCCCATCCGCTCGAGCTCGGTGGCGACGTACTCCATCGCCATCACCGAGCGCAGCTCTCGAGCCTCCGGCCGTCTGGCGGCGATCATCGACATCACCTGCTCCCGGATCTCCCGGAAGAGCTCGTTCAGTACCTGGTCGTTCATCCGCACCCGATCAGCGCCCTGGCGGTCGAAAGTGCGGAGGGCGGTCAAGGTATCGTCGATTTGGGACTCGACCAGCCCTGCCAACCTCAGGACCGACTCCCGGAGCCGATGGAGCTCACCGAGAGTGTCCCCGACCATGGGGATGGTGTGCTGGGATGCCGGCCCAGCGACTCCTCCTGCTGCCACCGAGTCCGACGATAGGTCATCCCGGTTAACCGGGGGCGAAGGCATGATTTAGGCCGACTCCGAGATCGATCGCGGGCAGGGGATGGCCAAGCCGAAGACCTGGCCGCCGTCCCTGGCGGCCTCGGTCCAGACGCGACCCCCTTGGGCGAGGATCAGGTGCTTGGTGATGGAGAGGCCGAGCCCTGAGCCGGTGCCACCACGTGAGCGGGCAGGATCCACCTTATAGAAGCGTTCGAACACGCGCGGCCAGTGCTCGGGCGAGATCCCGGGTCCGTGGTCGCGCACCGTGATCTGGAGCTCGCTCGCCTCCACCCTGGCTCGTACCTCGATCGGGGATCCGGGAGGCGAGAACTTGGCGGCGTTGTCCAACAGGTTGTCCAGGGCCTGCCCCAGCTTGCTGCGGTCGGCGACCGCCTCCAGCCGCTCTGGGATGTCCAGCTCCAGCGGACGGTCGAGCCGAAGCCGGGCCAGGCACTCTTCGACCAGCTCCAGCACCTCGAACCTGGTGCGCGTGACCGCCATGCGGCCCGCCTCGATCTCGGCGAGCTGGCGCAGGTTGGCGACGATGTTGGCAAGGTGGTCGGCCTCCTTCAAGGCGCGGGCGGCGAAGCGCCTACGGTCTTGCTCCGGGAGTTCCTCGAGCAGGCTCTCGGCGGTCAGTCGCAGCGAGGTGAGGGGCGTCCGTAGCTCGTGCGAGAGGTTGGCCACGAATTCCTGCCGAACCGTCTCCAGGCGGCGCAGCTCGGTGACGTCGGTCAGGAACATGAGGGTGTCCCCTGGGCCGGGCCCTGGGACCAGCTTGACCTGGACGCTGCGCTGGCAGTGGGTCAGCCGAAGCTCGGCCTCGGGGTGTCCAGCGCGGAGCGCCTCCGCCAAGCGGCCCTCGCGAGTGGCCTCAAGCAGGCCCAGCGGCAGGCGCTCCGGCTCCAGGCGGAAGAACTGGCGTGCAGCCTGGTTGGCGGCGATCACCCGGCGGTCGCGGTCGATCAAGAGGGCGACGACCGGTGCCTCCTCCAGCACGTCCTCGAAGGGCTTGGGAGGATCGGGAGGCCGGATCCCCTCCTCCCAAAGCCGGCGACGCCACCGATCCCAGATCACGGCCGCGAGTATAGGAGGCATTTGCTTCCCCCGTGCCCCGATCGATGCGATCGGCTGGTAGGAGGTCGAGGCCACCTCAGCATCCAGGCCCCCGATCCCGTCTCGCCAAGGTTGCCCGGGTGCCTTCTTAACCTGCCCTTTGCCGGCTCCGGGCTAGGGTGGGGCATGCGATGTCAGGCCTGCCCGCCTCCGGGGATGCGTGGCGTCCGACGTTCAGGCATGACTGACCGCCGGTCAGCAGCGCGGGACGGGTTTGCGGTAGCCTCCATGGGCGGAGGGTTTGGGCTCCTCCCGAGCGACCTCGGGAGCGCCGCCACCACTGATCGAGACCACCACCTCTTTCTCTCCCGTCCTGCCGGGGCGTCATCTGGCGCCCCGGCCTTTTCCTCTCTTCTGGCTTCCTCGGATCGCCTTGGACCCCGTGGCGGGCGCAACCGTGGGTCCATTTCTGCTTTCCTATCGGGGACGTGAACACCTGGCAGGCGCTCTTCATCGGGTTGCTCCAGGGCGCGACCGAGCTCTTCCCGGTCTCATCCCTCGGTCATGCCGTGCTCATCCCAGGGCTGTTCCACTGGAGCTACCAGCAGTCGGACCCCGCCTTCGTCCCCTTCCTGACCCTGCTGCACCTCGGGACCGCGGGAGCGCTGCTGCTCCTCTATCGGCGGGAGTGGGTGACGATCGTCGCTGCCTTCATCCGTGGCTTCCTGCGCGGGCGTTTCGAGGGCGCCGACGAGCGGCTGGCCCTCATGCTGGTGCTGGCCACCGTCCCGGGCGGGCTCGTCGGCTTCGTGCTCGAGAAGGCGCTCAAGGGGCTGTTTGCCAGCCCGCGCGTGGCGGCCGGGGCATTGGTCTTGAACGGGGCGATCTTGCTCGGAGCCGAGTGGCTTCGCCGCCGCTCGGAGCGTCGGGAGGTGGGCCGCGAGGAGCAGGAGGCTGGGTTCAAGCCCATGTCGGAGATCACGGCTCGGGCGGCATTGATGGTCGGCGTGGCCCAGGCCATGGCCCTGATCCCCGGCATCTCGCGCTCGGGGGTGACCATGGCTGGAGGCCTGGTGGCGGGGCTCCGCCACCGGGACGCGGCCGAGTTCAGCTTCCTGATGGCCACGCCCATCATCGGGGCGGCGGGGCTGCTGGAGGTCCCGAAGCTTTTCCAGGGCCATTCGTCGTCAGCGCCCAGCCTACCGGTGGACCTCGCTGCTGCCCTCCTGGCGGGTGCTGCTGCCTACCTCAGCGCCCGGTTCCTGGTCCGATACTTCCGCTCTGGTCGGCTTGACCCGTACGGGTGGTACTGCGCGGCGCTGGGCGCCTTCGCCCTCGGATTCCTGCGCTGATCCCCCACGTGAGATGAGCCCGTCAGGAAGGAGCGTCGATCCGCCCCTGAGGGGTGGTCACGCCACCGTTTTGTGACCGTCGTCTCCATCAGGGGCGACCATGGGGGGAGGGTCGTGCCCACCCCAGCGGGGGATCGTCGGCCCAGTGCGCGTCGTCGGTGGCGATCAACAAATGGCTGCCGGGCCGCGAGGTTGGCGGCTGGCCGGTGCAGGCCACGCCCACGATGACGAACGAGCCGTCAGGGGCCGACGCGCTGACGGGCTGGCCCAGGAGCAGCGGTCAGGCTGCAGCAACGCTGTGAGCGCGGCCAGTTCGTGCTCAAGCAGCCTCGCCACAGGACCGTCCGCAGCCGGACCCCACCGGTGGCGCCTCGGATGGGCGCCGTCCCCGGCCCGGGCCTCACGGTCCGGGACCGCGACGCCTCCGTGACCGACGTGGGCCGGGCGTGACCGACGGCCGCCCGGCCGGTCTCAATGGAGACCATGGCGATGACCTCGAGCCGGCGCTCGTCCCGAAGCGTCCGTCGGCCGCCCCCAGGCCGCTCACCCCAGGTGGCCTGCGCCGCTCCCTGGCCGCCCTGCCCCTGATGCCGTTGCTGATCGTGGGCGGTGGGGGAGCACGGGTGGAGGGGTCCGGGTCTGGGCTTGCCTTCTCCTTCTTCAGCTCCCCAGGGGCGCCAACCCGGTCTGGCCCTTGGCCGTGGTCGCCTCGGCTGTCGCCTTCGCCGCCTACAGCGTGCTGGCCCGGACGGCCGGATCGGGATCGTGCCCCTGACCGCCTGGCCCCTCCTCATGGTCGGCGCCCTGGCCGAGATCGTGCTCGTCCAGCTGGGGACCCATGGCCGCCGGGCCGGGGCAGAGGTCCCGCCCGCCGTGCCCGGGCCGGAGCGGGCCGGGGGCCGGGGGCGGTAGCGCCGCTGGCGGCAACGGCGGTTCGATCTCAGCCCACCTGGTCCCCGCTCATGTCCAGCCAGGTGTCCGAGCGCCAGCCCTCCAGGTCGTACTCGGATAGGCACCGCTCGACGAGCGCGTCGAACTCGGCCAGCAGCCCCCGGACGTCCGCGAAGTGGACCATGTCCAGCCGCATCTGCTCCTGGTTGCCGCCGTAGTTGATCTCGTACCACTCGTGCCGGGAGCCGAACTCGCTGCCAATGGCATCCCAGATCAGCTTGTAAAGCTTGATCCGGTCGTGGGCGTCGCCGACCGAGCCCCGGTAGAAGCGATCGATGAGCGGCCGCAGGTCCGGGTTCTGGAGGTCGCGGCCGCTGGAGGGGATGGCCAGGGGGGCACCACCCAGGATCTCGGCGAAGATCGACCGCGCTCTCGGCACCGCCATGCTCCCGAACAGGCGGATCAGGGTGGCGTACTCCAGCTTGGGGACCACGCTGCCTCCCGGCCCTGGCATCGGCTCGTGACACAGCGTCGAGGTCAGTGCCCAGACCAGGTTGCGCCAGGCCACCAGCTCGCCGAGCTTGGCCTGCACCCCCCGGAAGTCGTAGGTGCCGTTGGCCTTCAGGCCGCGAACCAGGAGCCCGCAGAGGAAGTCCAGCTTGACCGCCAGCCGGGTTCCCGACTGCAGCGTGTATCGGGGCATGAAGCCCGACTGGGCGTAGAAGGCGGTCGCCTTCCTGACGTCGCGGTAGACGAGCACGTTCTCCCAGGGGATGAAGGCGTGGTCGAAGATGACCACGGCATCGTTCTCGTCGAAGCGGCTCGAAAGCGGGTTGTCCCAGGGGGAGCGCGCGCTCAGCTCGTATGAGTTCCGGCAGATGAGCTTCTTGCCGGGGGTGTTCATGGGCGCGATGAAGACCAGGGCGTAGTCCTCGGCCTTGCCCTCCTCGAGCTGGACGGCGCTGTTCTGGGCGACGAAGGTGGCATGGGTGAGCGCGGAACCGGTGGCCAGCATCTTGGCCCCCGAGACCACGATGCCGTCGTCGCGCTCGGCGATGGCGTGGACGTAGACGTCCTCGACCTCGTGCACAGCCTTGTTGCGGTCGATCGGCGGGTTGATGAGCACATGGTTGAGGAAGAGGACCTGCTCAGCGTAGGCCCGGTACCAGCGCCGCGCGCTCTCCTCGAAGGGGGCCCACCAGGCCGGGTCGGCGCCGAGGCTGGCCATGAAGGAGGCCTTGTAGTCGGGCGTCCTCCCCATGTAGCCGTAGGAGAGCCGCGACCAGTGGGCGATCGCCTCGCGTGAGGCGAGCAGGTCCTCGGTCGAGTAGGAGGGCATGAAGAAGCGATGGGTCCGGATGCCGAGGCGGTCCTCCCCGGTCAGGAGGTCGCGGGTCTCGGGGTCGTGGAGGGCGTCGTAGAGACGGGCGATGGAGCGGGCGGCGTTACGGAAGGCGGGATGCGAAGTGACGTCCCTGACCCGCTCTCCGTCGATGTGGACCTCCCGCCCGTCCCTCAGGCTCTGGAGGTACTCCTCGCCGGTGAGTGGTTGCGTGCGCGTCGCTTCGCTCATCTCGCCTCCTCCCACGGCCCCGTCGGGGATCCCGGTGGGGCTTATGCTACCGGCCGCTCCTCCAAGCGGTGTCATGGGTCAGCGACAGCGAGCGAGGCCAGGTCGAATTGAGGCGGCACCGAGCATGGACGCCCGGGCCTGCCCGGCCAGAGCCGGCGGTCGAGGAGCCGTTCCGCCATCTCCTGGGGCTGACCCAGATGGCGACGTCGCCCAAGGGCAGGCGGACGGCGTCGATGTAACGGGTCTGTGTCCGTTGCCGCCGAGTACGCAGTAGCACTCACGCGGCACCCCTCACGGGGTTGCCCTTGCGGGCTTCGCGCTTCCCCGCCGCGTGCCCGAGAAGCCCGGGTCTTACCGCGGCTCTGCGCTTCACGAAGGCTCCAACTGAGCC
>DATGLL010000068.1:0-4752 GCA_035294145.1 Candidatus Dormiibacterota bacterium | reverse complement strand
CACCAAGATCAGGTGACCAACTCGCCGGGCCGGGACGGGGAGCTTGCCCGACTGGAACCAGCGGGAGGCGGTCACGGGGTGGATGCCTTGCTCGCGCGCCCACTGCTTCAAGTTCATGGAAGTGGATTGTAGTGTATGGGCACGTCAGCTGTTGTCAACCCCCGCCACCCCGACGAGGTGGACCGGCTGGACCTCCAGCACTTCGCCTTCCGCGAGGCCCTGGGGGCCAACTTCCTGGCCCCGGTGGAGGCGCCCTCCCGGGTCTTGGACGTGGGCACCGGCACCGGGCAGTGGGGCTTCGAGGTGGCCCATCGATTCCCCGGTGCCCTGGTGGTGGGGTTCGATCTGGTCCCGGGCAAGCCCGATCCGCCCCCTGGCTACCGGCACGTGCGGGGCAACCTGCTCCAGGGGTTGCCCTTCCGGGATGGGAGCTTCGACTTCACCCACCAGCGCTTCCTGATCTGGGGCATCCCGGTGGCAGCCTGGCCTGAGGTGGTGGCGGAGCTGGTCCGGGTCACCCGACCGGGGGGCTGGATCGAGCTGACCGAGATCCCGACCGAGCTTCGGCAGGCCGGACCATCGACGGAGCGGCTGTTCGCCCTCTTCCTCCAGATAGCCGGCTCCCAGGGTCTGGACACCGAGGGGATCGTCTTCCGCTCCCTGGACGACTACCTGCGCCGGGCCGGGTTGGAGGAGGTCCGTCGCCGGGAGCTGTCGCTCCCCGTCGGCGAGTGGGGTGGTCAGGTCGGCTCCTTCATGGCCACCGACTTCCGGGCCGCCGGCATGCGCATCTGCGAGGTCCTGCGCGCCCGCTCCAGCGCCACCGCCGATGAGGCCGAAGAGCTGCTCCAGCGTTCGCTCGAGGAGTGGGAACGGCATCACACCGTCTGGCCGGTCGCCATCGCCCACGGTCGCAAACCCACCTGAACGACGAGGTGCCTCGTGGACCCGGTCGCCCCCGCCATCTCCGTCCTGCGGCGGAACGTCCGAGGGAGGTATGTGGAGGTGGTGCAGGCGTCGCATGGACAGCCCCTGGTCGTCGACTCCCCCTTCGCCGTCGAGCTGACCCCGGCCGAGCTGGTCGAACCCTGAGCGGCACCCCGGTGCCGGCCACCGAGGACCCGCTCCGCCGCTTCCTGGAGCGCCATGGTCTGGCCGCCGCCCGTGCCTGCGCCGCCGACCTGGGCGACCACCGGCCCCATCCTCGGCTCGTCGGCACGCTCCAGGGGCCGGGGAGGGACGAACCCTGGCGCAGGCGCGGGATGGCCAGCTCCCCCGGGGCCGGGCGCCGTCGCGGCCCCTCCTGCCTTGGGCTGCGCTCGCCGTCGCCGGCCCCGCAGCGAGCGCTGACCTCGGCCTCCATCAGCATCCCGACCATGCCCCTGCAGCCGGCCGCGGAGCCGGTCGGGGTGAGCCTTACGCCTCTCACGGGCCCGGTGCTGGGGGGGGCCGCCCTCTCCTCGTCCACCACGTCCGTGGACGCCAACCTTGACGGCGGGGTGTGCTTCGGTGCGCGCGAGGTCGAGACCGACCTCCCACCCCTGACGGGGCACCCGATCCCGGAGGGAACGGTGCCGTGAGCTGGACAGCACGAGGCCAGCCGCTGAAGGTCGACGAAAGTACGCCGTACGACGACCTGCCGGACGGCGTCCGCGTCATCGCTCACGTCGCGGAGGACGCCTCACTGCCCCATGGGCGTCGACCGGTCTCAGACCGCGAGAGCGGCAGATCGTGCCACCGCTGACCTCGGCGAATGCCGGTCAAGTCGTGGAGGATGTGGCTGGTGTGCGCTGCACGAGCTCGGGTCGCGCTGCATGGCCGCGTCGGCCACGAGCATGCAGATCTCGTTGGCAACCTGTGCCTCGGCAAGGTTCCAGGGGCCTCGGCAGCGAAGGCTGGGTACGGACGTAATGTTCTGGCTCAGCAGGTGACCCACCCATCGCAGAAGATCGGTCTAGGTGGCGTTAGCCGACTGGCACACCCAGCTCGAGTCGTCCAAGAGCTCAACAAGAGCGTCGATCCTGGGGCGGTGTATCGTCACAGACGCGGGGCCTGCGGCATGCGTTGGAGAGGAGCTAGGGCACGGACTCGGTCGCTCCCGGGGGGCTGGCGGCGTGGGCCCGAAGCTTCGGCGCTTTCTGTGTCAGTCCTGGCCATCCGTGCTCGCGCCGGCTGCCTTGGGGAGGCGACGGGCATCGCGCTTGGGAGGACCCTGATGGAGATCCAACGCTTCCTGACCGGCTGTGAGGGAACGCGGCACCCATCGTGATCCATCCCACCACCACTGACCGTCAGGCGAGCACGTCACTGAAGCGGGTGCGCCAGGGGCTGGTGATCCGAGGGGGGCTGGTTGCGGGGCCGGTACTCGTTGGGAGCGTTCCTGCAACAACCGGTAGAGCCCCCACCGATCCACCAATCGAACGCCGACCTGCCGCGCAGTCGTGCACGCCGCTCGGGTGAACGTGGCGTTCGTGATGCCCCATGCCTCATGCGCTGCATGCATCGTCTGCGCCGCATAGGCCTCTTGGACTGCGCTATTGCCGACGCTGCCAGCCCACCGCTTGGCTTGGACGACAATGCGTCGGCCATCATCTGCAGTGAGCACGAGATCTGCACCGTAGTCGCCGGTGATCTTCGTCAGCTCCACCCGGTAGCCGAGGTCATTGAGCAGAACCCCTGAGGCAGTCCTCGAACTCCTGGCCCGTCATGCGGTCCATTCGGTTCAGGTCTACTGAGCGCTGAAGGCCAGCCATTCAGCCGCCGCCCGCGCTCGGGCTCGTCGGCGCTGCACGGAGCGGACGATCGACCGGACCGGGAGTCCCATTGCCACCAACGCCGCCAGAGCGAGCAAGCCACGGCCTTCCCGCGACTGCAGCAGCCCCCCGACCAGACCGATCAGGATCAAGACGACGACCACCGGAAGGCTGAGAGGGCCAATGGCGCCGTCGCGCCGCCTGTAGCGCCTACGCGGCACGGCAACCCACCTCATCCTGCACAGCCAACTCCCCCGTGGTCATCGTACGGGGCGGGCGTCACGCCGGGGCCGTGGCGACCGATGACGGGGGTAGCGGGCGGGAGCGAGGCCGATTTGCCCACGCAGCTGGGTGACACGGGCCGCCAGGACCGAACTCGGCCGGCCTCGGGGCACCCGATCCGAGCGTGACAGCGACCTCGCCAAGGATGGCGGCGACGGTGACGTCGTGATGCTCGCCGGTCCCCACCCGACGTACATGGGCGGACCCAGGACCGTGTGGGGCAAGCATCTTGTACGATTACGCATGAGCAGCATGGCGCGGGGGAGTTGCTCGTGACGGTGGTGACAGGACAGCGGGTCTTCGCGGACCTCGTTCAGCGGTACCTGCAGCGAGTCGAGTTCGACGGAGGATACCTGGGCGTTGTGAGTCGTTCTCCCCATCACCGAGCGCCCGATCCTCGTGGTTAACCCGACACGAGGATTCGGCCAACCACTCTTCGTGAACGGTGGTGCGCCCGTCGAGGCGGTTCTGCAACGCCTCAAGGCCGGAGAGCCTCTCCGCAGCGTAGCCAAGGACTTCGACCTCCAGACAGCCGACGTCGAGGACCTCGTCCGTGCCGCGCTCCCGGTGGCCGCTTGAGCCTCCGGTTTTCTTCATAGATCGAAGCCTCGGGCGGCATCTCATACCTGACAGTCTGCATCAGGCCGGATTCGAGGCCCAAACGATGCTGTCGGTCCATGGGGCAGAGGAGGAAGAGAGGGTGGCCGATGAGACCTGGCTTGGGCGAGCAGGGCGGGAAGGCTGGATCGTGATGACCAAGGACGGGAGCATTAGACACAGGGCTGCCGAGCTGGCCGTGGTTCGTCAGTATTTCGTCAGTATAAGGTCAAGCTCTCCTATTTGGCTTCGGGGTCACTCACTGGTGAGCAACAACGAGACCGCATCACGACCAACATCAACCGCATCTGCCAGCGAGCTCGCAAACCCGGACCGTGGATCTGCACCGTGCACGAGCGCAGGGTCACACAAATCCGGCCATGGTCTGCCTAATACCACAACCGTCGTTGTGACTCATGGGCGATCGTGCCCGCCTTGGCACGCGCGACGACGGTCATGGCGGCACCGGACCGGCCAGCGCTTGGCGCGTCCCCCCCACGACCACACCAGGCGATGGCCAGCTCCGGCTTGGCCTGGAAGCCGACCTCCTCCGGGACCTTGGCCCTGGTCCGGCGCGCCGGGTCACCGGGCCTCGGGCAGCTCCCGGCGCCGGCCCAGGAACCCGTCCCCCAGGGCGCCGCGGCACCCCCACCGAGCCCCCCTCCTTCAGGGCTCCCCATCGAGGGGACCCCATCGGAGCGAGCTCCGATGGGGTCCCCGAGGAAGCCGATCTCGTCCAGGACACCGATCCCTCCGGGTCGCCGAAGGGCTCGCGCACGAAGGCCTGCAGGCGGTCTTCGGTGGCATCCCCCACCGCCTCGGCCACCTGCCAGCGGTCCTTGCCGGCGAGCGGGACGAGCAGGCCCCGCAGGGGCTTGGCCACCTGCTCGCGGGACTCCCGCCAAGCGAACGGGACGGCGAAGCGCGCGGGGAAGGGAAGGAAGGTCTCGCCCCAACGCTCCAGGTCGTCGATAGGGTGGTGAGTGACAAAGATGGCGGGATTCTGATGGATCCACCGATCGCCAAGGCGGCGCGCGCGCTCGCGATGGGCGATCCCCTCGGGGCGCTGAACCAGGTCGCCCTGCGCGACGACGCGCCGGCCCTCGCCCTGCGTGGCATC
>DATGLL010000067.1:0-5295 GCA_035294145.1 Candidatus Dormiibacterota bacterium | reverse complement strand
TCGGAGCGTTGATCGGCAGCGGACACGCGAGCGGTCACGCCGGGGCGTCCCCCAGGATCAGGTGACCGACTCGCCGGGCCGGGACGGGAAGCGTGCCCGACGGGAGGCAGCGGGAGGCGGTGACGGGAGGGATGCCTTGCTGGCGATCCCACTGCTTCGAGTTGACGGAAGTGAATGGTAGTGTGTGGACACGTCAGCTGTCGTTAGCCCTCCCTCGCCAACCAGTCGGGACCCTGCTCAGGTCGGGTGATGTTGGCCCGCCCCAGCTGGCTTCGCGATCAGCCGGCAGCCGCCACTCGCTTGGCTTCCGCCACCACCCGATCGAAGTCGGGTAGTGGTTCCTCCTGCGACCGCTCCCACGTCCAGCGGATCACGCCCTCGGAGTCGACGATGAAGACCGAGCGCTGAGGCATGCCGGAATAGCCGGGAACGTCGTCGCGTCGGACCCCGTAGGCCTCCACCGCCTTGCGCTCGAAATCGGCGAGCAACTCGAATGGCAACCCGCCCAGCTGGTCAGCGAAGGCCTTATGCGAAAAGACCGTGTCCACGCTGATTGCGTACAGGCCGACTTCCGCCGCCCTCAGCTCCTCATACCGTGACCGGAACTCGGTCAGCTCCGTCTTTCAACCCGGCGTGAAGTCGAAGACGTAGAAGGCGAGGACGGTCGCCCGATGACGGGCGAAGGCCTCGGAGAGACGCACGTCCTTACCCGAGGTGCTGGGCAGCTCCAGGTCGGGAGCTGGAACACCCACCGGCAGCATCGTCCAGACAGTGTACGTACCGCCGGCCAGGGCATGACCGGATCAGCGATGGGCGATCAGCGCCATCCCCACCGATCGTCGCTCGATATGCAGGTCCCGGAAGCCCGCCTCCTCCAGCAGGCGCGGCACCGTCTCGATCTCAGCCTCGGTCATGCCTGGAACTGCCAGGAGACGGCGTCGGGGATCCCGCACACGTAGACAGAGCACCAAACGGCCACCCAGGCGTAGAACTCGCCGGACCTCGCGGAGGTCCTGGAGCGGGCTCGGCCATGACGGGAAGGTATTCACGGCACAAGCCCTGGTGAAGGAGCCATCGGGGAAGGGGAGACGGGAGACCCCAGCCTGGAGCAGCCGCACCCGCCCCCGGGCGATCCAGCGCCAATTCCTCTTGGTAGCCTGTCCGAGCATGGCCGGCGAGGGGTCGACCCCAGCCACCAGTTCCGCGTCGCCAGCCTGTGCCAATCGCTCGATCAGGCGTCCAGGCCCGAACCCGATCTCCAGCACGGCGTCATGCGGGCGCGGGTCTATCAACTCCGCCGCCAGCTCGTTCATAGCCTCGTCGACGGCAGCCAGCACCAGCCCGGCCAGACGGCTGCGTAACCCTGTCGGGCGCCGAAACCATGCCCCACCGGGGCGGGAAGTCGGCGTCTCGTTCCTGACCTCCATCGTCCCCCTGCGACCAGAGTAGCGTTCCGCGTTGATGATTGTATGCGCCTGCCGGCGGATCGCCATTCACCCCCTCAAGGATGCGGGGCCTCTCCTCGTAACAGTTGCATCGCATGCGGCAGCACGGGCAGGATGGCCTCCAGCGACTCCCTTGCCCCTTGCACGCTGCCGGGGAGGTTGACGATCAAGGTACGGCCCCTGACCCCGGCCAATGATCGCGACAGGGCAGCCATCGGTGTGGAGCGGAGGCCAGCCGTGCGCATCAGCTCAGCGATGCCTGGCACCTCGTAGTCGATGACGTCGCGGGTCGCCTCCGGGGTAACGTCTCGTGGCCCCAGGCCGGTGCCACCGGTCGTCACCACGAGGTGGTGACGCTCGCAGGCGGTACGCAGGAAGGCGGCGATCTGGCCTCGATCGTCCGGCACCACCAGCACCTCACCCACCACGAAGCCGACTGAGGTCAGCAAGCGACGCACGGTCGGGCCACTCTCGTCGGCCATCACTCCGGCTGCGGCGCGGTCACTGACCGTCAGCACGGCGGCAAGAACTTTCATCCATCCTCCCGCCGCCAGTGGCCCGAACGGCCACCGCGCTTCTCAAGCAGGCGAAGGCGCTCGACCGTCACCCCGCGCTCCACGGACTTGACCATGTCGATCAGGGTCAGGCCAGCCACCGCGGCTGCGGTCAGCGCCTCCATCTCCACGCCGGTTCGTCCGGCCACCCTGACCGCAGCAACGACTCGAACCCCCTCCTCGCCAAGCTCGAAGTCGACGTCGATGCCAGTGATGGGCAGAGGATGGCAGAGAGGGATGAGGTCGGACGTCCGCTTGGCCGCCATGATCCCTGCGATCCGCGCCACTGCCAGGGCGTCACCTTTGGCCAGGGCCGCATCGCGTAGAGCGCGAAGCGTCGCTGGCGCCAGGCGCACGAAACACTCGGCTCGGGCCTCACGCTCCGTCTCAGGCTTGCCCCCGACGTCGACCATCCGAGCTGCCCCTCGCTCGTCGAGGTGCGTCAGCTGCGACTTTGTCACTGTCCCCACAGTCTAGATCCTCGCTAGCCAGGGCTTGGGAGGTGGATCGGGGCGCCTCGAAGCTTGGTCGTGATCTGGGAAGCGTCCTACGAGCAGTCAGCCGTTCAGCGGCTGCCGCGCTGCAGGGGCAGGCTTCATCCCGAGGGCGGAATTAGCCGACCGGGTCGTAGAACTCTTCTTGCACGGAGCCGGGGCGGAGCAGTAGGCGTCGCCCAAATCGCCCGCATCACGGTCGAGGACCAGCAGCAGGTGGTCGTGGCCATTGGCCTCATCCGATGACTTCGCGAGGGGATTCCCGCCAAGGCGACGGACTTCGAATTGGCAATCATTCTTTGGGGGCTCCCGTGGGGCACCTGGCATCGGTCGCCGCGAGGCATGCCGGCAGCACGGGGATAGGAACGAACGAAGGATCCGCGCTGGCCACGACGAGCTGACGGCGGCATCGCTGGAGTTCCCGGCGCCTGACCTTTAGGCCTCGCCAGGACGTGCGTCTACGGATGGACATAAGCTTTCCTATGCCGTTGCCGCTGAGCGATCATCAACGCTCATATGACACCCCTCAGGGTTCCCCTCGCGGGCTTCGCGCTTCCTCGCCGCATGCCCGGAAGCCCGGGTCTTACCATGGCTCCACGCTTCACGGAGGCTCCAACCAAGCCTCCGGGCGGGGTCCCCACGAAGCCTACTTCGTGGGTTGCCTCAAGGGCATGCCTTGCCAGGTTGATCGTGGCATTGTCATCGCGCTGGTGACGCCTCCCGCAGCCGTCGCACGTCCAGTGCTCGGCCCAGCCAATGGTCTGGACACCGCCACAGCGGCGGCAGGTCTTCGAGCTGGGGAAGAAGCGGTCGGCCTCCACCAGTATCGAGCCATGCCAGCCGGTCTTGTAGCGGAGTTGCCGCCAGACCTCAGCTGAGAACCGGCGCTTCCTGCGCGAGCGGCCACCACATCGTCGGGGAGCAGCTGCGCATCGGCTTCCGAGGAGGCGGAGGCCGCGTCTGCCCGCCAGGGCCGCCACCACAAAGTGGCCGGCAACCCGGAGGTCAAGGAGGTGGGGCTGGACTACGGCCCTATCCCCGACCGCTTTGTAATCTGCCGCAATCCCGAGGCAACCGAACCGCGACCGCTGTCTCCGGGCTCAGCTCCTGGAGCAGTTGGAGGCGGTCATCGCCAGCTCCGACGACGAGCCCTGGTACTGCTACCGTACTTGCCACGGGCCTCCATCCCGGCAGGATGGGTGTCCCTTCGACGGAGGTGGTGGCCACGCTCGACGACCTCGAGCGCTGGGGCGAGGCCTTCCTCGCCTTCCCCGCGCGCCTCGCCGACCGGCTCTCCCGGCGGGAATCCCGCGAGCAGGTGGCCAAGTCCCTGCGAGATCTGCTTGCCCCCGCTCGCCCGCAAGAACCGCTGGCAGGTGGCCGAGGCGGTGGGGGATGCCACCTAAGACTGCCGGCAGTGGCGGCTCGATCGAGGTCAACGGGGATGTCGATGCCGCCCCAGACCGCCTGCAGGCCTTCGTGCACGAGCCCTTCGGTGACCCGGAGGGGAGCGGTGTCCTGGACGAGACCGGCTTCCTGGGGACCCCATCGGAACCCCCTCCGGTGGGGTGCCCTCCTCGCCCGCCGCTTGCTCAGCGACCCCGACGACCTCGCCTCCTCCCTGGCCCTGGCCCCGACCGAGGTCTCGCTCCAGGAGCTGGCGACGGTGGCCGCGACCCGGTAGGTCGCGGAGCCGTGCCTCAGGGAGGCGAAGGGGGAGACCGGGCTGGACCAGGACGAGGGGCAAAGAGGAGCTATCCCCCCGGCCTGGCCGCCTCCTGCGCGCCCTGGCTCCGGGACCAACGTCCGGCTCCGTGTCCACCGGGCCGTCATCCGCGGTGGCGAAGAGGCTGGGCGGCAGGCTCCTCCTCAGGACCTCGGAGCCCACCCTCTCCGCCGAGGAGGTGGCACTCGGCTCCAAGCAGCTCCTCCAGGTAGAGCAGGCCTGATGGGATCTGAAGACGACGCTCGATCTGTGTCCGGTCCACCACCGGCAGGAGCGCCTCCGGGCCCACGCGCTGCCCTGCTGGCTGAGCTTGCTCCTGATCCGGATCGCTGAAAGCGGCGCTGGGCATCAGCCAGACCTGGCATCGCCTCCGCGGGGGGTGGAGAAGATGCACCCGGGACGCTTCAGCGGACGGCCGGCCTGGTCCATCAGCGAACCGAGACCGGCGCCGTGCAGCCCACTTTCTTCACCGCACTTGGCCTCGAAGCCACAGACTCCGTCGAGTCCGCCTGAGATCGGCCTTCCCCTCTCAAGAGGACTCTAGATCCACGCCCCGATTCCAGCTGGGAACGCTGGCCTTAGAGCGGCTCAGCTTCCAGGTGGGGGGGCTTCAAGCGGTAGCTCGGTCTGGGTAGGGGGTGAGGTCTTACGGTGCCGACGAGAAGCTCCGTTTTCGGTCACCGCGCTACCTACCTCCTGGCCGTGAGCCGAATCTTGCTCCTGACTGGGCGAGCGGGTGACGCGACGCCTCTTGGCTGAGCTGGTATTTGATCCTGCCTGCTCTCCTGAGGTAGACCCTGTGGTCATGGCCGGGGCCACGCCATTGGTCTCGACCGTTGCGCTCTGCACGCGCTTCCGGCTCCGCCGCCCAGTCGCAGGTGCCGGTTCCTCAGGCGAGGTGAGCGGAGAATCTGATTGACCCTCAGTCGTGTTCTGGCCATCAGGCACCTGGGCCGTAGCGGTGCGTCGTCTCGACTTCGTCACTCTTGGACGGCCGACCGGCTCAGGGGCGACCGGCTCAGGGGCGACCGGCTCGGGTACGACCGGCTCAGGGGCGACCGGCTCAGGGGCGACCG
>DATGLL010000066.1:0-41407 GCA_035294145.1 Candidatus Dormiibacterota bacterium | reverse complement strand
CCCAGCAACCCGGTCGATTCCGTGCTGGCCAGTGGCCTATGGGTGATTGGCACCCCCGAGCAGGTTCGAGACCAGTACGTGGAGATGTGGAGGAGAGTCCCTGCCGAGTACGTGATCCTGATCTATCACTTCGCTCAGCAGCCGATGGAGTCGGTGATCGAGAACATGAGCTTGTTCATGGAGCACGTCAAGCCGGCGCTGGATGAGCTCACCGCGGACTTCGAGCGACAGGGGGCGGTCGCATGAGCCAGGCCTCGGTGAGCGCACGCGCCAGGTTCCGAGGCGAGGAGGTCGTTCGCGACTACATCGCCAGGTACTCGAACTGGGGCCGCTGGGGGGACGACGATCAGCTTGGAGCCCTGAACTTGGTGGGGCCGGAGCAGGTGGCCGCCGCAGCCAAGCTGGTGCGTCAGGGCAAGGTCATCTCGATGACGTTGCCGTATGACCTGCGCGGGCCACAGAGCGGTGGGTTCCGCGCCAACCCGCTCAACCTGATGACCGCCACGGGGACCGACTACCTCCAAGGCGTCCAGGATCCGCTGCCGGCCGGCTGGGGGCCAGCCCATGGCTTTGGCTTTGCCGATGACGTCGTGGTCATGCCCAACCAGGCGGGCACCCATTGGGACGCGCTCTCACACATCTTCTTCGAAGGCAAGATGTTCAACCGCCACGACGCGGCGCTGGTCACCACGAAAGGGGCGCAGCGCTGCGGCGTCGAGGTCCTCCGCGAGCGGCTCGTGATGCGGGGGGTGTTGCTCGACGTGGCGCGAGCCAAAGGGGTGGAGGCGCTCGCGCCGGGCTACGCCATCACCGCCCAGGACCTCGACGCCACGGCGGCGAGGGAGAGGGTTCAGGTCCGCGCCGGTGACTGCCTGATCGTGCGGACGGGCCAGCTCGGGCAGCGCCGTGGCAACTGGGGCGACTACTGTGGCGGCCCGGCACTGGGCCTGTCGCTGCACACGGTGCCCTGGCTGGCCGAGCACCGGGTGGCGGCGGTCGCGACCGATACGTGGGGGGCAGAGGTTCGACCGAACGAGATCGAGCTGTTCCAGCCCTTCCACGTCGTGGCCTTGGTGCACATGGGCGTGCTCATCGGAGAGATTTGGGATCTGGAGGCGATCGCGGCGGATTGCGCTGAGGACGGGGTCTACGAGTTCATGTTGTCGGCTGCGCCCCTGCCGATCACGGGCGCGGCCGGGGCCCCGGTGAACGCGCTGGCGGTGAAGTAGGGGGGGACGATGGACTGGGTGCTGGGGCCGGAGCAGCGGCGGTGGCGTGAGATCGCCCGGACCTATGCCGTTGAGGTGGTGGCACCTCGCGCCGCAGGGCTCGACGCTCAGGTCGATCCCGCCATGGCCTTCTCGTGGGAGCTGGTGGAGGCCGCCTCCGACCGTGGCCTGCGGCTGGCACCGTTGCCTGGGGCCTTCGGTGGCGCTCGCACCGATTTCCTCACCAACGCGGTGATGCTGGAGGAGATCGCTGCGGCCGACCTCGGCGCCGCGGTCGTCCTGGCCCAGACCTGGAAGTTCGCGCAGCTGGTGATGGAGCTGGGCACCCCCGACCAGCACGAGCGTTGGCTCCGTCGTCTGGCCGCCAACCGGCGGGGGTTGGTGGCGGCGTCGCTCACCGAGCCGCAAGCGGGTTCCGACAACCTCCTTCCCTACGATGGCGTCCAAGGGGGCCTGCAAACCAGGGCCCGGCGCGTCGAGGGAGGCTGGGTGCTCAGGGGTGAGAAACGGTACATCTCGAATGCCAACCGGGCTGATGTCATCCTGGCCTTCGCCCGCACCCGCCCCGATCTGCCGGTGCGGCAGGGCGTGACCTGCTTCTTGCTCTCTGCCGACACCCCAGGCGTCAGCTTCGGTTCCGTCCACGACAAGATGGGGGAGCGCCTGGCGAACAACGCCGAGATCTTCTACGACGAGGTGTTCGTCCCTGATCGGGACGTGCTCGGGCAGGAGAACGCAGCGCTTGCGGACGTGGCGCGGCTCCTCCGTGGCTCAAACGCCTACGCCGCGGCTTGCGTGCTGGGGGTGGCCCGGACCGCGCTCACCCGTGCCTTGCGCTATACGCGAAGCCGTGTGCAGGGCGGGAAGCCGGTGATCGAGCACGACGACATTGCGGCCCAGCTGGGAGAGCTCTATGCTCAGCTCGACATGGCTCGCACCTACGTCTTCCGGGCCGCGTGGGCGGCGGACCACGCCGAGGGGTTCGATCCCAAGCTGGCGGCCGCCCCCAAGTCGGTGGGGCCGGGGTCATGCGGGAGAACGGCATGGAGAAACTGCTGCGGGACGCCACCATCTTCCTGCACTCCGATGGGACCAACGCCGTCATGCGCAAGAAGGTCGCCGCCGACCTCCGCGCTCGCTCGGACGATGAGCTGAGCCGCCTCTGGGACTGGTGATGGCCCTCTCTCCCTCCGTTGAGACGAGCAGGCGTTGAGGTAGCGAGATGGATGGCTTCGGGAACGCGTCCGCCGTGGCCGCTCGTCGTGCTCCACCGAGCCGAGCTGGCCCTCGGCGACGTTGGGGCTCGACTCGCTGTGTTGGTGGGTTCCACCCCGAGGACCCCAACGGCAAAGGCGGTCGCGCGTCCCCAGCTGCACGGTTCACCTTTCTCTTGCGCCAGCGGTACGGCATCCGGCCCCAGACGCCATCGCCAACTTACGCAGAGCTCCATCTCGGCCCCGCCACAGGCCGTAGGCTCCCTCCCGCTGTGGGGGTGTGTCTCGCCCGTTTCGGAGGAAGCGGAGGAAAGAGGACCCATGACCGCGGTAACCGTAGTGGGCGGCAAAGATGGCCGTCGATCACCGGACCTGGCATCAGCACCTGAGCCTCAGGCCTGGCTGGATGCTACGTGCGAGTTCGTCAGGGCCGTCAACGGCAACTTGCCTTTCGATGACTTGCTCAACTTGATTGCTGGCACCGTCGTTCAACTAACCTCGTATGACTTCTGTTCGGTGATGCTCCCTGACGAGCTCGGCGAACGTCTTTTGATTCGTGGTTTCTATGGGTTGAGCCCATCCTATGTGGCCGAGGTCAATGCAGGCTGGTCACCCCTCATCCGTCCCGGGGAGCTCGCCGAGGGGCCATCGAGTCGGGCTTTCCGAACCCAGCGTCCGGTGGTCTTGACCGACATTCGGGACGATCCCACCTGTGCGCAGTGGGAGGCGATCGCCCGTAAGCAAGGCTATCGCTCGATCCTCTCACTGCCCTTGGTCGCCTCGGAGGGGTCCCTGGGTGTCCTGACCTGCTATACGCGGGAGCGTCGGGAGTTCACCACCCAAGAGCTCGTCTTCATGGAGGCGGTCGCGAGCCATGCGGCACTGGCCATCGAGTCCAGCCTCCGCCGGGGGCGCGAGCGAGCAAGGATCAGCCGCCTCCAAGAGCGTATCGCATCTCTGGAGGAGGAGCACCGGATCAGCCGGCAGAGCGAGGAGGTGTACCACGAGCTGATGCGGATGCTGCTTGCCGGGGAAGGCCTGGAGCCGATCACCCGGCGGTTGGCTGCGGTCCTGAAGAGCGATGTCTTGGTCCGGGATCCAACTGGGCACTCGCTGAGCACCGCGGTCGTGTCTGGGCATCTCGATGAGACCTCAGCGGCGGCTGTCTATCAGGATCCGGTGATCGAGGCGCAGCTTCGCCAGGCCCACATGGAGCACCGAGCGGTTGAGCTGCGCAAGGGCGATGGCTCGCCAGCGGTCTTGGTGGCCCCGGTCATCCTCGACGATGAGGTGGCCGGCCAGGTCTGGGCCTTCAACCCCCGGCAGCGCTTCGGAGCGCTTGAGCGAGGGATCCTCGAGCGGGGCGCGCTGGTCGTGGCGCTCGCCCTCTCGAGGATGCGGGTCGCCCAGGAGGTTGAGTGGCGCCTCTCGGGGGAGTTCTTGGACGATCTGCTCGCCGCCGACGTCAAGGGCAACCGGGAGTCCACGATCGCCCGCGCTCGACAATTGGGCCTGGATCTGACGCTTCCCTACACCCTCCTCCTGGTTCGACCCGATCCCGTCCCAAGCGTCCCCGTCACCCCGGGCACGGCCCGCCTGAAGCGATCGTTGCTCACTCAAGTGCAGCGGGTGGTCAACGCCCGAGGGGCAGGGAGCTCCGCGCTGGTGGCTGCTCGAGCTGAGGACGTCGTCGTGCTGTGGCCACAGTGCGAGCGCCAGACCGAGGCGGTCGAGTTCGCCGAGCTGCTTCGGCGCCAGATCCGTGTGTACACCGGGTCGGTCTCGGTTGGCTTGGGCCCGCTGTGTCGCGACGTCGCGGAGTATGCCACCGCCTATCGGCTGGCGGTGGGGGCGTTGGACCTCGTTCACCGCGCCGGCGGTCGCGAGCGGGTGGTGACCTTGGAGGAGCTCGGCATCTACCGGCCGCTGCTCCAGGTCAAGCGGCCCGAAGAGCTCATCGAGTTCATGCGCAGCGTGCTCCAGCCCCTCTACGAGTACGATCGACACCACGGCACGACGCTCACCGAGACCCTCCGAGCCTTCTTGCGCTGCGGCTTCAGCACGGTGGCGACGGCCAAGGCATTGGCCGTTCATCCGAATACCGTCGGCTATCGGCTGAGGCGGATCGAGGAGATCTTGGGCGTCGACAGCGACGACGCGCAGACGCTCCTGCAGTTCCAGTTCGCTTTCCTGATCGAAAGCGTCCTGGGGGGGCGCCCGGGGACCCTGCCGGCCTCAGTGGGTTAGGAGCCCGGTATCGCTCACCTCCCCGCTGGGCGCTTGGGATCCCTGATCGGACCGCCTCCGCGTCCAGCCGCCGACGATCGGCGCCCTCAGCGCCCGATCCCGTTGTCCTCCCCCGTCGAGGGCGCCTCACGCAGGAACGTCGCCGCCGGACCTGTGGCGTCGAGATCTCTGGCTCGCCCGTCGCCGGGTGCCCCGAGGAAGGTCATCACCTCTCGATCGCCTCGAGCAGGAGGCGCCAGGTGTCTCTTCGTGTCTGGGCCGTATGGACGCGCGCTGCCGTCCAGGTCGTGGCCCGGCCTTGGCAACGCCTGTGTCCAGCGCAAGGGGATCGCCCGTCTCGCAGAGTCGATCACGATCGGGATGTGCCCCCACATCACGATCCACCGATGCGCCACGTTGTCGGTGGCGGATCGCCCAAAGACCCCACAGCGTCCGGGATGTCTCTGAGAGCGACCCTGGGGTGCGCTTGTAGAACCGCACAATCAAATCACGGTGCGCTTGTGTCGACCTCCATTGAAGGAGGCCAGGGCTGCCTTTACGATTCTTGGCACCTGGGTTCGGGTCGATTTTCCGCCAGGAGGAGAGCAGATGGCCAGCATTAAGTTTGGGATCTTCCCGTGCACTGAGGATTGGCCCGACGGTCACAACATGGTGCGGGTCATTGAAGAGATCGTGGCCGAGGCTCGGATGGCGGAGGAGGTCGGCTTCGACTCCTGCATGATCACAGAGCACCATCAGCAGCCAGACGGCTACTTCCCGAACCCGCTGATGGTTGCCGCTGCCATCAGCCGGGAGACGAAGCGACTCAAGGTCGGAACCTGCGTGGCGCTAGCTCCTTTGTATCATCCGGTGCGATTGGCGGAGGATACGGCTCTGCTCGACATCTTCTCCGGTGGCCGGATGCAGCTTGGGCTCGGCGCGGGCTACGTTCACGAGGACCTCAACATCTTTGGCGTCGACATGGGGCAACGGGGTACGCTCCTCGAGGACGCCGTCCAGTTCCTCAAGCGAGCCTGGACCGAGAACGATCTCTCGTTCCGCGGCCGTCATTTCTCGTTCGAGCGCGTCAACATCACGCCCAAACCGGTGCAGAAGCCACGGCCTGAGATTTGGTGCGCGGCCTGGACGCCACAGGGCCTGCGGCGAGCCGGGCGTATCGGTGATCGCTGGATCACGGATGTCATCAACACCTTGGGCACCTTCAAGGCCTGGGCTGAGATCTATCGCAAGTCGGCCCTGGGCCATGGCCAAACCCCTCGGATCGTCGTGCTGCGGGAATGCTGGGTGGCGCCCACAACCGATCAGGCGGTGGCGGAGTACGGTGAGTACGTCATGACGTCGCACCGCTTCTACTACGAGGCCGGTGGCTATAACCCTGCTGTCGACCCTTGGATCAACGACCTCGCCTCGGCTGACGAGTTCACCCTGGACAGGGTGGCTCCCGACCGCTTCATCATAGGGTCGCCGAAGGATTGCATCGAGCAGGTCGAGCGCTGGCACCAGGAGCTCGGCACTGACTACTTCGTGATGCGCTTCCGTCATCCAAATGGCCCTGCTCATCAGAAGGTGTTGGAATCGATCAAGCTCTTTGGTGAGAAGGTGATTCCGCACTTTGCGGAGTCAGCGGTCGTTGGATCGGTTTGAGTCGATGCGAGGGGCCGAGCCAACCCCGCTGTGGGTTCCATCCGAGCAACGGCGGCAGCGAGCGCAGCTCACGCGCTACCGCCAATGGTTGGCAGAGCATCGAGGTCTGCATTTCGGGGACTACGATTACCAAGCCCTGTGGCGGTGGTCGGTTGACCACTTGGAAGACTTCTACGCCTCGGTGTGGGAGTACTTTGATGTCCAGGCTGACCCTGGGTACCGGACCGTGCTGGGCCGTCGTGAGATGCCCGGCGCGCAATGGTTCGTGGGCGCTCGGTTGAGCTATCCCCAGCACATCTTCCGGGGTCGTGATGAGAGCGCCGTCGCCGTGCGGTTTGTCTCCGAGCTGCGACCGACGGGCGGGGAGTGGACCTGGGGCGAGCTACGCGCCCGCACCGCCGCGCTCGCCGCGGGGATGCGGGCGGCCGGGGTACGGCCAGGGGATCGGGTGGCGGCGTACCTGCCGAACCTCCCTGAGACGCTGACCGCCGCCCTGGCCTGCATGAGCCTGGGCGCGATCTGGTCGTCCTGCTCACCGGATTTCGGCGTTCGCAGCGTGGTGGACCGGTTCGCCCAGATCGAGCCGGTGCTCCTGCTCGCCGTGGACGGCTATCGGTATGGCGGTCGGGACTTTCCCCGGCTCGCCGAGGTTCAGGCACTCCAGCGATCGCTGCCGTCGGTTCGCCAGACGGTGCTGCTGCGCTACCTCGACCCTGAGGCGGCCGTCTCTGGGCTCCGTGACACCGTCGATTGGGGGGAGTTCGAACGAGCCGGGACGGAGCTCTCGTTTGAGCTGGTCCCCTCGGAGCACCCGCTCTGGGTGGTGTACTCCTCGGGCACCACGGGGCTGCCCAAGCCCATCGTGCACTCCCATGGCGGCATGCTCGTTGATCAGCTGAAGTACGTCCACTTCCACTTCGACGCCCAACCTGACGACCGCATCTTCTGGTTCACCACCACTGGCTGGGTGATGTGGAACGTGGTGCTCGGCATGCTCCTCAGCCAGGCCTCGATCATCATCTTCGACGGGAGCCCGGCCTTCCCCGACCTGGGGGTGCTGTGGGACCTGGCCGAGCGGACGGGAATGACCCTGTTCGGGACGAGCGCTGGCTACCTCGTTTCCTGCATGAAAGCGGGGTTGCATCCGGCGGAGGGACGAGATCTCTCGTGCCTTCGCTCCGTGGGGTCGACGGGTTCTGCCCTCTCGGTCGAGGGGTATGAATGGGTGTACCGAGAGCTGGGGCCGGACGTCTGGCTGAACTCGTCCAGCGGCGGCACCGACGTGGCCGGGCCCTTCCTATGCGGCGTGCCCTGGCTGCCGGTCTATGCCGGGGAGCTCCAGGCCCGGGTGCTCGGCGTGGCGGTGGAGTCCTGGGACGAGAGCGGACGATCGCTGGTCGACGAGACCGGCGAGCTCGTGGTGACCAAGCCGATGCCCGCAATGCCCATCTTCTTTTGGGGCGACAAGGATGGCAGCCGCTATCGAGCTGCGTACTTCGACGTCTACCCGGGGGTCTGGCGACATGGCGACTGGCTGCGGCTCACGCCGCGCGGGAGCGGGGTGTTGTACGGACGCAGCGATGCCACGATCAACCGGGGTGGCGTCCGCATGGGGTCAGCGGAGATCTACCGGGCCGTGCTCACCCTGCCCGAGGTCGTCGATGCCCTGGTGGTTGACCTCCCGGACGAGGAAGGGATTGGTGTCATGCCGATGTTCGTCGTCTTGGCTGAGGGGAAGGAGCTCGATGACGAGCTCGTTGATCGGATTCGTCAAACCATCCGAGGCGAGTGCTCGCCCCGGCACGTGCCCGACCGTATCTTCGCGGTGCCCGAGCTTCCTCGCACGCTGAGCGGGAAAACGTTGGAGATCCCGGTGAAGCGGTTGCTCATGGGCGCCCAGCTTGAGCAAGTGGCCAGCAGGGATAGCCTCGCAAATCCAGAGGCCCTGGAGTGGTTCGCCCACGCCCGTGCCGAGATCTTGGCGGCGCTCGGGTCCTCCGCATCGTCGAGGTGACCGTACGGCGTCGGCAGGCGGCAGGGCGTGAGGTGCGGACCTCCTCAGGGGCGGGCCGGCCGTGCTGGCCCACGGGGTGCACGGTGGGGCGATCGGCTCTGCCGCATCACGTCGGTGGTGGGGCTGCGGGCGGCGGCGAGGACGACCGCCATGCCGTGCGGCGCTGCTGGGGGAGCATCCAGGACGGTGGGATGGCCAACACGGGGCTGGTCATAGTGGGCCCACCGGCGGGCTGGCGCTGAGGGGCATGGAGGCGACGAGGGGGTGCTGGCTGGCCGAGCGCCCGGCCAGCTGCGATCGACGTGACGATTGGGCGCGGTGACCGTCTCACGGCATGCCCGAGCGCGACCCCTTCCTCCTCCCTCCCTGACCATGAGGGGCGCCAGGCGGAGCGGCCCACCTTTCCCTCAGAGCCCAGATCGTAACCGTCCTCCGCTGTCCTCCACGTCTCCGGGGAGGCCCTGGCCAGCGGACCCGAGACGGCGAGGGCATCTCGACCCCGAGTCGCTGTCACCCACCACCTGGCCACTGGCCACGTCAAGGGAGGCTCGACCACCCAGCGGTGCCGCCCCGGGCGCTCCAGAGGGCTCGACCTCACCGGCCCGTGCCGCGCGAGGGAGATGCGGGAGGCCCTTGCGGTCGAGGACGAGGTGGGAGGTGCGGCCCCGCTTGCCACGCTCGACCGGGCTCGGGCCGGTCGGCTCGCTCCCCTTATGGGCTCCCACGCTCAGGCGGTCCGGCTGGCCCGACCCCGTTCGATGGCCTCCCAGGGCTCGTCGGGCCCCAACCGTTCGCCCATGACGGGGGCGCATCGCGCCTCCCCGGCCGAGCCGTGGAGGAGCAGCCACCTGGTCCCCGGTTAGTCCTCCAGCTCGCGCATGGCCACGAGGGGGAGCAGCTTGAGGGCCAGCTGGAGCTGGAACAGCCTGGGGTCGACCAGGTAGTCAGGGCCCAGCAGCTCCTGGATCTGGGCCAGGCGGTAGTCGAGGGTGTTGGGATGGATGCCGAGCCGGCGCGCCGCCTGCTTGCGGTTGAGGCCGGCCGAGAGGTAGGCGTCCAGGGTCTCGAGCAGGCGGTTGCCCCCGCCTGGGCCCCGGCCATGCCGGAGCAGGGGGCCAAGGGTGTCCCGCACGAAGGCGTCCAGAGAGGGGCCAGGCTTGAAGAGGTCGAAGACCTGGACCTCGTCGTAGCGATGGACGCGCCGCTCTGGGTGGAGCAGCGCCCCCAGGGTTCGGGCCCGGGCCGCCTCGCGATAGCTCCTCATCGTCGCCAAGGCGCCGGGCCGGGGCAGGCCCACCCCCGCCACCAGCAGCAGCTCCTCCGACTCCGGGGTCGCCAGCGCCGCCCGCACCATGGTCACCACGTCGTCGATCGCGGCGCTCTCCACCAGCCACAGCTGGCCCGCCGGCAATGGGATGGAGGGACAGTCGCCGAAGCGGGCGTGCATCCGGAGCCCGACCCGGGCCAGAGCCATGCCGACCTGCTCCGGGGCCGGTCCGATGCCTTGCGTGGGCCCGATCACGACCGCGACGTGGGCGCCGCGGAGGTCGTAGCCGAGCTGGTCGGCCTGCTCCAGGGCGGAGGCCTCGTCCTGGAACTCGCCCTCGAGCATCCGGGTGAAGAAGAGCCGAGCGGCGTTGTCGTGGGAGCGGCGGCTCTGCTCTCGCTCCTCGAGGTAGGCGCTGGCGACCGCGGTGCTGACCCGGTCGGCGTACTCCAGGCTGAGCCTGCCCAGCAGCTCGAGGTCGCTTCGGATGCCGGACTCGAGCATGCAGTCCCAGAGGACACGCACGCTCACCCGCCAGGAGTGGAGGATCGCCTCCAGGGAGTAGCCCTGGTGGAAGCGTCGGCGAGCCGCCTCGACGAAGGGCCGTAGGTCCTCGGGCTGCGGGGGGCGGCGCTCGGCCAGGAGGCGGAAGTAGAGGTCGACGTTGCAGAGGTCGACCTCCGCCCGGTCGTGCTCGACCTCGGGGTCGGGGGTGATGGCGTAGTCGGCCACCTCCAAGCGGGTGGCGCGGTTGAGGCGACGCGCGAACTCCTCGCGTTGCGCCGGGGTCAAGGGTGGGATTGATTGTGACATTCTCACAAAAATAATGATTTTGACCGGGCATTATCACGTGGCGCGCGTCAAAGAATTGGGCTAGCCTCACTACCACGATGATCGGACGCGGCAATCGGGGTCGAAGGCAGGCTGGGGGGCTTGGGGCGTGATGGCCGGCGACGGCGTCGGGAAGGTGCGGGGGAGCCGGAGCGACCCGGGGGTCCCGGCCTCGCCGGCGGGGGGATCCTGCCATCGCGACCGGCCGCGCCCGCCGGAGCGATGCCGTCCAAGGCCCGGCGATCGGCCCCCGCGACCGACGCTTCGTGCTCGTGCCTGGGCAAAGGAGGTGGGATGAGGTTCTTCGTCTTCCTGCTCGGCCAGCAGCCCGCCCGTGCCGACACCGCCTGCGTCTATCGGGAGCTGGTCAACGACGCCGACCTCGCCGAGCAGCTGGGCTTCGACGGGCTTTGGGTGGCCGAGCACCACTTCTCCACCTATTGCGTGATCCCCAACACCATGACCCTCTTGGCCGCGATCGCCCAGCGGACGAGCCGGATCCGGATCGGGAGCGCGGTCGTGGTCCTGCCCCTTCACAACGCGGTCCGGGTGGCCGAGGAGGCGGCCATGGTCGACCACCTCTCCGGGGGCCGCTTGGAGCTGGCCCTGGGGCGTGGCTTCCAGCCCCTTGAGTTCGCCGGGCTCGGCTACGACCTGGCCGACTCCCAGCGGCGCCTGAGCGAGGGCATCGCGATCCTAAAGCACCTCTGGGAGCGGCCCGACCGACCCTTCGAGGGGCCCACCGTCCGCCTCCCGGCCTTGACCGCGATGCCCGTGCCCCGTCAGCAGCCGCACCCCCCGATCTGGCTGGCCTGCGGCTCCGAGCGCTCGATCGAGGCCGCCTGGGAGCACTCGCTCCACGTCGTGCTGACGGCCGGGATCGAGGGGTTGGGCAAGTTCCGGGAGCTGAAGCGCGCCTTCGAGACGCGGCGGGCGGCGCATGAGGGGCAACCCGAGCTGGAGTTCGGGGTCCAGTGCTACACCTTCATCTCCTCCGACCCGGCCGCCCGGCGGCGGGCGATCGAGGCGGCCCGGCAGGTCCACCGGCTGGGCAACCTGCTCCGCCGTGGGGAAGGGGTGATCCGACGGGGCGTGCTCGAGGACCCCGGGCCGCAGCCCGACGATCCCTCCGACGAGACCGTCCGGAGCTCGACCCTGATCGGGGATGAGGACGAGGTGGCGGACCGGCTGGCCTGGTTCGCCGAGCAGGGGGTGACCACGATGTCGCTCATCTTCCGCTTCGGTGAGCTGAGCTCGGAGGAGGTCCGGGAGTCGATGGCCCGGGTGGCCCGCCTGGTCAGGGTGGGGGCGTTGCTGTGAGCGCGGCCGGCGTCCTCCTGGTCGGTGGCTCGGCGGAGCGGGCCCGACGTCTCGCCGCGGGCTTGAGCGGCGAGCGGCTCTGGCTCCGCCCCGCCTACGCCCAGGGCGAGGCCGAGGGCCTGGCCAGCCTTCCCTTCCGGCCCGCCGAGGGGCTGAGGCTGGACGGGCTTCCCTCCCCGCTCGACCTGGTGGCGGTGCTCTGCGAGCAGACCGCGGCCGCCACCCGGCCCCAGGGCCTGACGGCGCGGCTGGGGCTGATGCGGGAGGTGCTGCTCGAGGCCTTCCTGCCGGTGCGGGAGGTGCTCCGTCGGCAGCGGGCCTGGCTGCGGCTGGCCTGGATCATCTCGCCCACCCCGCTCAACGGCTGCGGCTCCCCCGAGCGGGCGGCGGCCGAGGCCGCGGTCCTGGGCTTGATGCGGGGCGTGACCCGCGAGTTCGCGACCCGGGCCTCGACGGTGGCCCTGGTGGTGGACGGGGCCCGCGACCCGGAGGCCACAGATCGGGACCTGGCGGCGACCCTCCAGCTGCTGCGTGACCCGGGGTCGTCCTTCTACACCGGGCAGGTGCTCAACCTAACCGGCGGGGCCTGGATCGCGGGGGCCTGAAGATGGCGGGCGCACGACCAACCGTGCTGATCACGGGCGCCGCGGCGGGCATGGGACGAGCGCACTGCCGCTGCTTGATCGCCGAGGGCTGGGACGTGGTCGCCGTCGACCGCGACCAGGCTGGCTTGGCCGCCCTGGCCGAGGAGGTGGGAGAGGACCGGCTGGCGACGGTGGTGGGCGACGTCCGTCAGCCTGCCCTGGCCACCGCCGCCGTGGAGGTGGCGCTCGAGCGCTTCGGCCGCCTCGACGGCCTGGTCAACAACGCCGGCTACGGCCTCCAGCGCAGCCTCCTCGACTCCTCGGCCGAGGACTTCCTCGACCAGCTCGCGGTGCACGTGGAGGCGGCGCTCGCCTTCAGCTTGGCCGCCGAGCCGTACCTGCGGCGGGCCCGAGGCGCGATCGTCAACGTCTCCTCGGAGTGGGCGCTGGCCGGCCCCTGCACCTGGCCCCAGCCGCCCGCGGCGGCCTACTGCGCCGGCAAGGCGGGGGTGCTCGGCCTCACCCGGGCCCTGGCTCGGCAGCTGGCCCCGGAGGTGCGGGTCAACGCGATCGCGCCCGGCGGGGCCCGGACCGAGACCACCCTCTCCCACTACGATGGCGAGACCCTGGCCCGCAAGATCGCCGGCGTGCCCGCCCAGCGCTGGGCCGAGCCGGCCGAGTACTCCCTGTTCGTGCGCTACCTCCTCTCGCCCGCGGCGCGGCTGGTCACCGGGCAGGTGCTGAGCCCGAACGGGGGGGAGGTCATCGCCGGGGGCTGACGTGAGCGCAGGCGCCTCGCTTCCCAACCTCTGGCCGCGCTCCCGGGCGCTCTACGAGCGGGCGCTTCGGGTCATGCCGGGGGGGAACACCCGCACCACCGTCTTCCACCCCCCGCACCCGCTCTATGCCCGCCGCGGCCGGGGCTGCCGGGTGGTCGACGCCGATGGGGTGGAGCGGATCGACTTCCTCAACAACTACACCGCGTTGGTGCACGGGCATGCCCATCCTCGCATCGTGGCCGCGGCCAGCGAGCAGCTCGCCCGGGGCACCTGCTTCTCGATGCCGACCGAGGCCGAGATCGAGCTGGCCGAGGAGATCTGCCGCCGCCTGGAGAGCGTCGAGCAGGTCCGCTTCGCCGGCTCCGGCTCGGAGGCGGTGATGCTGGCGGTGAAGGTGGCCCGGGCGGTGACCGGCCGCTCGGTCATCGCCAAGTGCGAGGGGGCCTACCACGGCAGCTATGACGCGGTCGAGGTCAGCGTCGAGCCGTCCCCCGAGGCGTGGGGGGAGCCCGAACCGGTCCCCGTCCCCCTCGTCCAGGGCGCCCCGGCGGGGGTGCTGCAGGACGTGGTGGTGATCCCCTTCAACGACGCCGAGGCCGCCGAGCGCATCCTGTCCCGACGCCGCTCGGAGCTGGCGGCGGTGATCGTCGACCCTCTCCCCAACCGGGTGGGGCTGATCCCGGCCAGGCCCGACTTCCTGGCCATGCTCCGCCGCTTCACCCGGGAGACGGGGGCCCTCCTCGTCTTCGACGAGGTGATCAGCTTCCGGATCGACCCCGGAGGCGCCCAGCGTGCCTTCGGGGTCACCCCTGACCTGACCGTTCTGGGCAAGGTGATCGGGGGCGGCTTCCCGATCGGCGCCCTGGGCGGACCCGCCGAGCTGCTGCGGGTCTTCGACCCTCGTGCGGGCCGTCCCGCCGTGCCCCACGGCGGGACCTTCAACGCCAACCCGGTGGCGATGGCGGCCGGCCGGGCGGCGCTGGAGCTGCTCACCCCCGAGGCCTATCGTCACCTGGCGGCCCTGGGCGAGCGCGCCCGGGAGCTGCTCAACGAGGCCTATCGCGCCGCTGGGGTGCCCGGCCAGGCCGTCGGCATGGCCTCGTTGATCAGGCTGCACTTCCGTCCCGGGCCCCTCACCGACTATCGTTCGGCCTGGCCCGGGAGCTGGGGGCGGCAGGCCATGGCCGCCGTCTTCTACCGTCTGCTCGACTCGGGCATCCTCATCTCTCCCAGCGGCCTGCTCTGCCTCTCGACCCCCATGGGGGAGGGGGAGGTGGAGGCGCTCGCGCGGGCCTTCCGAGGGGCGCTCGACCACCTTCCCCCTACGACCCCCGCCAGGCAGTAGGAGCTGGGAGCAGAGAGGCGACAACGCAGGACCTAAGAAAGGAGGAGAGGGAGGAATGAGGCGACTGGATCGGCGAACCTTCCTGAAAGGCCTGGGGGCGACCGTCCCCGTCTTCTTCGGTGGTCAGCTGCTGGAGGCGTGCGGGGGAGGTGGTGGGTCGGCCGCGCCGAGCGGGTCCGGCGGCAAGCTCACGGTGAGCCAGCTGGTGGTGGCCGGGGGGGGCGGCGCCCTGACCGACGCCTACCGTCAGGCGTACTACCAGCCCTTCATGGCCAAGACCGGGGTCAAGATCCTGGAGACGGCGGTCGACCCGGCCAAGCTCAAGTCGATGGTCTCGAGCGGGGACGTGGAGTGGGACGTGGCCCAGATCGACGCGGCCGCCGCCGCCAGCGCCGCCTACGACGGCCTCTTGGAGCGGCTGGACTACCGCATCATCAACAAGGACGGCCTGATCCCTCAGATGGTCCACGACGCCTACCTGATCAATGACCTGGCTGCCTACGTCATCGCCTGGAACACCAAGAAGTACCAAGGTGAGGACGCTCCCCAGACCTGGGCGGACTTCTTCAACGTCCATCGTTTCCCGGGGACGAGAGGGTTGCTGAACACCCCCGGCCAGACCCTGGAGGTGGTGCTGCTGGGCGCCGGCGTCGATCCCAAGCACCTCTACCCGCTCGACGTCGAGCGGGCGCTCAAGTTCCTGGACCCGATCAAGTCCCAGCTCCGGTTCTGGAGCACCGGCGCGCAGTCCGCCCAGTGGCTGATCGACGACGAGGTCGACCTGGGGACCTCCTGGAACGGTCGGCTCCAAGCCCCCAAGGCGCAGGGCTCACCGGTTGACTTCACCTTCAACCAGTCGCTGCTGGTCGCCGACGCCTGGATCGTGCCCAAGGGCGCCAAGCACAAGGACGCCTCCATGCAGTTCATCGCCTTCTGCATGCAGGCCCGCAACCAGGCTCGGGAGGCCGAGCTCATCCCCTACGGCCCCACCAACACCAAGGCCTTCTCGTACCTCGACCCCCAGGTGAAGGCCTTGCTGCCCAACGCGCCTGGGCACCACTACGCGCTGATCCAGGACTTCGACTGGTGGGCTCGCAACCAGGACCGGGTCACGCAGACGTGGAACGACTGGCTCTCGTCCTAAGGCCGGCCGTCACCGGGCGGCCCCGTCGACGGCTCCCTCGTTGGGGGAGCGAGCCGCTGCTCCTGGCGCCTCTGCTGCTGCTCTTGGCCCTCTTTTTCGTCCTGCCCTTGGGGCTCGAGGTCTGGTCGAGCCTCACCCAGCCCCGTCCCGGCCTTTCCGCCTACCGGGCGGTCTTCCAGCAGGCCTCGTTCCTGCGCTCGATCGCGACCACCTTGCAGATCGCGGCCACGGTGACGGCGGCCGCAGGGGTGATCGGGTACCTGGTCGCCTACGCTCTCACCCGGCTCCGGGGCAGGCTGCTGACGCTGATGCTGGCTCTGGCCCTCGTCCCCTTCTGGATCAGCGCCGTGATCCGCAGCTTCTCCTGGATGCTGCTGCTGGAGCGCTCGGGGCCGGTCAACGGGGTGCTGCTCAGGCTGGGCCTGATCGGGCAGCCGCTCCAGCTCCTCTACAACCGAACCGTGGTCGAGGTGGTGATGGTGTCGGTCTTGCTGCCCTACATGATCCTCCCCGTCTACAGCGTGATGCGGGGGATCGACCTCGACCTGATGAAGGCGGCGGCCAGCCTGGGGGCCTCGCCCCTCCAGGCCTTCTGCCGGGTGTTCCTGCCCTTGAGCCTGCCCGGGGTCGCCTCCGGCGGGCTCTTGGTCTTCATCCTCGCCCTCGGCTACTTCGTGACCCCTTCCCTGCTCGGTGGCCCCAAGGAGCAGATGGTCGCGGTCTTGATCTACCAGCAGACCCAGCTCTTCAACTGGCCGGTCGCCTTCGCCCTGGCCACCGTGCTCCTGGTCGTGGTGGTGGCGCTCTACGGGCTCGCGGTCCGGCTCTTGGGCCTGGGCCGGATCCTGTTCGTCCAGGAGCCGCTCCCATGAGCCGGGGTCGGCTCCTGCTGCTCTTGGGGGCCTGGCTGGTCCTCTTCTACATGGACCTCCCGCTCCTGGTGGTGGTCCCCACCTCGGTCAGCGCCGCCCCCTACATCCAGTTCCCTCCGGCCGGGCTCTCCCCTCGCTGGTACGGCGCCTTCGGGGCTGACCCGAGCTGGACCGGTGCCATGGACAACAGCCTCCTGATCGCCGCCGGCACGGCATTGGTGGCGACCGTGGTCGGGACCCTGGCCGCGCTCGGCCTGCAGCGGGTGGGGCGAGGGCGAGGGCAGTGGCTGCTGGCCTTCCTGCTCTGCCCGTTGATCGTCCCCCACATGAACCTCGCCATCGGCCTCTACCCGGTGATGGCCCGGCTCCAGCTGGTCGGCACCCCCCTGGCCGTGGTCCTCGGCCACGCCGTGGTCGCGACGCCGCTGGTGGTGTTGATCGTGGTCGCCACCCTCCAACGGCTCGACCCGGCCCTGGGCCGAGCCGCCGCCAGCTTGGGCGCCAACGCCTGGCAGCGCTTCCGGCTCATCACCTTGCCCCTGATCCTGCCCGGGGTGCTGGGCGGGGCGGCCTTCGCCTTCGCCGCCTCGTTCGATGAGCTGGAGATCGCCCTCTTCCTGAGCGGGGCCACCGCCCGGACCCTGCCCCTCCAGCTCTGGCAGCAGATCCAGTTCGAGCTGACGCCGGTGGTGGCGGTGGCCAGCGTCGTCACCGCCGCCATCTTCCTGGGCGGGTTGGCCCTGATCCAGGGGGCCCGCTGGCTTGCCACCCGGCGGATCACGGTGGAGGGGGCCGGAGGTGGCTGAGCCGACTGGGCCCGTCCGGGGGGCGCACGTCGTCGTCGAGGGCCTCTGCAAGCGCTACGAGGACAGCGAGGCGGTGGCGGACGCCAGCTTCGAGATCCAGCCCGGTGAGTTCGTGAGCCTGCTCGGCCCGAGCGGCTCGGGCAAGACCACGACCCTGATGATGATCGCCGGCTTCGTCACCCCCAGCGCCGGCGACATCCGCCTGGACGGGCGCTCGGTGATCGGGATCCCGCCCCATCACCGGCAGATCGGGGTCGTCTTCCAGAGCTACGCCCTCTTCCCGCACCTCTCGGTGTGGGACAACGTCGCCTTCCCCCTGCGGATGCGAAAGGTGCCTCGACCCGAGCTGGAGCGTCGGGTCGCCGCCGCCTTGGAGATGGTCGGGCTGGGCGGGATGCGGCGGCGCCGCCCCTCCCAGCTCTCGGGCGGTCAGCAACAGCGGGTGGCCCTGGCTCGGGCCTTGGTCTTCGAGCCGCCGCTGCTGCTCATGGACGAGCCCTTGGGCGCGCTCGACCGAGCGCTCCGCCAGCAGATGCAGCTGGAGATCAGGGAGCTGACCTCGCGGCTTCGCCTCAGCGTCCTCTACGTGACCCACGACCAGGAGGAGGCGCTGGCGATGTCGCACCGGGTGGTGGTGATGAGCCAGGGACGGATCGTCCAGATGGGGACGCCGCACGACGTCTACTGGGAGCCGCAGGACACCTTCGTGGCCCGCTTTTTGGGCGAGGCCAACGTCTTCGAGGGAAGCCTCCTCGGAGGCGCCAACGGCCGCTCGGTCCTGGTCACCGAGGACGGGCTCCGGCTCGTGACCGCCCACCCGGTCGCGGTCGCCAACGGCGATCGGGCGGCGGCGGTGATCCGCCCCCAGGCCTTCGCGCTGGGCAGGGGCGAGGCCGGCAGCAACCGGCTGGAGGGGGTCGTGCTCGACGTCCAGTTCCTGGGCGAGGTGGTCCGGCTGACGGTCGCGGCCAGCCGGCGCCGGGTCCAGGTCCGGCTCCCGGCCTCGATGGCCTCTCGGCCGCCCGAGCCGGGCGCGCGCATCGAGCTCAGCTGCCCCCCGGAGGCGGTTCGGGTGGTGCCGCACCGCCCGTGAGCGGCAGGATCGGCCCGGCGTCGGCCGCCGGGCACAGGAGGGAAGGCCGTTGAGCGCGTTGGATGGGAAGGTGGCGGTGGTGACCGGGGCGGCGGGAGGGATCGGGTCCGCGGTCCGCGCCCACCTGGCGGGGGCGGGGGCGGTGGTGATCGGCCTCGACCAGGTGCCCGATCGGGAGGGGGCGGGATGGCTCCGCTGCGACGTCTCCTCCCCCTCCCAGGTGGAGGCCGCCTTCCAGTGGGTGGTGGACCACCACCGGCGCCTGGACGTGCTGGTCAACGCGGCCGGGATCTCGCCCAAGCGCGAGGGGCGGCGGTTGGACGCCCTGGAGACCACGCCTGAGGAGTGGGGCCGGATCATCGACGTCAACCTGAGCGGGGTCTTCTTCTGCTCGACGGCCGCCGCCCGGCGGATGCGTGGGGGCGGGGCGATCGTCAACATCGCCTCGGTGGTGGCGTCCACCTACACCGGCAACTCCTCGGCCGCCTACGTGGCCAGCAAGGCCGGGGTCGAGGGCCTGACCCGGGCGCTCGCCATCGAGCTGCTGCCGCTCGGGATCCGGGTCAACGCGGTCGCCCCTGGGCGGGTGGCGACGCCGATGACGGCGGCCGCCGCCCCCGAGGTGCACCGCCGAGCGGTGGCGGCGATCCCGCTGGGGCGTCTCGCCGCCCCGGAGGAGATCGCCGCCGCGGTGCTGTTCCTGGCCTCGGACGCGGCCAGCTACGTGGTCGGGGCCACGCTCGACGTCAGTGGCGGGCGGGGCGTCACGTGAGCCCTAAGGGTGGCCACGGTCGGTCGAGGTCGTGCCGCGTGCCGGGCCAGGGATGGGCCTCCGCCTCAGCCCGGTGCGTCGAGGTGGCGCGACCATCCGGTCCTCTGGAGCGCGGTGGCGGCCTGGGGGCCGCCGTTCGCCCCTGAACGGGCGAGAGCGATGGCCTTCACCCTCTCCCGCGGCGCTCCCGGCCATGGCACGGCGGTGTCCGTGCTTGGGGTGGCGACCCTGGTCCAGGTCGTCGGCGCCCTCCTCTCCCAGTCGCTCGCGGTCCTGGGCCCCGAGCTGATCGCGGGGTTGCACCTCTCGACCGCGGGGTTTGGCCTCCTGCTCAGCGGGGTCAACCTCGGCACCCTCCTGGCCCTCCTGCTCGGTGGGGTGGGAGGCGACCTCTTGGCGGCACGGAGCGTGTTGGCCATCAGCGCCGTCGGCAGCGGGATCCTGGTGGCGGTGGCGGGGCTCGTGAACTCGGTTGCGTTGGTGGAGCTCCTGCTCGTCGCGGCTGGCTTCACCTGGGGAGCCTCCATCCCCGCCGGGGGCGGCGTGGTGGCCCGGATGGCGCCCGCCTCCCGGCGCGGGCTGTTCGTCAGCATCCGGCAGCTGGGCCTGCCCTTGGGAGGCGTGGTCGCGGCCCTCCTCGCGCCGCCGGTGATGGCCCGAGGCGGCTGGCGTGCGGTGTTCCTGCTCGAGGGGGCCTTGTTCATGGTGGCGGCTCTGGTCGCCGTGCGGGCCCCCCTCCCCCGTGCCCGGGTCGAGCAGCGGCTGCGGGCCCTCACCGTCCGCACGCTCGCCCTCGGGGTTGGAGGAGCGTTGCTCGGGGCAGCGCAATGGGTCTTCCTCGGGTACCTGACCCTCCAGCTGACCCGACGATTCGGGATGCCCTTCGCCCTGGCCGCCACCGTCTTCCTGGCCGCGCAAGCCTGTGGGGCGCTCGGACGCCTGGTGCTGGGGTGGGTGAGCGATCGGCACGGGGGGCGAACCGTCTGGTTGGCGGCCACGAGCCTGATCGGGGCCGGATGCCTTCTCCTGTTCGGAGTCCTTCCTCCCACCGCCCCGGCCCTGCTCCTGATCCTCCTGAGCCTGGTGAGCGGGTTTGCGGTGATGGCTTGGAACGGGATGCTGATCGCGGCCTTCGCCGAGGCCGGGCCACGCGAGCTGGCCAGCACCAGCATCGGCGCCGGTCTGCTGCTCAACCGCCTCGGCGCCCTCGTCGCCCCACCCGTCTTCGGGGTCGTCCTGGGTCGATCCTCACCGAGCGTCGCGTGGATGGGGACGGCGTTGGTGCTGATGGCGGCGGCGATCACGTTCGTCGGGCTCAGGATCCGGTCCGACGTGAGGCACCCCACCTGGGATGGCTGACCTCCACGGGTGGAGGAGACGGGTCGCCGGGCGGCCCTGGCCGGTCCGAGGTTCCTGAGGGAGTCCGAGTCCCAGCCGGACCTGGAGCGGGGACGCTGGCCCTGGCCACAGGCCTGGCCGGAGCCTGAGGAAGGCGAGGCCCCGCTGCCGGAGCGGCGTCGGTTCCCGGTCAGGGTGCTCGATACCAGCCGGCATTGGGCTCGCGCCTCGCGCTCATCTGCGGAAGGACGGTGGCGCCCAGGTGCCAGCGCACGGAGGAGGCGGGCCTGCAGAGGAAGGGGTTCGGTCGAGCGGGAGCCCAGGATCGTCGCCGAGGCCGGTGGTCGTTTCCGGCCCATGGGGCGCTCGGGGCGACGGGCGACGACCCCGCTCCGGGGGCGGAGAGGCGATGGTCACCTCGAGAGGCCGGAGGTGCGTGCCTCCGCCCCCTCGTTCAGGGGACCAGCACCGCTCGCCCCTTGATGCGACCCTGCTGCAGGTCCTCGATCGCCTGGTTGATGTCGTCCAGCCGGTAGCGTCGCGTCCGCAGCTCGAGCTTGCCTGCGGCATGGAGACTCATCAGCTCGCTCAGCTCGGTGTGGCTCCCGACCAGGCTCCCGACGATGGAGATCTCGGAGAAGATGAGGTCGATGGTGGGGACCTGAAGGGTGTCCCCGTAGCCGACCACGACGTGGGTGCCCCCCTGTCGCAACATCGCCACCGCCTGCTGCTGGACCCCCCTCTCCCCCACGAGGTCGACGACCACGTGGGCGCCTCCCCCGGTCAGCTCCCTGACCGCTGCCACCGGGTCGGAGCCGTCGACCACGTGGTCGGCGCCCAGCTCTCGGGCCAGCTCACGGGCGGTGGGCGAGGGATCGACCGCGATCAGACGGGCGGCCGAGAGGTGCTGGAGGCACTGGAGGGCGAGATGGCCCAGGCCCCCGATCCCGAGCACGACCGCCCAGCGCCCGGGCCGGAGCAGCCCCGCCGCCTTCCGGGCCGCCCGGTAGGCGGTGAGGCCGGCGTCGGCATAGGGGGCAACCTGGGCCGGCTCCACCCCCTCGGCCAGCCTGACCAGCGCCCGTTCGCCGGTCAGCAGGTACTCGGCGAAGCCGCCGTCGGTGGTGATGCCGGGGAAGCGGCCGTGCTCGCAGTGCATGTCCTCCCCCGAACGGCAGGCGGGGCAGAGGCCACAGGTGATGAGGGGGTGCACGATCACCGCGTCCCCCGCCCTGACGCTCGTGACCGCGTCGCCGACCGCCTCCACCCAGCCCGCGTTCTCGTGGCCGAGGGTGTAGGGGAGCTGGACGCCGGACTTCTCCTGCCAGATCCCCTCGATGATGTGGAGGTCGGTCCGGCAGAGCCCGGCGCCGCCGATGCGGACGATCACGTCGTGGGGTCCTCGGAGCTCGGGCGTGGGCACCTCGTCGATCTGGAGCCGCTGGTCGTACCCGTGGAGGCGGGCCGCTCTCATGTGGTGACCTCCGTTGCCGGATCGGCCGGGCTGGCCCCGGTCGGCGATGAGGGCGCGAAGCGGGTTGCGTGGAGGCGCTGGCACAGCTCGGCGTTGGCCCTCAGGCTGACCGCGACCAGGCGGCAGCGGTCGAGGTAGGGGAGGAGTCGCTCTGGGCCCACGGGTCGCCCGTTGGGATAGACGATCAGCGGCGCGGATGGGTCGACCGAGATCGAGAGCCGGGCCCTCCGGGCCACGTAGCCGGGGAGGTCGGGGTCGTGGGGGTCGACCTCCCCAAGGCGCATCGCCGCCAGCTCCTCCACCGAGCGACCGGCGAGCAGCAGCCGGCGCGCCAGGCGCTCCTGCCAGACCATGAGCCCCTTCGCCCAGAAGAGGCGTCGGAGCTGATCCAACCCGCTCCCGTCGGCGAGCCCGGAGAACACCTCGTCGAAGGGGTGACGCCGCACGAGCCCGTCGGCGATCTCGTCGGCCGCGAAGTGATCGGGCAGCTCGATGCGCACCGAGCGGACCCCGGCGACCGCCTCGACCGCGTCGCGCGCGTCCTGCGCCATCATGAACACGAAGTTAGGCGCGCACCAGTAGGTCGGCAAGCGGAGCTCGACGGTCACCTCCCCACCTGGCCCGACCACCGCGCGGGCGAAGCCCAGCTCCTGGATGGAGCGGTCGAGCTCCGGGTCGATGACCGTCCGCAGCGCCGCCTCGACTTCGTCCTCCAACCTTCGACGTCGCCTCATCGCTCCTCCCCGGAGGCTGGACGGTGGGGATGGCAATGGTGACACCCCCACCTTACGTCGACGGGCTGGGGGTGGGCATCTTCACGATGTCGAGGATGCCCCGCCGCCTTTGGCGCTGCACCGCGATCGCGGCAAGCCCGGCATCCGGGCGCGGCCCTCGAGGCGACCTTTCCCATCCCACGCCCTCACCGACAGCCAGGTTCATCGTCCACGCCTGCGTGGGTTGGGCGGGAGGCGTCGGGCCGTGGCCGGGCCTCGACGGACGTCGGCCACGTTGGCTGCCTTCGGGTCCCCGACGGCATGACCACCCCGACGTCGAGGCCCGGTGCGGGGTCGTGGCCATGGGGGATGGCGGCTCCTCCCCTGGAGAGGGGTGGGGGCGACGATCGTCCTCCCCGGGCCTCCGCCACCGGCTCGGAAGGGCTGGGCCCCTCCGAGGGCCATCGCCCCGATCGTGGGCACGCCGGTCGTCCCGAGCCGGCGTACGCTGGGCGACGACGAAGCACCTTTCCCTCTTCGGGGGTGAGTGGCTTCACGACAGCGGGCCGTGCGCAGCCACGGCAGGGAGACCGGGAGGTGCTCATGTACACACACAACGGCGAAGGCATCTTCGTCGTCGACGGGCACGTCCACTTCTGGGACGCCAGCCCCGCGAACTGGCGAGACCCGAAGTACGCCGAGGGCTGGATCAACTGCTTCTACGACTATCACCGGAACCTGAGCCCGGCGGAGTACGTCTGGACGCTGGAGGAGTACCGCAAGTACCCCGAGGAGCGCATGATGCGCGACCTCTTCGAGGAGGGGTACGTCGACATCGCGATCTTCCTCCCGACCGCGCTCAAGGACTTCTACCTCAACGGGTTCAACACGCTCGAGCAGGACGCGGTGCTCAAGCAGAGGCACCCCGAGCGGTTCGTGCTCTGCGGCCGCTGGGATCCTCGCGACGAGGCCGAGGGCCTGGCCGCCTTCGAGGAGGAGGTCAAGCGCTACGGCCTCAAGGGGGTGAAGCTCTACACCGCGGAATGGAAGGGGGACTCCAAGGGCTGGAAGCTCACCGACCCCTGGTCGCGACGGTACCTGGACAAGTGCGTGGAGCTGGGCGTGGTCAACATCCACGTCCACAAGGGGCCGACGATCTGGCCGCTGAACCGGGACGCCTTCGACGTCTCCGACGTGGACGAGGTGGCGACCCTCTACCGGGACGAGCTGCGCTTCATCGTCGAGCACTGCGGCCTGCCCCGGCTGGAGGACTTCTGCTGGATCGCCACCCAGGAGCCCAACGTCTACGGCGGGCTGGCCGTGGTCATGCCCTTCATCCACGCTAGGCCGCGGTACTTCGCCGAGGTGATCTCCGAGCTGCTGTGGTGGCTGGGGGAGGACCGCCTCCTCTTCGCCTCCGACTACGCGCTCTGGAGCCCCAAGTGGCTGGTCGAGAGGTTCATGGCCTTCGAGCTGCCCGAGGACATCAAGGAGGAGAAGGGCGTCGACCTGACCTTGGAGGCCAAAAGGAAGATCCTCGGCCTCAACGCGGCCAGGCTGTACGAGCTGCCGGTCCCCAGCGGCGCTGGCGCCGCCGCCTGAGGAACGCTGGCGAGGAGGACCGGGCGGTAGCGGGCCGGCCCGACCAGGCCCCGGGGTTCAGGACGGGCCGGGACGCCTGCAGCGTCCGGCCCTCGGGCGAGGCGTGCTTACGCGCCATCCCCCTGTTGAAGCGCCGTCATCGCCCGGGCGACGCGACGGGCGGCCGAGCGCTGCCCATAGAGCCGGGTGCAGAGGCTGCTCAGGATCTCGGTCACCACCCCTCCGACCGCGAGGCCGTGCTCGGCGGCCCACGTGGTCAACCGCGCCACCCGCCGGTCCAGGTCGGCGCCTGGTCGGCCGAGGACACTCGGGCGTACACGGCGGTCTTGCCGCCGCCGTTGCCGCGGTCGGGTTGCGCCTTGACCAGGATCAGCCGGCCGACCCTCCGCGCCGGCACCGGCGGCTGACCGGTCTTGAGCCAGCGACGGGCGGTGGGATACGACACCCCCTGGTGCTCGGCCCACCGCTTCAGGTTCATGGGCCGTCATGGTAAATCACCAGATGTCGCTAGTGATGACTCGGCGGCCGGCGGTTGACGGTCCTTCGCTCGGGGGCCTCGTCACCGGGCCCTCCAGGCCGAGGCGCGCCTGATCGAGCCCCGGGTCGATCGCCTCACCACCGAGACCGCTCCCGAGCTGGGCGTCGCTTCGGGATCGGCCCTGACTCGGCCGTCCGTGCCTCCGGCCACCCCACCGTGCACGGGGCGGCGGGAAGAAGAACGCCTCCACAGGCCTTCCCTGTCGACCGACGGCCACCTGAGGTGGGGGCCCGCGTCGACCCCCACGACGGCATCCGCTCCCTCCTCGGCCCCAGCGCAGCACATGGATGGCCGGGAGGGGCGCGACCGTGCTGATGGGCCACCTCCTTTCGGGATGACACCCCTTGGGGCATCGGGCCTCCGGGAGCGACCCTTGGGGAGGGGTGGAGGTGGCGCCACCAGCGTCTAGGGAGGCTCGATCCCCTCCACCAGGCTGGCGCGGAGCATGGCGCGCTCGGCCTCGGTCATGCCATGGTGGGCGAGGAAGCCGGCGACCGAGCCGTGGCTTGCCCTGACCGCGTCGAGGAAGCCGAGGATCAGCTCCGGCTCGGCGGACAGGAGCGCGGTGGCCCGCTCCTCGCTGAGACCCCGTTCGAGGTTGCGGGCGATGAGCTCGGCCCGGAAGGCCCCCTCCATGAGCTCGGCGGTGGCGGCGAAGTCGGCGGCGATGATGTCGTCGCTGACGCCGACGGTTGCGAGCACGAGGGCGATGACGATCCCCGTCCGGTCTTTGCCGGCGCTGCAGTGGACGACCGCCGGCAGGACCCCCGGTTGGGCGAGGAGGCGGAGAACCTCCACCAGCGCGTCCCCTCGGTCACGGGCCAGCATCGCGTAGATGTCGGCCAACGTTCGGCTCGAGAGCGAGGGCTGGGGGATCCCAGAGGTGCGGGACTCGTAGAGCGGCCTCCGGACCAGCCGGACCCCGAGGTCGCCCAGGCGGTCGGGGGCGACGGCGACCTCGTCGTCCTCGCGAAGGTCGATCACGGTTCGCAGCCCGATGCCGCTGAGCTGTTCCCTCCCGGCATCGTCGAGACGGTGCAGGGCGTCGGATCGTAGCAACGTCCTCCAGCGGATCGTGCCCCCGTCGCTCGTCGGGAGGCCTCCGACATCGCGGAGGTTGTAGGTCCCCGGCACCGGGAGCCGCCGGGTGGCGATCTCGCTGACGATCGGTCGCGTGAAGGTCATGGCTGGATGGATCCGAGGGGTGCCGTCCTCGTCGCGCTTGGCAACGCGGCCCCGAACGACAGGGGGATGGTCATCCCTGCGGTGGCCGCCACGATCGGGCCCGAAAACTCACGTCTCGCCAGCTCGACCTGCCTGAGCCTCCAGCTCGGCGACCCCTCGAGGAAGTGGGTCAGCACCAAGGCCCCCACCTCGGCCTCCCGGGCGATGACCCCGGCCTCCTGGGCCGAGAGGTGCCCGTGCTCGGGATGGACCCCGCTGCGGTCGAAGGTGGCCTCGCAGAGGAGGAGGTCGACCCCCCGGGCGAGGGCGATGACCTCGTCGCACGGGCCGGTGTCGCCGGTGTAGGCGAGGCTGACGCCTCCGGCGGTGATGCGGAGGCCGTTGTTGGGGATGGCATGGCGGAGACGGAACGCCTGGATCTGCAGGTCACCGATGTCCACCCGCTCGCCGTCGACCATGGTCGCCAACCCCAGCCCGATCTCGAAGCATCGCTGGTAGGCAGGCAGGACCGGCACCGGGAACAGCTGCGCCATGGCCTGCAGGAGCTCGTCGCCCCCCTCGGGGACGAGCAAGGCGGGGACGGAGGCAAGCCTTCCCACCTCGGACGGGGCCCCTTCCTCCGAGCCGGCGGCGGCCTTCACCGCCAGGGCGCGAGCGAGCACGAGGGCGTCCGCGCAGTGGTCGTAGTGCAGGTGGGTGAGCACCACCCCCGAGAGCCGGTCTCGGAGGCCGCTGGCCACCAGCCGTCCGAACACCCCGGGGCCGCAGTCGAGCAGGAGCGCCGTCGCGTGATGGGTGACGAGGTACCCGGAGCTGGCCTCCTCTCCGGGCACTCCGCCTCGGCACCCGAGCACGGTGAGGTCCATGGTTCCATGCCTCCTGAGAACAGTGGGTCGATTCCCCCCTCCACCGCTCACCGCAGGCCGGAGTGCACGAACGCGTCGACCACCCGACGCTGGAGCAAGGCGTAGAGGGCGAGCAGGGGGAGGCAGGCCAGCCCCGAGGCCGCCAGCAGGCCACCGTAGTCGGTGGCCTCGACGTTCAAGAAGCCCTGGATGGCGAGCTGTAGCACCGAGGGGCCGGTGTGGAAGACCACGACCGGCCAGAGGTACTCGTTCCACGAGCTCACGAAGAGCAGGATGGCCAGGGCGGCGATGGAGGGGGTCAGGTTCGGGACGACGACCCTCCATAGGGTCGACCACGAGCAGCGACCGTCGACCCGCGCCGCGTCGAGCAGCTCTTGGGGGAGGGCCATGAGGTGCTGGCGCAGCAGGATTACGGCGAACGCCGCGGAGAGCTGTGGGATGGCGACGCCGGCGATCGAGTTGACCAGGCCGAGCCTCACCAGGAGCACGTAGTTGGGCAGCATGGTGACGTGGAAGGGGATGGTCCAGCTGAGGACGAAAGCGATGAGCAGGATCCGTTGGCCGGCAAAGGTCCAGCAGCTGAAGGCGTACGCGGCCAACAAGCCGGTGAAGAGCTGGGCGAGGGTGATGACGCTGGCCATGACGAACGTGTTGGCCAGCACGACCGGCCAGGGGAACGCGGCCAGCGCCGCCGCATAGTTGGTCAGGGTCAGGTCACCGAAGGAGAGCGGGGACGTCAGCAGCTCAGACTCGGGTCGGAACGACTGCAGGTACATCCACGTGACCGGCCCCAGCGTGAACAGGGTGAGGGAGGCCATCACGAGGTGCCCGGCGCCGGTTCCGAGGCCACGGGCGAGCTGCGCTCGACGCCCCTGGGCCGGTGCCGGGGCGCCCAAGGGAGGTCCCGGCACCTCCGAGCTTCGGCTGTCGATGACCAGCGTCACGGGATCCTCCCTAGCGGTCGAGAAAGCTGAGCCTCTCCAAAAGACGGACCCCGCCGAGCACGACGGGGATGAAGGCCAAGAAGAAGAGCACCGCGGCCGCCGAGGCGTTGCCGACATCCGCGCTGTTGAAGCCGTTGACGTACACGTAGTAGTAGATGTCGGTGGTGGCTCCGTTCGGGCCTCCCTGGGTCAGAGAGTTGACGAGGGGGAAGATGATCGGTGGGGTGAGCAGGAGCGTCACGATGAGCAGGAGCACCACCGTTGGTGAGAGCAGGGGAAGGGTCACCCTCCAAAAGCTCCGCCACCTCGACGCGCCGTCGACCGCGGCCGCCTCTAGGTACTCAGCGCTGATCCCGGCCAAGCCGGCCTCGACGAGGAGCACGGCGAGGCCGACCATCTTCCAGCCGGCGACCAGGACCACCGCCGCCCTGGCGGGGCCGGGCTCGACCAGCCAGTTGACGTCACCCATCCCCAGATGGCCGAGCAGGCGGTCGACGATGCCGCCGTTGGGGGCCAGCAGGAAGCTCCAGAGCGTCCCGGCGACCACGGGCGAAACCAGAACCGGGACGAAGATGGCGGCCCGATAGAGCCTGCGGCCTCGGCCGTGCGTCGTCCCCTCGCTCAGCCCGGCCGCCGCCACCGGCACGCCGACCAGGAAGACGGCCATCCCGAGGAGGTAGAGGCCGGTGACCTCGAGGGCCTGCCACAGTTGCGGCTGGGTCAGGACCTGGCGAAAGTTGGTGAGCCCCACCCACACCCTGGGGCGGGTGGGCAGCAGGTTCCAGCGGTAGAAGGCCCAGGTGAGGGACAGCAGCAGAGGGCGATAGACCCAAACCCCCATCACCACCAGTGCCGGGGTCAGGTAGAGGTACGGCGGCATCTGACGGGCCAGGGAGGCCCATCGGCGGCGGGGCGGCGCCGGCAGGGCGTCGGGGGCGACCTCCTCCACAGGGGCGTGGGCGACGAGCATCTCACCCCCGCCGAGTGAGGGAAGCTCCCGAGGCCATCGCGACCGGCCTCTCCTGTGGGGCCGCATCCGGAACCCACATCAGACGGCGGCCGCTGGCCGGGTCAAAGAGGCAGAGATCGTTGCTCGATGCGTGCAGGACCAGCTCGTCGCCGGGCATGACCTCGATGGGACGAGGTCCCTTCCACAGCAAGCGCTCGCCTCGGTGCTCGCAGATCGCCACCTCCTCGCTGCCGAGGTTCTCCACCGATCGGACCATCACCCCAAGGGCGAGGCCCCCGCGTTCCCCACCCCTGCGGAGGCGCTCGGGCCTCACCCCGACCACCACCGCTCGAGGCTCAAGGTCGCCGTCCCACAGGGTCGCCTCCGACTCGCCGACCCGAAGCCGGACCTTCCCCGATCGGCTCCCGATCGAGGCCGGCATCAGGTTCATGGGCGGCGAGCCAACGAACTGGGCGACGAACGTCGTCGCCGGCTGGTCGTAGACCTCGCCGGGGGTGCCCACCTGCTCGATCCTGCCCCGGTTCATCACCGCGATCCGGGTCGCCATGGCCATGGCCTCGAGCTGGTCGTGCGTCACGTAGACGAAGGTCGTCCCCAAGGCCCGGTGGAGCTCCGACAGCTCGATCCGCGTCGCTGCCCGCAATTGGGCATCGAGGCTCGACAGCGGCTCGTCCATCAGGAACGCGCGCGGATTCCGGACCATCGCCCTGGCCAATGCCACCCGCTGGCGCTGCCCGCCTGAGAGCTCTCGCGGCTTGCGGTTGAGCACGCCGGAGAGGCCAAGCTGCTCGGCCGCCGCCAGGCTGCGTGCCTCGACCTCTGCCCGTGGCAACCGTTGCGCACGCAGGGCGAACTCGATGTTCTTGAGGACGCTGAGGTGTGGGTAGAGGGCGTAGCTCTGGAACACCATCGCCAGGTCGCGGTCCTTGGGGGGCAGCGAGGTGACGTCACGATCGCCGACGATCACCCGTCCCTTGGTGGGCGCGATCAGGCCGGCGACCACCCGCAAGAGCGTCGACTTCCCGCATCCGCTCGGGCCCAGCAGGACCATGAACTCCCCGGCCTTGACCTCCAGCGAGACATCGTCGAGGGCAACGATGTGTCCAAAGCGATGCGTCACATGGTCGAGGAAGATGGGAGATGGCCTGCCGTCACCAGGGGGTGGAGCTGTCTGTGAGCGGCGGGTCGATATACCGATCATTGGGAGCCCAGGCTTGAGGCCACAGACTGAAGCTGGTCCAAAGCCGACCTCGCCGACTCACCTCCGAAGACGATCGCCTCCGTGGCGTTGACGAAGTCAAGCTCGATCTGAGCAAAGTGGGATCCTGGATACGAGCGTTGCGGCACGATGTGGCTGAGCTGGGCGATGTTGACGTCGACGAGCGAGCTGGTCTTGGCCCAACTGCCCAGGTACTCGGGCGCCTTCGCCAACGAGGGACGGAGTGGCACGTAACCGATCCTCTTGGTGATCTGGGTGAGGGAGGATGGGCTGGTCAGGTACTGGATCAGCTCCCATGCCGCCTCCTGCCTCGCTCGGTCCCGGGTCAGGATGGCCAGCCCCGACCCCGACGGCGTCGGGGTCGCTGGGCGCGACGCGAATGAGGGCAACCCGGTGGCGAGCACGTCGAAGTGACCCGCCGCCTCCTGCAGCAAGGTGGCTTGGTAGATCGCCGTGGTGAGGAGCATGCCGAGCTTGCCGCTGCCGAACTCGGCCACCTCCTGGGGCGCGGTAAGGTCGACCATGGCCCCGCTCCTGGCCAGGTCCTGCATCTCCTGCAGCGCGGCGACGTTGGCCGAGGTGTTGAAGGTCACCCGCCTGCCGTCGGCCGACACCACGCCCCCGCCGGCGGAGTCCACGATCGCCTGGGCGCACCAGTCGAAGGGGACGGCTGCCTGACCGAGGCATCCGGTGGCAACCCCATTGGCCCCCGTCTTCGCCTTGATGGTGAGAGCGTCGGACTTGACCTGGGCCCAGGTGGTTGGCGGGTGCGTCGGGTCAAGGCCGGCCTGACGGAACAGGTTGGCGTTGTAGAACAGGATCGGTGTCGAAACCGTCCAGGGCACGACATACGTCTTGCCGTTCACGACCCCGAGCCGAGTGACGGCTTGGCTGTAGGGATAGGGACCTCCCCACTCTGCACGTAGGGCGTCGGCCCCGACGATCGTGTCGAGGTCCTGAGCTCCGAGCTGGGAGACGACGTAGCGAAGCTCATCCCAGGTGACCTGGGCCACGTCGGGGACGTTGCCGGCGGAGATGTCCTGCTGCAGGGAGGCGAAGATCGAGGCCGTCGTGGCCGGTTTCATGGTCGTGATGTGAACGTTGGGGTGGGAGCGCTCGAAGTCAGCCACGAACCCAGCGAAGAGGGAGTCAGCAGCTGGGCTCGCCAGCGGCATGTACGTGTAGATGGAGAGGTCAACCGAACGATGTGGGCTCGCAGAGACAGCCTCCCTTCCGCCGCCCGTGCAGCCGGCCAGGGAAAGCATCGCGGCGACGACGATCAGCACCAAAGCTCGGACCTGACGCGTCCGTTGAGGAGATGCTGATGACATGGGTGGTGAGAGGTGAGAGGGGAAGCTGTGGCTCACAGGACGCATGCTAGCCGCGGCCGATTAGAGGGTCGTTGTGATGAAGGGAAACGGTGATGAAGGGAGATGGCGACGAGCGGACGTTGGCGACCCACCCCTGGGGCTCGTGGGGACACAGCCGGGGGCTTGGGGGCCCAAGGAGGCCTGACGACCGCCCTGAGCGGCGTCAAATGTCCAGACCGTGGAAGGGATGACCGCCTCTGGGAAGGTGATCCCACCCGATCGACGAAGGCGCGCTGTTGCCCACGGTGCTGGCCAGCCCGGTGCTCATCACTCCCGGCCCGGCAGGTGGTTGCCTCTGGGGCGGCCCCCGACGGGGCCGGTGTCCACCCCGGGGCTCCCGATGGCGCTGCCGGGTCGAAGGGGGCCTCAGCCTTGCCGAGGCCGAACCTCCCCGGACCTCTCCGACGGGGGGCGGCTGTTCGCCTCTGCCGGCGTGCTCCAAGCGGGCATCAGATCGGCGCCCCCACGCCCCTGGCCGAGGGCCACCTCGAGCCCTGGTCCCGCCGGAGCCGCCGGTGGCACCCCCGGTTCGCCCGGAAGCCAAGCGACCTTGGAGCTCTCCCAGGGCTTCGCGAGGGGGAGGCCAAAGGGCCCTTGGCTCCGACGACCGGAGGTCTCAGTCGATGGAGAGGGCCTCGATCCCGACCCTACCGGCGGTGCTGGTCGCGCCGATCGGCGGCCGGAGATCGTTGGGTCTGACCCCTCCTCGGGCCTGGCCGGGCCCGCGTCCTCGATCCGGGCCTCCTGGCTGAGCCGCGGCTGGGGGGCATCCCTCCGTGGTGGAGCGCGAGGGTCTTGACGCGGCCGACGGCCGGGGGTCTGCGAGGGGCCCTTCCCCCGAGGGGGCTGTGGCGCGACCCTACAACCGCATCCCACCGTCGATGTTGATCACCGCGCCGGTGATCCAGGCGGCGGCGGGCGAGGCCAGGAAGAGGATCGCCGGCGCGATGTCCTCGGGCCTCCCAAGGCGGCCGAGGGGGATGATCCGAAGCCGCTCGGCGAGCGCCTCCGGGGTCGCGAAGAGGTGCTCGCGGCTCGGGGTGAGGACTGTCCCTGGCGCCACCGCGTTGACCGTGATCCCGTGACTGGCCCACTCCACGGCCAGCACCTTGGTCATCTGCTCCAGCCCCGCCTTGCTCGCGGCGTAGGCGGCACGGCTGCCCATCGCCTTGTGCGCGAAGACCGAGGACACGTTGATGATCCGGCCTCCCCCGGAGCGCGCCATGATTGCCGCCGCCGCCTGCGCGGCGAAGAAAGGACCTCGGAGGTCGACCTCTAGGACCTCGGCCCATTCGGCCTCGGTGTAGGTGAGCGAGGGAGCGCGGATTGCGACCCCGGCGTTGTTGACGAGCACGTCGAGCCGACCGAAGTGCTCGGCGGCTCGCTCGATGCCGGATCGCACACTGGCCAGGTCGCGCATCTCCATCATCAGCGGCAGCGCCTCGCTCCCCGCCTCCCGGATCGCCTCCACCACCGCCAACAGGCCGTCGGCGCTGCGGCTGGTGACCGCCACCCGGGCGCCCGCCTCGGCCAGCGCGGTCGCGGCGGCGAAGCCGATGCCCTCCCGGGCGCCGGTGACGAGGGCGACCTTGCCCTCTAGCCCGAAGGTGCGGCGCAGGTAGTCCCGCACATCATCGAGAGTAACCGATGTTCTGTATAACACTTGCTGCCATGGAGCTTGAGGGTCGGGTGGCGCTGGTGACGGGGGCCCGGGCCGGGATCGGCGCCGGCATCGCGATTGGCCTGGCGCGCGCTGGCGCGGCCGTGGCCATCAGCGCCCGTCGCCCCGACACCCTTGCCGAGACCGAGGACGCGATCGCCAGCGCCGGTGGCCGGGCGTTGCGGGTCGGGATCGAGCTGCGGGATCCGGCGAGCATCGAGGCTGGGGTGGCGCGGGTGGTGGCTGAGCTCGGCCGGGTCGACATCCTGGTCAACAACGCCGGCGCCACGCTCCGAATCGACGCCCTCGACTATCGCCCTGAGGACTGGGACGCGGTCCTGGAGACCAACCTCCGTGGCAGCTTCCTCATGGCCCAGGCGGCCGCCCGCGACATGATGGCCCGGCGCCAGGGACGGATCATCAACATCAGCTCGACCTACGGCCGGGTGGTCCGGCCGCAGCGTGCCGCCTACGCGGCCAGCAAGGCAGGGCTCGAGCAGCTCACCCGGGCCCTGGCCTTGGAGTGGGCGCCGTACGGGATCACCGTCAACGCGGTCGCCCCGGCCAGCGCCCGGACTCCCGGTCGCGAGGACAAGTTCGCCGACCCCGGCTACGAGGCCCGGCGGGCGGCCGACATCCCGCTGGGCCGGCTCTGCACCCCGGAGGACGTGGCCGCGGCGGTGGTCTTCCTGGCCGGTCCCGGCGCCTCCTTCATCACCGGTCACACCCTCGCCGTTGACGGCGGCTACACTCTGCCGTGAGCCAGCTCCTCCAACAGCTTCGGACGTGGACCGGGATCGGGCTCCAGTCCTTCGGGGGCGGGCAGGCCACCCAGCTCCTGATCTATCGCACCTTTGTCGAGCGTCAACGCCTGATGACGCCGGCCGAGTACGCCCAAGCCTGGGGCATGTGCCAGCTGCCGCCGGGGATCAACCTGCTCGCCCTATCGGTGCTGATCGGCTGGCGCTCGGCCGGTGGGGCGGGCTCGGCGGTGGCCCTCGCCGGGCTGGTGCTGCCCAGCGCAGCGGTCACCGTCCTGCTCACCGTCGCTTACGCCTTGGTCAGCCACCTCCATGTCGCCGCCCTCGCGCTGCGCGGGGTCACCGCCGGTGTTGCCGGTCTGGGGCTGGTGATGGCGGTCCGGCTGGCGCGACCGCCCCTGCGCGCCAGCCGCGTCGAGGGTCGGCTCAGCCTCATGGCCAGTGTCGCCGTCCTCCTCGGGTCCCTTGCCGCCCAGGTCTTCTGGCGGCCACCGGTGTTCGTCGTGCTGCTCGGGGCAGGGGTTGCCTCGACGCTGCTGGGCTGGTCGCGCCGGCTTCTGAGCGGGGCCTGAGCGTGCCCGACCCGCTCGGCCTCTTCTGGCTCTTCTTCAAGGCCACGCTGCTCTCCAGCGGCGGCCTCGGCAACCTCCCCAGCCTGCATGAGGACCTGCTCGCTCGCCACTGGGCGACGGAGGCCGACTTCGGGGCCGCGCTGGCGGTGGGGCAGGTGGCCCCCGGCCCGACCGGGCTTTGGGTGGTGAGCCTTGGCTTCCTGGTCGCGGGGTGGTGGGGGGCGGTGTTGGCCGTCGTGGCCGCGACGTTGCCACCGCTCCTGATCGTGCCCATCGAGCTCCTGCACCGCCGCTTCGGCGACCTGGCTCCGATCCGTGACTTCGTCCGTGGGCTGAACCTGGCGATCGTCGCCACCTTCCCGGTCGTGATGCTCCGCCTGGTTGGGGCGCACGGCTTCGACCCGCCCACCTTGGCGCTGGTCGCCGCCAGCGCGCTCCTGGTCGCCAGTGGCCGCCTGCCGTCGGTGGTGGTGCTGGCGTTGGCCGCCGCCGCCGGTGTCGCCATCTTCTCCTGAACGCCTTGCCGACCGTCTGCCGGCTGGAGCCTGGTCCCCCCTCCGACCCGGGGGGATGAGCGCCGGTAGCGGGCGGTGCTGAGCCGGCCGGGAGGCTTCCCCCGGCACGTCGAGGGGGCCGGGCGCCTCCTGGCTCGACACGGGATGGCCTGGGGCTCGGCCCCTGGACGGGCGCGGAAGGTCCAGCTGAGCGCCATGGGCCGATCGTCGCCCTCGCGCCCTCCCGGTCGCCACCGGCCCGGAGCCCCCGGAGGCTTTGACGATTGTTACATATCACGTTTGTTACTTATCCATGTTACGATGGCGACGATGTGCCATCCTGAGGTCCCGGAGGGGATGCAAGCTCCCGAGGTCCAGCGCCTGGAGGTCGACGTCACGACGAGCAAGGGCGCCATGCCCGCCTTCCTGGCCCGGCCGGAGCGTGGCGAGGGCCCGGGCGTGCTGGTCATCCACGACGTCTACGGTCGCACCGCCTTCTACGAGGAGCTCGCCGTCCGTCTGGCGGTCGCCGGCTTCCAAGCGCTGCTGCCGGACCTGTTCTTCCGCCTGGAGCCGCTGCGCGAGCAGACGCTGGAGGTGGCCCGGGAGCGCCTCGCACGCCTCGACGAGGTCCAGGCGATGAGCGACCTCCAACGGGCGATCGGGTTCCTGCAGCGACAGCCGGGGGGCGCCGGACGCACGGGCACGCTCGGCTTCTGCCTGGGGGGAACCTATGTGCTCAACCTCGCCGGCTATCGCGACGACCTGGTGAGCGTCTGCTACTACGGGTTCCCCGCCCGGTACCGTCGGACCGATCTCGTCTTCCCGTTGGAGATGGTGGACGAGATCCATGGCCCGATCCTTGGCCTGTGGGGAGAGGAGGACACCGGCGTGGGCATCGACAACGTGCGGACGTTGGCGGCCAGGCTGGCTGAGCGCGGGGTTGAGTTCGAGTGCGTCATCTACCCGGGGGTCGGCCACGCCTTCCTCCGGCTCTCGGGTCTGAGGCCCGAGAACCCGGGCTACGAGGTGGCCTGCGATTCTTGGAGGCGGACCCTCGACTTCTATCGCCGGCACCTCACCCTGCGGCCAGCGATCGCTTAGGAGGAGGGTGAATGGTCGATCTCGGCATGATGGGCGTCGACTGGGAGCAGCGGATCGACTTCGACCGGCTGCGTCGCGAGCGGCTCCAGAAGGCCAGGGATGCCCTCCGGGCCTCCGAGGCCGACGTGCTCTTCGTCTTCCGGACCGAGGACGCCCGCTACCTGACCGGCTACCGACATCACCTCGGGCCAACCCCGCTCCTCGGCAACGCCACGGTGGTCCTCATCCCAGACGGCGACCCCTTGCTCTTCACGATGGACTATGAGCATTGCCGGCAGCGCATGCCTTGGCTGCCCACTGACGCGATCCAGCCCCGCGCCAACTTCCGGGAGGAGGTCGGGATCCGGAAGTGGGCCGAGCTCCTGCGTGGCCTGGTCGGCGACCTGAACGGCAAGACGATCGGCGTCGACCTCTGGGGGCCGACGTTGGAGGAGCACCTCAAGAGGGCTTTCCCCAAGAGCCGCTTCGTCGACGGCTACAAGATCCTGATGGAGGCCAAGATCATCAAGACGGTGGACGAGATCGCCTGCCTGAAGGTGGCCAACGCGATCACCGAGGCGGGGATGGACGCCGCCCTGGCGACCCTGCGCCCCGGCGTCCGCGAGTGCGAGGTGCTGGCCGCCGCCTGGCAGAGGATGACCGCCCTCGGCAGCGAGTGGACGCAGTGCTCCAACATCGTCTGCTCCGGCCCCTACACCGCCCCGTACCGTCGCTTCACCTCGGACCGCGTGATCCGTGAGGGGGACCTCGTCATCATCGACATCGGCGGCTGCTTCAACGGCTACTGGGGGGACCTCACGCGAACCTGGGTCTGCGGCGACCTCACGCCCACGCCCGCGCAGATGGATCTCCATCAGAGGTGCTACGAGGCGCTCTGGAGCGCCTGCGCCGCCGCCCGCCCTGGCAACACCACGGCCGACGTCTTCGCGGCGGCCGATCCCTACGTCCTCGACTCGCTCGGCCACGGCTCCGGCGTGGCGCCCTGGGAGCCGCCGTACTTCAGCCCCCATTCCAAGGAGGATCCGCTCGTCCTTCGGCCCGGGATGCAGTTCAACCTCGAGCCCTATGCCGGACAGCCCGGGGTTGGGGGGGTCCGTCTGGAGCACAACCTGGTGGTGACCGAGGGCGACCCGGACATCTACACCACCTATCCCTTCGACGAGCGGCTGGTGACCACCCCGCACCCGCTCGACGCCACCACCGGACGCGTGCGTCGAGCCCGGGGCTGACCGCGTTGCCGGCACGGGTTGCGGTCATCGACCACCGCTTCCCAAACCTGGGGGCGGAGCGGGCGGTGCTGGAGCCGCTGGGCGCCGAGCTGGTCGACCTGCGCGGGCGGCCTGAGCCAGAGGTGTTGAGCGAGGCAGAGCGGGCGGACGCCATCCTGATCGGCGCTCGGTTCCGGCTCGACGCCGTGCGCATCGCTCGTCTACGTTGTCGGGCCATCGTGCGCTATGGGGTCGGCGTCGACAACATCGACGTCGAGGCCGCCCGCCGGCGCGGGATCGTGGTCGGCTTCGTCCCCGACTACTGTGTGGAGGAGGTCTCCACGCATGCCCTGGCCCTGCTGCTGGCGCTTCACCGCCAGCTGGGCGGCGTCGCGGGCGGCTACCCGATCCGGCGTCTGAGCACGCTCCGCCTCGGCGTGGTGGGCTTCGGCCGGATCGGAGGCGAGCTCGCCCGCAAGGCGCTCGCCCTGGGCCTCGCGGTCGCCGCCCATGACCCACTGGTGGCCGCCAAGGAGATGCGCAAGGCGGAGGTCGAGCCCCTCACGCTCGAGGAGCTGCTGGCGCGGTCCGACTTCGTCTCCCTTCACGTCCCGCTCACCGCCGCCACCTGGCACCTGCTGGACGCGCGCCGGATCGCCTCCATGAGGGCCGGTGCGGTCCTGATCAACGTCGGGCGGGGCGGCCTGGTCGACGAGGTGGCGCTCGGCCAGGCCCTCCGCTCGGGCCACCTGGCCGGGGCTGGCCTGGACGTGACCGAGCTGGAGCCCCTGCCCGCCGATCACCCGCTGCGCTCGGCACCCAACCTGTTGCTCACGCCACACGTCGCCTGGTTCTCGGTTGAGGCGCGACGCGAGCTGCAGACCAAGGCCGCCGAGGAGGTCGCCCGTGCCCTGCGTGGGGAGCCGCTCAGGAACCCAGCCTGACCCGTCCCGCCACCTGGCCCCGCTCGTTGCGGCCTCGACGCCGGCGCGACCGGGGGAGACGACCTTCGGGTCCGCGGGGCCGGGGCCGTTCCCAGGTTCGGGGGCGCCGTTCGCCTTCGACCGATCGTCCCCTGACGCCCGTGCTCAGCCGTCCCGGGTCAGAGCCGCAGGCGTCCGACGACGCGGTCGCCGGCGCGCTCCGTCGTGATCTCGACCCCGCTCTCCCGGCAGAGGGCGGCCAAGCCCTGCAGGACCTCCTCGCCGCGCTCGGCGCTGGCCAGCACCGGGGCCCCTCGGACGTGCCGCGGGAGCTCCATGCCCAGGTCGATCGGATGGAGCTCGAGCGAGCGAAGCCGACCCTCCTCGAAGCGGCAGTCCGCGACCACGCTGGTCCACATGCGCCGGTCCCAGAAGCCACGAGGCGGTCCCTCCCGGACGGCCCCGACGGCGTCGGTGACGTCGGGGGGCAGGCAATCCGGCCCCAGGCCGTGCTTCTCGTAGGCAGCCGCGGGCTGCCGCTGCACCGTCTCGATCTGGAAGACGAAGCTGCCCAACGACAGGAAAATCGGCTTCCCTTGGTGGATCTCGATGCGCCGGAGCATGTGGGGACCCGTCCCGAGGACGGCGTCGGCGCCAGCTTCGATCGCTCGCCGGGCCGCCTCCACGATGAAGTCGGCGGGCGTGTCGGAGTTGAGGTCGTTGGCTGGTCCCTCGTGGGCGTGGAGGCTGACCACGACCAGATCGGCCTGACGACGGGCGGCGCCGATGCCCCGAAGGAGGGCGTCGAGGTCCGCCGCCCGTGGCCTGGTCGACACCCGACAGGTGTCGCCGCGGAAGAAGTTGGCGCCGAGGAAGCTCAGGGCGTCCGGGTTGCTCCGACCGTGCAGCGCGCTGAACTCCTGCCGGTGTCGGGTGGTCGCCGCTGTGCCGAGCGCCTGGTCGATGTCCACGAGTGCTCGGTACCGGGCCTCGTCGAGGTAGTAGCTGACCTCGAAGCGCAGCGGGTTGACCCCTGGGCGGCCGTCCATGTCGCTGCGTCGGGCGAGCGCCATCCCGTGCTCGACGTTGGTCGAGCTCGCGGCCAGGAGGGCGAGGCGGCCGCCGGCCGTGTCGAGGTAGCCGGGGGCCCTGGCCTCGCCGAGGCTGGCCCCGGCGCCCGCGGTCACCAGCCCTCGAGCCTCGATCTCCTCGAGCGTGTCCATGAGCCCCTTCGGCCCGTAGTCGCCGATGTGGTTGTTCCCGGCGCCGATGAGGTTGAAGCCGCACCACTTGAGCTCGTCCAGCACGAACGGCTTGGAGTACTGGAAGGCGCTCGGATGGTTGACGTTGGGCATCAGCGGGTCCCGCGGACAACCCATCTCAAAGTTTGTGAAGGCAGCGTCGGCGGAACGGATCAGGTTGACGAGGTCCAGGAAGGCGCGGTCACGGCTCGGTGAGAGCCGACGGGTGATCATGGAATCCCCAGCCGCGATCAGTCTCAGCATGAGGTTCGCCTCCCTGGAGGATCAGCTTTTAAATTAAACAGGTGTTACAATTGTAGGGCATGGCTGAGTGGTTCACTCAGACCGTGGGGGAGCCCTCGTCGAGAGAGGCCGACGATGACGATGCTGACGAGGGGGGGATGCCCCACCAAGCTGGAGAGGGGCCTGTCGCGCAGCAGGGGGAGGAGGAGGGCCCACGTCAGCGGCCGAGCCGTTTCATGCTGCTGGTGTATCGGGTCCCCGCCAAGCCGACGGCTACGCGCGTCGCGGTGTGGCGGATGCTCAAGAAGATGGGGGCCATCTACCTCCAGCAGTCGGTCTGCGTCTTCCCGGACACCGTCCGTCTCAGACGTGAGCTGACGACAGTCCTGAGTCGTATCGAGCAGGGAGGAGGGGAGTACCATCTGCTGCCCCTGCGGAAGTTGCCCCCGGAGGAGGAGGTCAAGCTCGCTCGCCAGTTCCTGGAGCAGACCAACAAGCACTACGACGAGATCATCGAGAACTGCGAGGTCAACTTCACGAAGGAGATCGAGTTCGAGACCTTCCGCAAGAACTTCACGTACGAAGAGGCGGAGGAGATTCGCGTCGAGTTCGAGAAGATCTGCTCCTGGTTCGACCATGTCCGCGAACGTGACTGGTTCGGCTCTCCCCGAGAGGCCGACGCCCGGGCGTGGATCCAGAAGTGCGAGGCCATGCTCGAGGATTTCGAGGCCAAGGTGTACGCCGTGCAGACGAAGCAGGGGGAGTCCGCCGAGCGAGTCGCACGGGGCCGCCGCCGGGCCCCGTCAGGCCATCCCGAGGGAGCCACCAGCGGGCGGCGTCGGCGGTCGTCGCAGGCCATCCTGCGAGCCCAGGCCCCACCCCGGGCGGACGCGGCCGGCTGAGTCAGCGACGCCTGCTCTGCCCGCTTGGGTCCTGCCTCCTCGTGGGCATGGCCATGGTGCTTGCCCGGCGGCGTGCCTTGGGCCTCCACGGGTTGATCTCCTCGCTCGTGCCGTGGAGGCGAGCGCTGGCCGGGAGATCGACCCGCGTCGCGGGTTGGGCACCTTCGAGCCCTCGGATCGATGGGAGCTGAGCCCGTTGCCGCTGGGTGAGCAGGAGTCATCACGTGGCACCCCTCACGGGGCCCCCATCGGAACGCGTTCCGGGGGGAGCTCCTTCGTGGGGTCGGCCTCGGCCCCGGGCTGGCGAGGACGACGGTGCCAAGTCCCTGGGTCGAGCCCGGCAGCGGCGAGATCTGACCGGCGCAGGGGTTCGTGGCCGTGCTGGGGGCCGGCGGCCACCCCTGCGCCGAGACGGTGCGGGGCCGGGGCCCGCGGAGCTGGCTGGGCGTGCACGTGCCGTTCGAGTGCGATGGGGGCGCGCCCAAGCTGGTGGTCCCCGACAGCCTGAGGGCCGGCGTCGGCGACCCCTGATCCCGAGCCCAGCCACCTCGACCCGACCCGTCACGATGGCGTGGTCGCCCTGCCCACCGGGCCCGGCATCTACGCGACAAGGCCGCGTGCGGGGTGGGGGGGCCAGGTGGTTGAGCGTAGGGTGCTGGCGCCGCTGCGCCACCGGCGCTCCTTCTCCTGGCCGAGCGGAACCCGGCCATCCGGGAGAGGCTGGGGTTAACAACAGCTGACGCGCCTATACACTACAATCCACTTCCATCAACTTGAAGCAGTGGGCGCGCGAGCAAGGCATCCACCCCGTGACCGCCTACCGCTGGTTCCAGTCGGGCAAGCTCCCCGTCCCGGCCCGGCGAGTTGGTCACCTGATCCTGGTGGACGCCCCGGCGCGGTCCCCGGCCGGTGTGACCGC